>JANYCC010000041.1 GCA_025360495.1 Verrucomicrobiota bacterium | reverse complement strand
TTCTGGGCCTGTTCGATGGAACGGTTGAGCAGCGGGTGCTCGAGTTCCTGGCCTTCCTCCAGCCCCATCCGTTCCTCGCACTTCTTCATCTCGCTCGAAGACGACCTGATGCGTCTCTTCGGGTCCGAGAAGATCGCGAAGTACATGGAACGGATGGGGCTGGAGGAAGGCCAGGAACTCGAGCACCCGCTGCTCAACCGTTCCATCGAACAGGCCCAGAAACGGGTCGAACAGCACAACTTCCAACAACGGAAGCGCGTGCTCGAGTACGACGACGTGATGAACAAGCAGCGCGAAGTCGTGTACGGCTTCCGCAATGAGATCATCCGTTCCGACGACGTCCGGGACCGCCTCATGGACATCGTCGAGGAGGTCGTGCTCCACAAGGTGGACGAGTCGACCAGTTCGGACACGGATTCCTCCGAATGGAATTTCCGCAGCCTGGCCGACTGGGTGAACCTGAATTTCCCGGTGGGCATGACCGAGGACGAATTGAAGCGGGTCGCCACCACGGCGCGGGAATTGCCGGTGGCCGGTTCCCTCTACGACGGGCTCAAGGAGGGCCAGTACGCCCTGGTCAACCACCTGAGCCAGTCGATCCGGGGGGCCTACGACCTAAAGATCAGCTTCGAACGTCCCGAGGCGCTGGCCTCCGTCGAGCGTTACACCATCCTCACGGCGATCGACCGGTTGTGGCAGGAACATCTTTACTCCATGGATTCCCTGCGCAGCTCGATCGGTCTGCGCGCCTATGGGCAGAAGGATCCGCTGATCGAGTATAAGGCCGAGGCGTTCAAGCTGTTCTCCGAACTGATGGTCAACATCAAGACCGAGATCTGCCATAACATCTTTCGCAGCGCCTCCAGCCTCATGGCTTTCGAGCAGTTTCTGGTGAACCTGCCCAAGCTCCAGTCCCACCAGTCCGCCAGCGCGTTCGGCGGCGACACCAGCGGCGCGGATCCCGGCCTCAATGTCCCTCCCCCCGGCACTCCCGGGGTCTCGAGCGACATCGTCAGCGAGGCGAGCGCCGCATTGGAAAAATCCCGGCCGGTCCGGGTCACACCGCGGGTCGGGCGCAACGACCCGTGTCCCTGCCGTAGCGGGAAAAAGTATAAGTCCTGCTGCGGGAAGTGACCCACCCACCGGCCGGAATGCCTGATCGCCGCGGATAGGCAGCCTCCTGCTCCGTGATCCGCGGAATCCGTGAAATCCGTGGTTTCGGTTCCCGGGTCCTACAGTCGGAGTTCCAGTTGCTCCTGCTCGCCCAATGCCGCGGCGTCATATCCCAAGGACCGCAGGTGCGACGCGAATTCCGCGGCAAATCCATGCAGGGTGAACACCTTCTTAGGTCCGACCTGCCGCACCAGCGCGACCAGGTCCGCGAAATCCGCGTGATCACTCAACGGGAAGGCGGCGTCCGCCCGATACTGGTACCGGCAACTGGAATCGACGGCCCAACCCGTCAGCACCGCGACCCTTGACCGGCCCAGACGTTGGCGCAGGGCGGGCAGACCGGCCCCCGGCGGCGCCAGCACCACGTGCCCGCGGGCCGCGTCGGGATCCCATGCGGCGCACTTGCCAAAAGTTTGCCCCAGTGCCTCGTACACGCGGGTGAGCTTTGCCACCGACTCGTTCAACATCGCCGGCAGACCCGCCGCGCCCAACGCCGCCAGCACTTCCTGCGATTTGCCCAAGGAATATCCCAGCAACACGGGCACCTCGTCCCGCTCGATCGAGTCGCGGCAGAATTTCACCACCGCCTCCAGGATCTCGGCCGTCGGCGGGAACACATACTTCGGGCGGCCAAAGGTGGTCTCCATCACCAGGACATCCGCGGGCCGCGATTCGCACACCTCGGCCGAGAGACCGGGGCGCAACTTGAAATCCCCCGTATATAATAATGAACCGGCATCGGTCTCCACCAACGACATCGCCGACCCCAGGATGTGACCGGCGGGCAGCAGGGTGAGGGCCCTCACGGGATCCCGGAGTCCCAGGACGGCGCCTTCATAACGCCGTCCAAACTCCAACACCTGTTCCTGTCGTTCGCCGCCAATCCGGGCCCGCATCAGCCGCTGGGTCGGAGCAGAAAACAACACCCGGGCGTGCGCCCCCGTGTGGTCGCTGTGCGCGTGGGAAACGAACACCGTCTCCTCCGCGCCGATCCGGTGATGGGCATCCAGCCACAACCCCGCCGCCGGGAGATGGACCGCGCCGCGGATATAATCAAATGGCACCATACGCAGGACAAACCCGGGGCGGGAGTCACCCACCCCCGGAGGGACGAGTTACACGAGTCCCACGATCACACGAGTCCCTCCATCAACCCCGGGAAGAAGATGCCATGCCCACGAAACACACGAAACACACGAAATACGAAAGAACACGGAGGACGCGGATCAGCTCGAAAGGCTGCCAGTCTGTATCCGTGTTATCCGTGACATCCGTGGTTCATTTTCTGGAAGTGTCTGGCAGGCCTGCCGGGGTCCGCCTCGTACCTCGTCGGCTACGGGGCCGTCCCCCAATCATCAATCCCCAATCGCCAATCCAAAATCATCAATCTCCCCGCCCCGCCTCCCGGATCCGCCTCGTACCTCGTCGGCTACCCTTCCACCGAAACCACCGATTGCAACCCACCGCGGCCCGTGCGATCACGACCGTCACCGTCCCATGCGCACCGCCCTGATCCTCCTCGCCCTGGCCCTCGGCCGCACCGTCCTGGCCGCCGACAGTGGCCCCGTCTCCCCGGACGACCTCGCCGCCGCCGCACGCGTCCAAGGCCTCGAACTGACCGAATCCGAACGCACCCAGGCCGCCAAAACCGTGGGCGAATTGCGCGGCGATTTCCTCAGGCTCCATGCCGTCCCCCTGCCGGACGACCTGGCGCCGGCGCTGGTTTTCAATCCCGTGGGACCCGGCATCCATGCCGTGCATGACCGCACGCGCTACCATTGGGATCCGCCCAAGGGGATCCGACGCCCCGCCCCTCCCGACGAACTCGCCTGGCTGTCGGTCGCGGAACTTTCGGCCCTGATCCGTTCGCGCCAGATCACCTCCGAAGAGCTCACGCGACTCAGCCTCGAACGACTCGAACGACTCGGCCCCGCGCTCCATTGTGTGGTCACGCTCACCCGCGACCGCGCCCTGACGTCGGCACGGCGCGCCGATGCGGAATTGCGCGCCGGCCATTGGCGCGGGCCGTTGCACGGTATTCCCTATGGGGCGAAGGATCTCCTCGACACCCGCGGCATCCCCACGACTTGGGGGGTCTCATTGCACACCAATCGGATTCCGGATCAGGACGCCACCGTGATCGAACGCCTCGATGCCGCGGGGGCTGTGTTGGTGGCCAAGTTCAGCCTCGGCGAACTCGCGATGGGTGACCGTTGGTTTGGCGGCCTGACCCGTAATCCATGGGATCCGGAACACGGTTCCAGCGGTTCGTCCGCCGGTTCGTCCGCAGCCGTGGCAGCCGGGCTCGTTCCATTCGCCCTCGGTTCGGAAACCCTGGGATCCATTGTGTCCCCGGCCACCGTCTGCGGCGTCACCGGTTTGCGTCCCACCTTCGGACGCGTCCCCCGCACCGGGGCGATGGCGCTCTGCTGGTCGCTCGACAAGCTCGGGCCCCTGGCGCGCACCGCGGAAGACTGCGCATTGGTGCTTCACGCCATCGACGGGCCCGACGGAAAGGATCTGGCGGCGGTGGCGGCCCCGTTCGGATTCGACACCCGACGCGGCTTGAAAGGACTCCGGGTCGGTTACTTGAAAGCGGATTTGGAAAAGGACGGCAACCGCACCAACAACGCTGCGACACTCGAAGTGTTGCGAAGGCTCGGGATCGAACTGCGGGAAGTTCACCTGCCGGACGTGCCCGCCTCGCCGCTCCGCCTGCA
>JANYCC010000023.1 GCA_025360495.1 Verrucomicrobiota bacterium | reverse complement strand
CTGCCCCCCTTCGATTTCTTCTGAAGTGAATTTGGACCGGAACCAATCTTCAGTGGCGCAGTTTCCGCCGCATGCCTTCAATTCCCACAAGCGCCAATCCCAGCATGGCCGCCGTGGTACCACCATCCGGGACCGCGTTTTGATGGAAGGATTGCTGCACTTGGGAGATGGTAACGAAACCACCATTGATAAGGCCCATTCCGATATCCTTGGTGACCAATAGGAAATGCTGGGAAGGGTTGACGTTGAGATTGTCACCCGTCTCGGCGAATGGGTCGCTGAGATCGCCCACCTGCAGGTGACTGTTCGCGACCACCGATGTCCCGACCAAGACCGTCTCATCAACCGCGAGGAACGCTCCTCCATTAGGCTGCGCTGATCCCGTGTACGATTGGTCAATCATGGTGATTGAACCGGGATTCGCCGTCACATTGTAATTGAGGAGGAGATCGGCGGTGGCAAAACCGCCACTCACCAGCGCGATACTCCCACCCCAAGTTAGAAAATACACCCCTCCCACCTGGGATGCCGTCACCTGGATGTTGCTGGCGTCGAATCCGCTCAGGCCGGAGGCAACATAACCAAAACCGCTGAAGGTCTTGTCACCGATCGAAAGCGATCCTGAGGTGTTCACCAAATCCTGCAACGTGTCCGTTGTCAGGGCCTTTGCCACCGTTGACGACGCCAGAAGGGCGGTCGCGCACAGGGCGTAATTGAATGTCTTCACAATGGGTTGTCCTTTCGACTTTTGTTTCGACGTCGTCTCGAATCTTTCTTCACGAACTCATCGACCGACGCCACTGATGCCCCTGCAAGCACAGCCCATGCCGCGCCGCTGACGGCACACTCCATCCCTCACACAGCAAACAGGTTGGATCCACGTATTTCCTGAACACGCGACCCTCAAACATGGAAGGTAGACCTTCAGACCGTAAGGAGTTCCGGACGGGAATATCTCGCCAGGACAATGATTGTAACACAACACATTCAATCCCAATGTGATAACCTTGGATCAAGAGTGTAATGCAGTCCGACAATCCCCCCAACTCGCGTCGTGACAACGCTCCCGGTTCCGGTGACCCCTGTCCGATCAGAACAACAGCCGTTCGGGCACGATCACACTGTCCTTCGGACGGAGGTGGAACGCACGGGAACTCGGGTTCCTGAGGACCTCGTCCAAGTCGATCACGAGGTTCTTCTGGCCCCCTTTCTCCTGACGGATCACCTGCACCTTCTTCAGATTCGCCCGGTTCGAATCGTACCCGCCGGCCTCCATGATCCCTTCCAAGACCGACATGGAACGATTGGCTACGACTTTGCCTGGCCGGAGCACTGCCCCGGAAACGTAGATCGGGAATCCCGCGGACTCCACCATCACGTTCACCTCCTTGATGATGAGCTCCGGCCCAAAAAGCGTCAGCAGTTCCTCCTTCACCTGTTGGGAAGTCTTGTCCACAACCAGGATCTGCCGTGATTGGTCGAGACTCAGGATGCCATCGACCCGGACCTGCTGGGTGAAATTGAGATTTGCGGCGCCCGGGAACGTGACCTTGACGACGTCCCCCACCTGAATGGCTCCGTCGGCGAACGGAGCCGCGTCCTCTGCGGTGGGGGCGGTCAGGTGACCCGTGGTGCCGCAACCCGCCAGAAGCAACAGCAAGAAGGCCAACCCGCAAACGCGGACCGGATCCCTGATGGAAGACCACCGATGCAACGCTCCGGCCATGGCCGTGGAGCCAGACAATTTGTTTGACATAAGATTAATGGAAAAACCGCATGAACCACCTGACAAGGCACTGCATTGAAATCAAAAACCGTAGGACATGTTGAATCCCACCTGACGGCTGGAGTACGAGAGTGCCGCCTGGGTGGAGTCATTCTTGCTTAACATGAAATACACGGCGGCGGAACCGCGCCGAAGGAACTGGGTCGAGAAACTGATCCGGACAAACCGGTAGTCGCTCGTTTGCTGCACCTGGTCAGTCCCGATCGTGCTGCGCAGGTCCTCCCATCGGTAGCCGCCGGTCAACAGGAGATTCAATCGGGCCAATATCCGCTGGTTCACCGATCCTTCCAACGTTGCCGAGTCGCTGAACTGCCCACTTCCGTAGGACGGACTCATCGACTTGGTGAAGCGAAGGCCCAGACCGGTCGTGTGGGTTGCCTGATAATTGACGCTGACATCGGCAATTGGCGAAATGCGGGTCGGCGTGCCCGGGCTGACAGGTTGGCGGAACTCCACTCCCCCATTGATGGCATAGCTGAGCCTCAATCCGATTCCGCCCCGGATGCCGCCGCTCACCCGCTCGCTCCACATGTCCACCCCGGGATCAATCAGGTCATAGCCAAATCCGGTGATCAGACCCGCAGATAGGTTCGGGCGCAGGTTGTAATAGACGGAGTCCAGTGTAGACCAGGAATAGGTGTTGTTGAATCCCGCAGCCCAACGCAGCGATTGGGAGAGGCCCAGATCCAGGGTCCAGTCCCGACTCAATCCCCGGCTGCCGCCAAGATGGGTTGAGTTGAATGTTTGCCGGGTCTGCCTGCCGGTCTCAACCAGGGGGCTGTCGGTCTTGGCAAAGTCATCGGACGCCAGCCAATGCCACCCCACCCAATCACCCGCACCCGCCAACTGGACCGACTGGTTCACCGTGTCCCGAAATTGGCTGGACTCATAGAACACCAGGCTCGGGGTGTAAGCAACCTGCCACGAACGGCCCAGTTCCAACCTCAACCCGGGCGAGACCGTCTGGATGAGCGTGGCCTCCTTTCGGTCGGGCCCGGACAACAGGCCGGTGCCATAAGTGAGACCGTAACCCAGGAAAGGGTGGGCATTCACCCAACCCCACCGGAGTCCTGCCGGAGGGGGGAGCCGCCCGACATTGCCAAGTTGATAATTGGTCTCCGGGGTGGCGGTCAGTCCCCCAAACACTTCAGTCCCGATCTGCGGCCCGGTCACCAGTCGGGAAGGAGGCTGATTTGTCTGCCACCAAGGAATCAGGGGAGCCACCCCGGATGTGTCTGCTCCAGCCCCACCCGTCACATCAGAACGCGACGGAATCACCGGGACATTGCGGTTGTCCGTCGGGCCCGGCCCGGGCGGGGATGCGTTGTCCGCGGCACCCGCCCCGAGCGCAGCCGAGAGTCCGGAGCCGAGGAGAGCCAAAGCCCGGAAGTGCGGGATCTGAGGCAGGATTGATTTCCGTGTGATCATTTGAGGTCAGTTCCCGTAATCGATCGACAACCATGCATAGGCAAAAGCCAGAGTCTCCCCACCAACCTCCTTGATTCCCTCGCTATATCCCCACCACCGACCCGGGTCATAATCCAGGTTCTCGACCGCGATCACCCCGACCTTGGCATCCTTGCCCAAGGCCCGCTGGAGACACAGGCGGCTACGACGGGAATGGACGCCAAGCGATACCAGGTTCACAGAATCCAGGCTGATACCACTGCCCACGCAGTAGTCATGGAGCGCCACGGTGGAAAGGTAGGTTCGGTTGCGGTTTGTCGGGAGGGCGGCGACCGCAGTCACCTCATTGGAGGACAACCCGAGGCTGCGGAGCGTGGCTGCGGCACCCGTCGCATAATCTTTCCAGGCGCCGGATCCATGACTGCGACGTAGCGGACCTCCAATGGTATAGACATGCCGATAACCGCCCTCCCGAAACTCCCTCACGGCTGCCTCCAATGCATAATCCGGCAGCCAGCCTTCGACCACGAGATAACGGGCGGGGACAGGCTTGCTGGCGGCCAGAAAGTTTTGGGCCCGGCCAACGGCCACCACCATCGCGACCAGCAACACGCTCAGTCCCCCGAGAAACCAACGCCGCCGACGCCAGGGGGAACGGCGGGTGTTGGTCCGGGATGGACATGGGGGCTGGGGGCTCATTGATCGGCCGAAGCGACGGGTGGACCGGAGGTGTGGGGGACCGCCGTGACCGCCTGAAGATACTGGTCAGTGGTGGGGATGCGGCTGACATCAAGCGGACGTCGCTGACCGCGGGATAGCACCCGGCGGGCTGTTCCGAGGGTCGATCGGACCTTTTCGGTGAACGGTAGCCGGCACCAACTCTTGAAAAGGTGCCGCCCCGGGAAACGAGGGACCGGGAGTCCAAGTACCCGCCGGGCGAACAGCCTGCCCCAGACCGCCCCACGCTTTCTGACCAGCCCTTCCTGTGACTTGATCAATTTCCAAGGCTCGGCCGGCGTCAGGCTCAGGTAGCCTGCGGCCATGGCCCGCCGCACGATATCCCGCCCACGCTCGGTTCGGACCACGACGAGCGACGATCCAAGGTCGCCGGTCTTTGGTTGCTCATACCACGGGTCACCACATGAAATGTCCGCATCCTCTCCCGTCCCATCGGGCCAAAGATGAACGGATGCAGGTCGATAAGATTGAACAAAACCCCAGGATTCACGATAGGTGAGTCGGATGGCGGGCTCGACCTGCCCGGAGCGGGTGACTTGGAAATGTCCAGGCCAGCCCTGACCCCGATACCGGATTGACTCCACCTCCCGGGGATTCACCCCGTGCCTCTCAATCAGGGCAAGCGTCCCCAGCATCGCCGGTGAACCCGCGCAAAAAAACGACAGGGCGACACCGATCCGGCTTTGGATCTGCGGTCGAAGTCGCTCGGCCTTCCGCAGTGCGCTGATCTCCAGAGGTTGCCCGATGAAAACCACCGGCCCCGCAGCGGATTCGAGGTCCCGAAGACAATCACACACCGAGGCCGGTGCATATCGGGAGCCGGTGCGTGAGAGCAATTCCATCCGGTTTCGGCTGAAAAAAGTCCGATTCCGGAATACGTTTTGAGGATCCTGCCCGATATGCACCACCGCATTCATCCCGGCCGCCTCGACACCGTAGAGGGCGATCGCCGTCAAAGCGCCACCGGAAGAACCCTGCGCCCGGATCTCCGGATCCCCCGCGTGTCCCTCCCAAATCTCGAGGACAGGCCCGTATCCCTCCATCCCTGGCATGGCAGGGGCAGCCGTAGCCGCCAGAACGGGGGCGGGCGAACCGAGTCCCGGACAAACGTCCAGACAGGCAGTGCAAACCCCGCAATCCCCCGGCCGGACCTCTGGGCGCCATCCTTCGGAGACGCGGTCCGACAGGCTGATCCGGGCTTGTGGACAAGTGGGGGCGCAAGCCCCGCACCCCACACAGAGACGCCAGGCGACGACGTCCGCAACGTTTGCAAATGAGTCGATCACGGTATCCAAACAGATAGAGTTCCCCTCCGACTGACCGCGTATCCCCCAATGAAACGAATACGGTCCGGAACAGGCCCTTGCCTCAATCGCTTCGGATGGTTTGGCTTAAGATCCTGCCGAAAACAGCCGCCAGTTCCGACCGGGTGCGCGCGGCCTCGATGGCAAGCGGGCCGCGGACGGCCTCACGTCGCCGGTAAAGCTCCAGAATACGGCTGATGGCCTCCTCATTGCCGACCTCCCGCCCATCAACCACCCAATCTGCCATCCCCACCGATTCAAACACGCCGAGGAATTTCCTGCTGTAGGCGACGCCGACACAGGGCACGCCTTGGGAGAGTGCGGCGATGCAGGCGTGCATGCGGGAACCAATCATGAAGTCGACCATTCCAATGACGCCCTTGATCTCATGCTGGTCATATTCCCTGACGACAACGCGGACCCGTGACTGGAATTCCAGAGGGAGACCCGCTCGCAGCTCCACGCAAGCCTGATTGTCGCTTTCGACATTCCCAGCCGCCGCAAAGGTATGGGGGATCAGCAGCAGATCCGCCGTGGATTCCTGCAACAGGCGGATCGCAAGCGAGCGGAGGAATACGGGGTACTCCAACGTTAGCCGGAACATGTTGTTGCGGTTGTACCCGCCATGAAACATCAACCCATTGACGTTGAGACCGATTGTCGCCGGCGGAATCGGACCCGCGAGCTCCGGGACCGTCTCCACCTGTGGGGGCCGGACCGCCTCCAGGCAAAACGCCACGTCCGGGCTCAGGAGAACCTCCCTGGCGGGACCCAACAGGTCCTGCGCCACTTTGCGACTTTGCCGATCCCGGGCCACGACGACCGAAGACCGCCGCAGTAGATACCGCGCCAGGCACCGGGCAATCCGGCTCTCATAAGGACCATAGGTCTGTGGAAACTGGACGATGGAACCCTTGATCAACACCACCGTCCATGCGGTCAGAAAACCTGTCACAAATCTCCGCATGCCATAGAGATCGCTGAAGCTGTCCCCTCCACGGATATCCCCCACCAGATCGGCCTCCTCCACCACCCTGATCCACGGGGTCGCCCCGGCAATCAGCTTCCGAAGCCGCCTCCAATGCACCAGACGATAGGTCAAAGACATTCCAAGGATCCATAGGAAGTGATGTCGCGGATGCGTTCGCAGGGACATCCGACTATGAACGACGGGCACCAACCTGGGCTCGCCGCCGATTCGCATCCATGCACCCTGCCCATCCCGGTTGCCGAAAAGGAGGGCCACGCGGCCGCCTCCTGAGGCCAGGGAACACAGGTTCACCAGCGAGGCGCCCAGTGCCATGACTCCGCGATTACCACAACTCACAGGGGTCCCCAGAATTCCGATGGATACGGGCCCGGATGACCGCGGACCGTCGCCCTCCCCAAGCGGACCGGCCATGGACCCGGGAAGGGTCCTCGACAGGTCGCTCGGGATGGCATCCACCTCTCCGGGCATGGAGCTCCTCCCCGACCTTGCGGGAATATCCTTACACGACACGGCGGGGGGATCAATGGGAACAAAATGTGACATTCATTTCCTCCAGAAAACATCCTCCTTGAGCACTCTCAGCCCCCCATCCGCGCCGATGATCGCGTTGCCGCGATCAATCGATTTCGCCACCGTCGTCCCGGCGGCGATGATCACACCGTCGGGGATTCTGCACCCCTTTAGGATCAGCGCCCGACAGCAGACCCATACATCGTCGCCGATGTCCACAGGTCTTGCCGGATTGAGAACCATCCCACTGCGATCACAGATGTCGTGCCAGTCATGGTCAAAGATCGAGACCTCCCACGAAACCATCACATTCCTGCCAATGCTGATCCTTTTCCTCGCCGATATCAGGCTGAAGGCCGTCATGGAAAACCCATCGCCAACCACCAGTTCCCCATCGATCCCCAACTTGTTACCGGGACCGATCTTGGCGGAACCCCTGAAGCGGACAGTCCCGTTGATGATCAACACCGACTTGGAGCCCCGCGAATCAAAGAGTGGGACATCTCCAAACCCAATCCGGACGATTCCCCTCCTGATCACGCCCAATTCCACGCTGCCCGACAGCTTCTTCAACAGGACCCGATGCGAGACCAGCACCGGCAATTTCAACGCAACTTTGAGGGGAAAGTATTTGAGATTGAATCGCAAAGTGTTCGGCAACGAACGGAGGCAACCCCAATAATGGGCGAGCACCCCGAATGTCAACCCAGTCCTGATGGCACGCCCAGAGGCAGCGGTCACCCTGCCCTCCAGATCATCACTTGTGTTCATGAACCGGTCGTGCGAAGCGGGATGCAATCCGTCTGGATCTGGCATCTCGAAGACCATCCGCCGTCGGATGACGGCCCGGGTGGGTCCCTAGCGAATCCTGTCACCTTCCAGCGGAACGGCGAACTGATCGCGGACTGGCTCCAACTCCTCCAAAGACGCCTCCCACCACCGGGACCTCAGGAGTTGGTCGATTTTCTCCTTTGAGAATCGGTATCGGAGAACCTTCGCGGGATATCCCCCCACGATGGCATAGGGTGGCACGTCTTCGATCACAAAGCTGCCCGCGGCGATCACCGCGCCGTCCCCGATCTTCTTGGTCGGGTAGAGAATTGCAGCATTGAATCCTATGAACACGTCGTTGCCGATCTCCACCTTCATCCGGGGCAACTCATAGCCCTTGGTGAAACCAAATGCCGGGTGATAGAAAATCGCATGGGTTGAGACAGTGTTTCTGGGATGATCGGCGCTTTGAAGGACAACGGTCGGGGATATGGAAGTGTATCTTCCAATCCTCGTCCTCGACTGCATCCGGTTGAGGTCGAAGCATCCCTCGGTGTAGTCGCCGACGTGCAGGTCGTGAAGGCTGGCATACAGCTTTCTCAGGGTGACGGTGAACAACTCACCTCCCTCCAGCTTCAGGATGATCATTTGCAGCAATGACCGGATCCGACCACCTCCCAGCCGATACAAGGGGGCCAGCAGCCGCTCGCAGATCCAGGAGGTCCTCATCCGGTAGGGGCATCCCGGATCCGCCCGCCGATCACCCCGACGGGCCTCGATCAACGCAACCGGATCCGGCCCCCCTCCGGGGTGGTGCCCGTTGGGGGGGGGACCGGGCTGGGGGACCGGCTTGCCCCCGGGCTCCGCCTTCCCCAAGAGCGGGCACAGGCTGGCGACGGTCCGGTTCTCGAACATCGCGACCGGCTGCAGATCGGCACTGAAACGGTCATTGATCGCAGTGATCGCGCGCAAAACCATCAGGGAGTGCCCCCCCAGATCAAAGAAGTCGTCATGGACACTGATCCGTTGCACGCCCAGGACCTCCCCCCAAATGCGACAGACCTCCTCCTCCTCCCTGTTTCTGGGTGCGACCCAATCACCCCCCAGATCGGGACGGTCTGACTCCGGCTCCGGCATTGCCTTGCGATCGACTTTGCCATTCCCAGTCAACGGAATCCTGGCCAAGGGGACAAAGGCCGCTGGAACCATGTAATCAGGTACTTTCCTTTTCAGGTGTTCCCTCAACTCCCTGACCGAAGGCGGCGGTCCGGCGGCGACCACATAGGCGATCAACCGCTTGCCTCCCCCGGCATCATCCCGGGCCAGCACGACCGCCTCCCGTACGGAAGGATGTTCACAGAGCACCGATTCGATCTCCCCCAACTCAATGCGAAACCCACGGATTTTGACTTGGTGATCCATGCGGCCCAGATACTCAATGTCCCGGCCGGGAAGGAACCTGGCCAGGTCCCCGGTCTTATAGAGGCGCGAGCCGGATCGCCCCGTGAGATGGTCGGGGACAAATCGCTCCGCTGTGAGGTCCGGACGATTGAGATAGCCCCGCGCAAGGCCCGCACCCCCCACATACATCTCGCCCGGAACACCGACCGGAACAGGCTGGCGTTCCGGATCCAGAATGTAGACCTGCAGGTCCGGAATGGGAACCCCGATGACGCTGCCGGACTTAAGGTCGTTGCGGGCCAGGGGCCGATAGGTCACATGGACCGTGGTCTCCGTGATCCCGTACATGTTCACCAATTTGGGCTGTTGGTCCCCGTGCCGCTCAAACCAGGGCCGCAGACTCTGCATTTCGAGGGCTTCGCCACCAAAGATCACATACCGCAGCGCGAGCTCTTTCTGTCCGACGGATTCCTCAGCCTGTATGAGCTGGCGGAACGCCGACGGCGTCTGGTTGAGTACGGTGACCCGCTCCTTGGCCAGCAAACCATAAAACGCCTCGGTGGACCTGCTCACCATGAACGGAACGACCACCAACCTCCCCCCGTAAAGCAAAGCTCCCCAAATCTCCCATACTGAAAAATCGAAGGCATACGAATGGAACAACGACCACACATCCTGCTCATTGAAATGATACCAACTCTCGGTTGCGGAGAACAGGCGGGTCACATTGCGGTGAGTTATCATCGATCCCTTGGGCTGCCCGGTGGTGCCCGAGGTGTAGATCACGTACGCCAGGTGATCGGAGTGGACGGTGGTCGAGAGGTTGGCCTCATCGGCAGCCGTCTCCTGCCGGCGGACCAACTCATCCACACACAGGATCTTGGCGGCGGTCTCGGGAAGGTCCTGCGCCAGCTTCGAATGCGTGAGCAGGATCGGTGCTTTCGCGTCGGCCATCATGAAGGCAAGACGCTCAGCCGGATAGGCCAGATCGATCGGCAGGTACGCCCCTCCCGCCTTAAGAATCGCGAGCAAGCCGACCACAAGGGCGTTGGTCCGCTCCATGCATATGCCAACAAGGACATCCGGTCCCACCCCCAGGGATTGAAGTTCGCGGGCCAGGCGGTTGGCTTCCGCGTTGAGTTCCCGATAGGTGAGTGATTGGCCGTCGCACGTCAGCGCCACCGCGTCCGGGGTGCGCGCGACCTGCGCCTCGACGAGACGATGGATGCACTCATCACCCGGGTATTCCCGCTGACTCTCATTCCACTCAAACAGGATCTCCCGGCGCTCCGACTCCGTCAGCACCGGCAACTGCCCGATCGGCCTCTCCGAACCGGCCACCATTCCCTCCATGAGGGTCCGGAGGTGTCCCAGTATCCGTGAAATGACGGGATCATCGAAGGCGGTTTGATCATACTCACATTGCAACGACAGTGGGTCCCCGCCAAACACCCGCAGAACCAATTCATGACCGATTCGCCTGTGGAATTGGATTTCCCGGGTGTGTCCCGATGGACCCGACGCCCGCGGGACAGCATCCAAATGCGGCGTGTCAAACGTGATGAGGCTGTCGAAGACGCCCGCCCGTCCCTGCCCGCCACTCCACTGTTGGATTTTGGAGAGCGGTGTATGCTCGTGTTTCCGAAGTTCTGATTCCTGTTGGGGCAACTCTTGAAGCCAGGAAGCAAGGGTCCTGCCGGCGGGCACGGAGAACCGCATCGGAACAGTGTTACTGAAGTTACCCACCACCGAATCGACATCCGGAATGCCCGATGGGCACCCGGTCCTGATCGTCCCGAATACCACCTCCTCCTCACCGCCATAACGGCTGAGGAGGATGGCCCATGCTGCCCGCACCAATGTCTCCAAGGCCACCCCAGTCGCGGCGGAAAACGCCGTGAGTGATGAGGTCACCGACTCCGCGATCGCCACGCACTGCAGCCCCCGGGGAGAGGTGGTCCCTTTGGGACCTCGGACGGTCTTGAGGAAACGAAGGCCGCTGGGAATGCTGGTGCCCTTGAGAGTTTCGCGCCAGAAATCCGCTGATCCACTCCAGTCCTGCTGCTGGAGCCAGTCAACGTATTCCCGGAACGGACGCGGCGGGGGAAGTTCCACATACTCCCCCCGGCAGAGGGCGTCATAGAAGGAGAGGACCTCGTCGAGCACCATCCGGGAGGAGCGGACGTCCAGGAGGATGGGATGAAAAGTCCAAACGCACTTGAAAGACTCCGGAGCCAGTTGCACCACCATGACCCGGTGACCCGGACCCTTGGCCAGATCAAATCTCTGGTGGCGAACCGACTCGAGGTATCGCTCCAGTTCTTCCTCCTGCTCCACGCCCGAACGTCCCGTCCAATCCATTTCAACGAAGGGAAGGATCGCATCCGGATGCACGTCCTGTCGGGGTTCTCCGATATTTTCCCAACGAAATGTCGTGCGGAACACCGCGTGACGGGACGCCACACGGTCCCATGCACTTTGAAATGCCCCGGTATTAAGGCGCTCCGTGAAGCAACACACAACCTGCTCCAAGTCCACCCCGGAACCGGGCTCCGACAGGTGACGGAAGAGCATCCCCTGTTGCAGGGGTGTGAGGGGATACGTGTCCACGATATCGACGGTTTGTTGGGTGTTCATCTTCTTGGGGTGTTCACGTTCTGCAGGTGGCCTTGCGGAGCAGGCGGACTCGCGGCGGGCGATTCTTTATCCGGTCCGGTGGTCACCCATCCGGAGGAGGGATTGTCCCACAAAAGACGCCCGTCCTTCAACCCGCCGGGTGCGACCCGACCGCCGCGGGGATCATTTCAGGACTGACTGTACGTTTACGGTGCCCGATCTCCGTCTGACCAGCTCAGTGATAAGGCGCATCAGATCCGGAAATGCGATCCATGCGAGACCGAGTGCGATCAGGAACGCCAACGAGGTGAAGCCGACAGCCTCCCACCGACCCCAATCAGCACCCCTGAAGAGGGCGAATCCCGCCTCCGCGAACGCCAGCGCGGCCACGTATGTGCAAGCCGGGTAATTGTCCCGCAGCGGCACGCCCTGCCGACTCCAGAGACGAACCATTGAATAGGCGGCCGAGAGGATTTCGGCAACGATGGTGCAGGCGGCGATCCCCACAGCCTTCCCCCCGAGTCCCCACACCACCAGGGCGAGTGGGAGACTGCCCCCCCGCCACAGATTGGAGTAGAGTTGATTCAATGTGTCAGCCTGCGCCGTCGAGGCAATCGTGGACGCGAACCGGAGGAAGCGCAGCGCTGAGGCGACCCCCAGTACCGTCATGAAGACTCCGGTTCCCCGGTATCTCACACCATAGAGCGCGGTGACCAACTGCTCGCCCACCAGGATGAGCGGCAGGGTGCATAGCACCCCGGCGAGGGCTGCGGCTTCCACACACAACCGATACTGCCGTCGGAACCGTTCGGGTTGATCCTGGGACCGCGCAAACACCGGCAACACCAATGATCCGGCGGCCTGCCCCAAAATGAACCACGGCATGCTCACAATGGAAAACGCCAGGGCGTACCCAGCCAGATCCTCCAGGGAGAAGACCGCTCCAACGAGAACCTGATCCACCTGTTGGGCCCCAAACATGACCAGGCCGGTCAGCAGCAGTGGCCAACCGAACCGGAACAGGCTTCCCACGTGTTCCGGTTGCCAGGACCATCGATAGGGCCGGTCAGCGTAGGCGAAGGTCATGGCCGCACCCAGCAAAGCCTTCGCGACCATCAGCCAGACAATGACCCGGTAATCCTTCAACCACACTGCCAGCGGCCAGGCGGCGAATGTGATCAGGACCTGCGGGACGATGTCGACCATCACCATGGGCATGTAGTCGAACACCCGCTGCCGGCGCGAGACATCCAGATGACTCACGCTCTGGCACAGGGGGACGACGGCCAGAATCGCAAACGCCCACCATGCCTGCCCCACGCCAAACAGACGCGCCATGGGAACACTCAGGGCCGCGATCAATAGTGAACTGCACAAACCCCCGACAAACTGCAGGGCGTGTGCGGAGGCCTGAAACTCCGGTGTGTCACCTAGCTTGGACTGGACGATCTGCTGCCCAAATGCCATGCGACCACTGATCTCCAGCAGGGTCATGGCCATCGCGAAAACCGCAGCCAACCCATAGTCGGCCCGGGCCAGAATCCGTGCCAGAATGAGATTCCGTCCGAAGGAAAGACCGTAGCCGAGGACTCTTCCCAAGGTGATGATCACCGAGCCTCGGAAGAGTTTGCCCCTCTCACTCATCCCGGATTCCGTGCGATGACACCCCGTGGTCACGCAGGTGCCGATCCGGGCCGGACTCAGCGGCGACCTGTTCATAGTTGTGATTTCATGATATTCATCCCCGGCGCTGTCGGCCGGATGGTTAACACGATTGGATTTCCGTCTCCCCGGTGATTTCAGCTGCCTCCTGACCCGAAGCGTCCCGCGCCGATGCGTGATCCCAAGCTTCCCGCAGCGCCGACTCCTCCACGGCGGAATGAAGGGAACTGATCATGGCGACGTTCATCCAAAAGAAAATCTGCGATTGATCGAAAAACGAGACCGAGATGGCGGTGAGGGCCTGTGCGAAGAGGGCTGCACCCAGACACCAGGCGGTGAACCGGGAGGTCTCCGTCCAACCGGGGCGGCGGAGCACTCCGCCGACATAGAAGAAGCACCGCCAGATGATGGCCACGACAAGGAGCAATGCCGCCAGGCCGCCCCAGACTCCGAATTGGATGAAATAGTTGGTCAGGTCCGCGTGATTCTCGGACCAGGACACCCCGGTGGGCATCCAGTGACGGGTATGGTCGGTCCCGAACAGCCACCATTCACCCTTGTGTTCAATCGTGCTTTGGATCAGCGCCGCCCGATGGTACCCGGTGCTTCCGTTCGACAGGTCGATCTTGGATATCACGAAATATGCGGGCCGGGTCATGACCAACTCCAGAAGCAGGTATCCTCCCAGGGCAAGCATCCGAACCCGTCGCATTTGATGCCGGAATCTCCACATCATCATCCCCGTCACGCCGAACATCAGGCTCATGATCGGACCGCTGGAGGCACACGATACGACCAGGGTCACGCAGGCGGCGACCCCGACCAAGGCCATCTGCCGGTGCTCCCGCCAGATACCCAGCATCAGCGGAAGACAGGCGGCGCCGACCGAACCGGCAAGGATGGGGTGACCGAATGGGCCTTGGGCGCGCCGTATGCCGTTGCGGACCACGACGGAGGGGCTCACCCCGCCAAAAACCGAGAACGCGTTCAACCCGCCCAACTTTTCCAACACCATCTCCAGCGCGACCGGCACCAGCACGATCGCGGTCACTTTCACGACACCCACGATCTCGCCCAGATCACGGCAGAAGACCCGGAACAGAAAATAAGCCAACCCGATGTTAAACACGATGCCCGAGATGAACACCGGTCCTGATCCGGGGGAAAACTCATGAAAGAGGCTGGCGAACATGATCCACACCGCCCAGACAAGGAGCATCCGATCGACCGTGTTGAACGCTCCTACCGGCCGCTCATTCCGCGCTATGACCCGGATGGTGGCGACCCCCAGCAATAGTCTGAACACCGACAGGTTGAAGGGACCCAGGACGATGGACTGCCCCAGCGTCATATAGCAGGTTCCGACCAGCAAAGGGATCGAGGCCCATTGTCGCGGCAGGGTCAGGACCGCGATTGAGTTGATCACCAGAAAAATGACAGCCCATTCGTTCATATTCTTGGGGGGAAGTCTCCGATCGGACGGTGTCGTCGCACTGGCGCCAATCCGGGCAGGTCTTCCAATTTGTGGTCGCAGTGACCATGTGCGCGAGGATTGCCAATCCCCCGCATGATCGGCCCGATCACGTCGGACCCCACGTCGGGGCGCACACTTCCTTCTGCAAGGGCGGTTGGAGGCTTCTGCCCCACATTGCCATGGTCACCCCGAAGACTGTGAATGCCCGCACGACTCCGGAGGGGCGGAACGGGGTCTTGGAGAGGGATCTTATCTGCGATTGATTCCAAGGGGCGCACTCAATCCAGGCTCGTTTCGCCGAGGTCGCATGGAGGTGTTCAAGGATCTGCATCACCAATTCCCCATTCAGGCCCCGGCCGCGAAACCCCGGCACCACCTGGAAATCGAACAGATGCACATCGCCCGGAAGCAGTGGCATATAGTGTGGCCGGATCGCCGTCCCTTGGAGGGTCCACCCATAAGCCACGAGGGTCCCCTCGACGCGTCCAAGCCAGAGGGTTGCACCGGCCGAAAACCTTTCGCTCAACCGTTCCAGCACCAGATGAGGCACCCATTGCCCGGCCAACCATTGCCGGTCCTCACCGAGAGACTCCATCGACAGACGGCGTTCGACCGTCAGGTTGACCGGGGTCCGCATGATCCCGCCCGTCAGATCGCAACCGTAGACCACGAGCTGACCGGCGGCTGGCAGACGCTGCAAGGCGACCCAGATCCGGCGGCAGGTGGGGACCAACCCATGCCGTCTGGCGAAATGAAGGGCCCTCTGGATCATTGGAATCCTCCCGGATCGCACCCGAGCCGCTTGGGTCCACGGGTCATCAGGGATTTGAGACATAGTATCTGGGCCCGGATCGATCCCCGGCACTCCAACTCCGGCCTCAAGCCGAGTGTGGTCTGGAACAGGATCCGGATCAGGCGCATGACCGTGTGAGCGACAAACAGCAGGCGGAACGCGATCTGCTCCGGAGTGGAGAAATACTTTCCGAGCAATTGCAACCGGGCGAGCTGTTGTTCCACTGAGAACCGAGGCCGATTGTTCGAGGAGCTCCCCCCGGCGTAATGAATGGCTTCGGCCCCCGGGTGGAACATCACTTTCCAACCCGCCAGCCAGCATCGGCGACTCCAGTCAATGTCCTCCCCATACATGAAGAAGCGCTCATCCAAGAGTCCGACATCGGCTATCGCGGACCGGCGTGCCATGATGAAACAACCCACCAGAACCTCCACCTCGATCGATCGCCGATAATCAAAATAGAACATGTGCTCCCCGGCGAAAAACGGCGACTTGGGGAAACATCTGCTCAGGCCGGTGATCTGACAGAGGTTGTTCCACAGACTCGGAAAACGCCGGCATGAACTTTGCAGTTTGCGATCACCCCACAGTACCCTGGGTCCGACCATCCCGACCTCTGGATGCAGGTCGAGGAACTCGGCCAGACCCACAAGGCAGTCTCCCAGGACATGCACGTCGGAATTGATCAGGCAGACGTATTCGCCAGTACTCCTCCCAATGGCGATATTGTTGGCCTTGGCGAATCCAAGGTTGGCGCCGGACCTTATCAGGGTGACCCAGGGATGGAGCGTTTCGACCATCTCCGGCGAGCCATCTGAGGATTCGTTGTCCACCACGATGACCTCCCGGATCCTCGCCAGGCTGCAGGCGATGCTTCCGAGGCACTCCTGGAGGAACGCCCTTGCATTCCAGCTCACAATGACGACGGAAATCGTGGCCCGGGGTGCGGAAGGACAGACGCCTTCTGCCGCTTGCTCAATGAGGATGCCCATGACAACGGATGCGCTTGGTGTCTGCCGGCTCGCCCAGGCCTCAACCCCGGCCTCGGAATCCATTCCGCAAGAACCCAGACACACTCTGGATGACGGTCCCGACGACCCCCGGGCTGCAGGCGTGAGGTGGAAGGTGGGTCATCTCGTTGCCCTTGAATCCGCTCTTGAAATGGTGCCCGCCCGGATTGGTCTTGAGATCGACTCCGCCCAGATCATAGCAAAGAGCACCCTGTTCCCGGAACCATTTGATGGCACACCAATGCAGCAGGTACGCCGCCTTGAGCTCCCGGGCCCGCCCGATGGTCGCCCCCAGCAGATAGATGACCGTGTCACCCAACCGCGAACAGACCAATCCTCCGATGGCCAGACCGTTCTCCCTCGCAAGGAAGACCTGCATTTTCTGCGAGGACGGCAATTGATCCTGCATCCGCTCAAACTCCCGTTCATTGACCGATGTCTCAAAGCCCTTGTTGCCTTTCATCTCGTCATAGAGCCCGAGGAAGGCGGAAAAGGAGTCGGCGGATCCGTCCGTCGTGATCTGCAAATTATGCTTCTCGCTCTGATTGAGCTGATTGCGCCATTTCTGATCCAATTGTTTCCGGATGACATCCAGGGGTCGCACCAGATCTACGATGATCGTGTGATAAGGCTGCCGCGTGCGGTCGATGGTGAAGTCGTTGAGTGAGAATGCCTCCTCAAACATCGCGCCCCTCCGGGTGCCTGCCCATGCATTGGGAACGACCTGGAGCAGGAGTCCACGCTTCACCGCATACTCCTCCCTAAGCGCCGAAAAGATCCGGATCACGATCTCGGGGTCCATGGCTTCACCGACAGGCTGACACAACGGACCCCAACGGAGATAGGCGATGCCGAGCGGCAGTAGCGGCGGCCGCATTATCCGCAATTGGGCGGCGGCCACCACCGCGGAATCCCGGCGCATCACCAGATGACTCAGATTCGACGCCCCCCATCGGACCGTTCCGTAAGCCTCCGTCTGATAGATGCTGGCATCCTCAAACCGTTGGGTCAGATCACTCCATCCCAAGGATCGCGGACGATCCACCTCAACGGACAACGACAATCTTTTCATGGGAATTGAGCCGCGGATTCCTGGCTCACCGGAGGCGTTTCAGAATCCCCTTAACCCTCAAAAACGCGTCAGACCATGTCCCGCCCGCATGGGTCACGATCGACCGGACCGCCTCGATTGACATCGTTCGGCGGATGGTCGTCCTCGGAATGACATAGTCGCCCTTCCGAACCAGGCCCCCGTCACTGGTATACACGCCGGTGTATCCGGCGCAACGCAGGGAACTCAGCACGCGTCGGTCATAGGCTCCGAACGGACAGGCGGCCAGGGTGATCGTCCTCCCACACACCGCCGCCAGTTCCTGCCTGCTTCGTGTCAATTCAGCATCGAGCACGTCTTGCGGAAGGCTCGGCCATGCCCGGTGGCTCGTCCCATGGCTTCCGATTGCCATCCCGTTTTCCTGCAGGATTCGAACTTGGGAACGGCTCAGGAAGGTGGGAGTATCCAACCGGTCTGAGCAGACGAAAAACACTGCGGAGATGCCCCGCCGCAAGAGCGCCGGCAAAATGAGTTCGACGTCGGAACTGTTTCCGTCGTCCACGGTCACCTGAACGTCCCGATGGGGTCGTACGACGTCGAGAATCGCCTCGAAAAACCCCGTTCCCAGCCAGCAATCGTCCTCTCCCGGATCAACCGGACGATGTTGCGGCCCGACCCCGTGGAGATTGATGATGATGCGCGGATGAATCATCAGATCCCCATTGCCGGGGTGACGTGACGGGTGCCCCGTCACTTGAAGACGCCCACGGGACCGTCCTTGGGCTTCACGAAGCCCCGATCCGTTCCGAAAACCCTGCTTGGGCCTCGGAATCTGTCAGCGGATCGCCGGGGTGGCTCAGGGCTTCTTTTGGAAATTCACCGGAGGGGGCGGTTTCACTCCGGTGTACTTTGCAAAGTCATTGTCATACCACACCACGCCATAGACTCCGCACCGCTGGATCTCCGTGGCCAATGCCGCGGGAGTCGCCTGCAGATAATGGGGCGTCAGACCAGTCAGCAGCGCTGCCGACCTTGAATTGTAGTCCAACAGATTGGGGAATCTTTGGGGCCCTTCCTCCGGATAGATCACTGCTGACAGTGTCCCTTTCATGGCCCGGATCACCGATTGGTCGTATCCGGGAAAGCGCAGGTTTCCGTGCATGGCCGCCAGATTGGCCGCAATCATGAACGGATGTCCCATGAGAGGCGTGTCATAATAACCGATCCGTCCGGTGAACGTCCCGTCCGGAGTGAATTCATACTCTTCAACCCCCAGGCGCAACTCGAGATTGGGGAACCCGTTTGCCGGCACCTTTCCGTCCAATAACGCCTGTTTCCACGTGTAACGATCGTCGGGGAACGGAGCCCAGGGATAAGTCGTCGTCGTTCCATCCCATCCACTGGTGCCAAAGTATGGAGTGGAATAGGACGGCAACCCGATCATGACCGCCAAGGCGCCGAGGCGGCGCGCAGTGTCCCACATCCCCTTGAGGGTCTCCAGGCTGCCGTGGATGTTGGAGGCAATCTGGACCTGTTCGAACGCATACGACGCGAGCAGATCACGGACGAAATAGTCCTCAATGGGCGTCACTCCGCCCGACTGCTGATCCGCCCGGAAATGGGCCACCAAGAGATCGTAGGCAAAGATCGCGTCAAAGTGCTGATCGACATCATAATAACCCCGCAGATTCATCTCCCGTGAGGGGTTGGGTCCGTACCAAGGCTCCTCCATCCCGACCGAATCCATGGTCCGTCCATAGTTCATGATCGCCATCTTGGCATAATCGGCATACGAAAGGCTGCTCCCCGCGGGCCTGGAAGCCCACCCCTCAATGGCCGCGGCGAGGGCATTGGGCAGGGCTCCGACCGTGCCGGTGCGCTTGCCGGAACGGTAATCGGCGGTGATCGGCTGCCGGTTGTTCAGGAAGGCACTGTCCCGCCACGCGACATACGCCTCCTTGTTCGGTGACGTGTGGATCCTTTTCGCTGCCCGGACGAATCCCTCGTCCTTCCATAACAGATCCCCGTGGGCCTCGACGGCACTCGGATAGGTCGGGTTTTTCACCACCGTCCGCACCTTGGTGTGTGCCTGGTTCCCGGTGTAGTAATACTCCAGGGTGTTGGTCCCGTCGGCAAAGCTGCCCTGGTTCAGGATCGGATTCGGCGCCTCCACCCAGCTTCCGCCATTGATCCGATAGTGGACATTGTTTCCATTGATGTCCCTCAATTCAAACGTGACCGTCCCCGTCCCCGCACTGAAGTAGGTGGTCTGATTCTGGATCTTGGGGATGAAATAGGCCTTCGGGGGCGTGGTGTAGAACTGGCCCTTCCCGGTTGCCCGGACCGTGAGGCAGGGGGTCTTGGGATTCACCACAAACAGGAAACATTTCCCGTCCCCGACGCGCCAATCCGCATTGATCGTCAACCATGCGCCATCGTCATCGGCAACCGTGATCGTATGCCATTCATCACCGAATGAGTCCGGTAACCCATATTCATAGTGCCCCAGTCGATTGGTGATGGGCACCCCGTTGTTGCCTGTGCGCCCGTCGACCGTCGCCCCGGTGACATAGGTCATGGAATCAAACCGGATCGGGGCCGTGCAGGCCGGCCACAGATTGGTGCCCTTGAAGTTATTCCAGTACCGACCGACCAGCAAATCCCCGTCCACCCGGTATCGGATGACACCCTGATCCGCCCCGGCCACCGTCCCGATCCCGTCGCGGATGTCACCCGCGCGGTTCAGTGCGTTGTGGGTCATCCTGATCGGGGTCGTGTCCCGGATATAGACGACCTTGCGATCAACGATCATCTTGTCGTGGTAAAAATACTCCTCGGCGTACGCGCTTCCCCGGTCCGAGCCGTCCCCGACCCCGAACGTGAGGCTGATGCCCGACTTGATGTTGGAGAGTTCATCGTCCGCCGCCCAAGCCGTCCCATTGGAAACGGCCAGGAACGACACCGACAGCGCAATGCATCCCAACAACGACCCGAGGCCGTGATTATCTGTCTTCATGACTAACATCTGTCTTTCACCATTTCAGATCCAAGAGGTTGAAACCTTGGCCTGCCTCCGGGAGGTGGCCACTCTGTACTTACGCGGGCGGATGTTTCAGGGACCAAGCGCCGCACCCCGCTCAGCCGTGGTTGGAATCCAGCCTCCATGAGCCGGGCGGATGTCCACACCCTTCACTCAGGCCCATGGTGGAGACGGATGCACCGACACAAGTCACCCCGCAGGATTGTGGTGAACACCAAACCGACAATGCCCGGATCGACCCGTCGACCCTGAGCCCCCACCGGGCCGGACCAAGCCGCTCCCGGATCCGAACCCACCCGCGCGCGACGGCCCTATCTCCGCCAGCGTCGATGTGATAGTAATCCCTACAACTTTTTCCATAAGGGCCAACGCCTCCGTCGAATGCAAGACATTTCGGGCACTCGCTTGCGAGGCTCAAAAGGAGACCTCCGCACCGTCCACTTCGCCCACTGCACCGATGCGGCCGTGGCCACCGGCGAGACATTGCTTTGACCAACAAGGTTTTGCCTCTGGACCGCGTCTCCGGGTTCCGGACCCGGGGATGGAACCCCGTCAGGACGTCATCCGTTGCGGCCGGTCACCGGACCTTACCCTCCTCTGCCCCTCCCGCCGTGGACCCGGGGACGGAAAACCGGGATTCACGCTCAGGATTCATCCTTTCCGTTCCAGTAGGGGTGGTTGTCCAGGCGGGCGATATAGTTCGATACCCCGCGAAAGTATTCATCGTCCTCATAGTATTCCCGGATCGCGATGTTGCGGCCTGGGGCGACACGTGAAATCGAATAACCTTTGGTTGTCAACACCTGCCAGAAATCCCGGAAAAAAGTGCGGGAGTTGACATTGCCCGAGCCGAATTCAAAGGAAATGGCGCCGATCCTGCCGGCCCCCAGGGATTCTTCGGCGCCCCGGAGGGCGGAGAGTTCGTGCCCTTCGATATCCATCTTGATGTAGTCAACGAAATCATACCCGCGGTCCCGGATGATCTCGTCGATGGACACCACTTCGACCTCGGTGGTCGTGGTCTTGCCCTGTTTCAAATAACTATCCTGTCTTTGATAGAGCGAGGCGCTGCTGTCGGAACCGGACCTCGCATGCAGGATCGCCCGCCCCCGGCTTTCACCGACGCCGCTCGGAATGAGAGTCACCTGCGCGAGATTCAGGGCCCGGATGCCATCGCAACAGACCGGCGAGGGCTCAAACGCCAGGATCCTGGCCCGGGGTTGCGCCCGCAGAAACGAGGCACTCCATTCCCCGACATTCGCCCCCACGTCAAAAATCAGAGGGTCCTCGCGGTGGACCGCCGCGATGGCCGCCTGGATCTCCGATTCAAGATCCCAGCCGGAGCCGGAACCCCTGCCCAGAAGGAAATTGAGATACGCATCCAGCATCCGCGTCGGGGTCAATAGCATTCTTGATGCGACAACCCTGCTGATCGGTCGGGCCATTTGTTTGGCCAATCGGTTGATCACCGGCGTTTTTTGCAGATTCATGTCGTGCCGATCCGGAACGGGCTTCCAATGGAATCATCAGGTCTGGGCTAGACACCCCGGAAAGAGCCCGCCACGTTCGGACCGGCCAATTCCCGATAGAGTTCCATCAATCGATCGAGCTTCCGATCCCAGAGCCCCAATTCCCTGGCGCGTTGCACTGCACCGATCGACATTCTCGCGATTAGCCCCCGATCGGATTCCAGCCTGAGGATTGCCGCGGCGATCTCCGACGCGTATCGGGCCGGTTGAGCGGGTCGAATCCGTATCCCGCATGCATCGTTGACCACATGGCCTGGTCCTCCAACCGTGCTGGTTATGAGAGGCAATCCGGAGGCCATCGCCTCGAACACCACATTGCCACTGGGCTCACGGAAACTTGGGAACAGGAAGACGTGGGCACCGGCATACCATCCCGGGAGGGATTCCCGCGGCTGACGTCCATGAAAACGCACGATCGGGGTGATCCCGAGCCGCGCAGCCTCCTGTCGGCACTCCGTCGACAATTCCCCGTCCCCGACGACATCCAACTCCACCTGACATTTCTTCGAGGCCATGGCCACCGCGCGGATGGCATCCAAGATCCCTTTGGTGCGGATGATTCGCCCGACGAAGAGCAGTCGCAAAGGACTTCCCCCGGAGGACGGAGATCTCGGGGATTCGGTGACCCTGTCGACCCCGGTTTCGCTCATCAGTTCGAATCTTTGGAGGCCGGATCCCGCAAGCAGATCCCCCACATAGGGGGCGACCCCGACCACGGCGGAAGCCTCTGAATATGTTTTCCTCAGCCAAGGATCCAAGCGGAGCCGTATGCGGTCAAGGTTCCGCAGTTTTCTGAACCAAGGCTCCCCGTCACATTCGCTCACTAGTTCCTCCGGCGTCTCCAGGCTCCCGGCCAGGGGCCCGATCATATATTTCAGTCCCAAACCGGCGGCCGGGCACGGATAGCGCAGGGCCAGAGGATTGATCTGGTGAATCAGATCGAACCCGCCGCCGGCGGCCAAGTGGGTCTTCAACCATTTTCTCACCCTCCAATAGAACAGGATATAGGTCGGCTTGACACCCCGGTTGAGACCGGCCAGGACCCGGGGCACCGCCGGATCAGTCCAGTTCACGATTTGCCTTGCCTGGGTCGGGGACCGCTCTGGGACCCACTGATGGTTGTGAGTCGTCAAAACCACCACCTCACACCGCTGGCTGATGCCCTGCACCCACTTGTAGGTGCTCCAGCCTTCACCCACGGCGCCTTGGTCGTAATAGGGTGCAATCAACAGGACGCGCAGCGGGGTTTCCGGAACCGACCCATCCCTCACCGGCAGGCGGACCCCATGGCACTCCTCCGACTGCCCGGGGCGATCTCCGCCCGCGTGGCCGGATCTATCGCCGTTGGATATAGAATGAGCCCGGTTCATGGATTGGTTTCAAGTGGGGACACTTGCCGGCAAGTCGGTCATGGAAGTGATGCTGAAGATGGTTTACCGCCCCGAGGATCCGCCAATCCGCGTTCCCGCTCAGGAAAGCCTCCAGCAGATACTGCTCATTCCAGAAACGCACCTCGTCGCAGACCCATTTCGCCGGATAGTTCTTGGGTGAGAATATGTCATGAATATGGACGATGACGCCACTTTTTAAGGTGGGTAGAAGTTCCAGGTATTCGAAGAGAACGTCTCCCTGCGGACGGATCATGTGCGAGGAGTCGATGAACAGGATGTCGTTCTCCCCGAGCACGGAGAACGCCTGCACCCCCACCTCCTCCACACGCTTCCGGATCACCTCGACCCCCGACTGTTCCAACCAGGGCATCTCATACGGCTCAATGCAGGTGTGCCGGCATTTGTAGGAGGGATCGTCGGCCATATTCCGACGGATCGCCCGGGCCGCCATGAGAGTCGAGTTGCCGCTGCCGATCTCGATGATAACAGCGGGCTTCTTCGAACGGATGAGACTGTACCAATACTCTGCGTCCCCAGGCCCGAACGTGGTGTTCGCGAGGTTGAAGGTGAGTTCCCCGCGATCCCCCTCCGGAATCTGGAGAAGCTCGCCGCCAAAATCGAAACTCTCAAGCAGCCGAAGCTGGGATTCGGTGTTCCAGTCGATTCCCGGCAGAATCCGGTCATCGTCCAATGGATGCGTCAGGTGTCGGGGGTCAAACAACGGTTCGTAATAGTGGTCCCGGATCGGAAACACGCCCACGCCCCTCAAGACCCGGCGGCACAGGGGGAATCGTTGGATTCCAACCCTTCTCAATCCCTTCAGAAGGATCGCTGCCGCACCGACAAGGGGGGAGCAAAGGGGATCCAGAACGGGTGCCAGCCATTGTGCACCCGCCCGGAATGTCGCGCTTGGTTTGGCCATGTTATCTTTGGAGAGTTGCGCCGGATCGGGACGGGCGCCCATCGGGGGCGACTTCCCTGACCGACCAGTCAGGGTCAGGCGGTCCGGAAACCGACTTCACTCTTTAGCCTCTCGATCTGCTCGGTCCTCACAAATCTAACCACTTCGTCCGGGACGATCCGGGGTCGATCTTGAATGAGACCCGTGCAGTACCCGCCCAACCATGCGACCGCCCCGACGATCCAAGGAGGTTCCGTGAGTCGTCCGATGCATTTGACCACCTCAAACGCCGGATGATAACCGAGGGCGTGATCCCGAATTCCCATCTGCCATTTGCGCCGGATGACCCCGCCCTCGGAAATATTCCTGGGCTTCAGGTGATCCACCACCAGATCGGTGAACAATTGGGTCTCATATCCCTTCATCCGTGCCACGGCGCAGGTCATGCCATCCCAACCCCCCTCGGGAATCGGCATCAGTCCCCCCAGGCTTCCGTAACATTCCGACCTGAACAATTGGACCGCACCGGGAACGTCCCGCCGGTTCTTCGGTAGTCGGTTTGGTGGGCGCCCCACGTCGATCACCACGCCCCCCGCCAACCCGAGTCTCGGGTTGTCCTCGAAACGACGGATGATCTGCTCATAGTAATCGCGCTGAAAAACCACATCGGCGTCCAATAGGCCGAGGTACTTGAAATCCTGGAACTTCAGATGTCGGACCCCCGCTTCCGTGTTGTGAACGACCGCCGCAAAGCTCCGGATTGGCCGTGGAGGCAGGGACAACAACCGGATCCACGGATGGGTCCCGGAGGCCTCGCGGACGATGGCATCGGTGCCATCCGTGGAGCCGTCATTGACAATCACCCATTCGTGCGGCGGCAGACTTTGGGAGACGACCGCGTCGATGGTCCTTCCGATTGTGGCCGCCTCGTCTCGCACGGGTGTCACCAGCACGTACGCCTTGGATTCATTCATAGTCAAGCAATGCATCCCCTCAAACTAAGAGGCTAGGAAGTCCCGGACTGCGGCCAGGAGTTGGGGGGCTGCGAAGGCCCCGATCGGGTGGGGCGAACGAAACTCCTGCAAATGATCAAGTTTTCCCACCAATTCAGCCTCGCTGAACGCGGCCTCCAAGACCCCTTTGCCGGCAAAATGGCGGGCGGTGGCCACCTGATGATCATTGCGCGTCTCGCGAAGCTCGCCCCGTCGGGGAAAAACCAACAGGGG
>JANYCC010000001.1 GCA_025360495.1 Verrucomicrobiota bacterium | reverse complement strand
GTCTGGGTCCGCCTCGTACCTCGTCGGCTACAAATACGAACGAGTGAAAGGGCTCTTTCCGTCGTTTGCGTCATTTTGCGTTTTTTGCGGCCGTTTCATTCGGGGGCCAACAGGTTCCGCCTCAGGACTTCGGCGGCTACGGGGTTGGCGGCGACGGGATCGGTGGGGCGTCAGGGTTGAGCCAGAAACTTCACGACGCGTTCATCCTTCAGCGTGACGAGAGCCACCTTGGTGATCGCCCCGTCGCACGCATTGAGAAATTTCCAACTGGGATCGTCGGCCGTCAGTTGGAGCACCTGTCCGTCGCCCATCTCCACGGTGAAGTCGATGGTGCAACGGAAGGTCCATCCCGCCCCGGCCTCCGCCAAGGTCGCCTTGGTGAGGGCGATCTTGAGCGATTTGTCCGATCGGTCGTTCACCTCGAGTCCCTTGGCTTTGAGGGCGGCTTTGAGGGCGACAATGGCCTGATCGGTCCAGGTGTGCAGGTCTCCCCGGACGGTGCGGCCCATGCCGGCGTCCCCGATCAACACCGATTCGGTTGAGGGTTGGGCATTGACCAGGACGATTCTTTTCCCCGGTGGGATGTCCGGAATCAGTTTTGGATCCGGAGCCCGCGCGCTTGGGACGTATTGGGTCGAGCAACCCGCGAGGCCGAGGACGGTGACCAGAAGCAGGATGACGGAGGGGCTGCGCATGGTTTTCATGATGGGGTTCGGGCGGCCCTTGATAACACGACCAAGGCGGCCGGCAAGGAAGTCTTGGGCCCTTTGGGGGGTCTTCGCGTCGCCCTCCCTGAGGATTGTCGTGGTTGAAGGATTGCCTCGGCGGTCGCGGTTTGGCACCAAGGGCGGAACAACTATGCGTTTCACGTCCTTCGCGCTGGTGGCAGTTGCGCTTTTTCTGGCCGGGTGCCAACCCGGCAAGCCCGCCGCGGGCCCGCCCGTGGTGGCCCGCTGGCGTTTCCACGGCCTGGCCTGGCTGGCCACCCAGACGAATGCGCCCCAGTTGCACGACGTGCTCAACATTCCTGAGATCGCCGCGGTGAAGCCCCGGGGTCTGAGCAATGTCGCCGAACAACTGGTCGTCCGCCTGACGTCCGCCACCAACCTCGCGCTCGCCGCCCAATTGCAACCCCTGGTCCAGGCGGTGCTCCGCAATGAGTCGGCGGGTGAGGTGACGGCCGAGGGTTGGTCGCTGGCGTTGCAATTGCCCGCGGCCGAAACGGCGGCCGTGCAGGCATCGGTGCTGGCACTTCCGAGATCCACCGGGCCGGGTGGCGCCGCCCCGGTCACGCAGGTCACCAACGGTTGGTTGTTGGCCGGGTCCACCGCGGCGTGGTTGGGGCGGGCGGCCCAGTTGCCGGCCCTTCCCGCTGACGGATTGCTGGACGGCGAGTTCGACCTCCCGGTGATCGGCCGGTTGGATCCGCGCCACTGGCCGCGCGCCCGGATCCACCTGATGACCACCAACGGCTTGGTGCGCACCCTGGCCCAGTTGTCGTTCACCGCCGCGCCGTTGGGTGAACTGCCGGCCTGGAAGGTGCCCGACGATTACATGCGGGATCCGATCATCCGATTCACGGCGGCCCGCGGGCTCGAACCGTTGCTGCACGACAATGAATGGTTCCGCGTGTTGGGCGGCGGCACGGCTCCGGACCAGATTTCGTCTTGGTCGCAACCGGATGTCAGCGTCCGCACCTGGTTCGCGGCCCCGGTGGAGGACGGCATGGCCCGGATCGCCAAGATCCAGGAAGGTCTCAAGGGGCGGGTCAGCACGAACGCGCCCAAGAGCGATTACAACGGCGTCCTGATCGTCAACTCGAACAAATCCGCGGTCGCCGTCTACAACTCCAAAGGGGTGAAGGGTCTGCTCCCTTCGATCGGCGTGGTTCGCCAGGGCACCCAGGATTACCTGCTCACGAGCATGATCCACCCCGCCAGCGGCACCAACCGTGTCCCGTCGGAGTTGCTCGCCGAACTCACCAATCCGACGGTGGTCTATTATGATTGGGAGATCACCGCGGCTGCCGTCCCGAATTGGAACGTGCTCTTCCAATACAACAATCTCAGCCGTGGACTGCGGGCCAATGCGCTGCTTCCGCGGGCCCATTACTGGATGCTCGCGGCGGCACCCAAGCTCGGGAATTCCGTCACCTCCATCCGCCGCGTCACGCCGACCGAGTTCGAGTTGACCCGTAATTCCGGTTCGGGCCTCACCGCCTTGGAACTGGTCCTGTTGACCCGCTGGATGGACGGTCCCACCGAAATCATCCGTGGGGCACCGTTGCCGGGTCTTCCCCGCGGCCCCCGTTGACCCGATGCTCAAGCTTGGCGTCAACATCGACCACGTCGCGACCCTGCGACAGGCGCGCTACCGGGGACGTGAGGATGGTGAACCCGACCCGGTCGCCGCCGCGCTCGCCGCCGAATCGGCCGGAGCCCACGGCATCACCGCGCATCTCCGTGAAGATCGGCGGCACATCCTCGACGGTGACGTCCGGCGCCTGCGGGAACAGATCCGCACCCGGCTCAATTTCGAGATGGCGATCACCCCGGAGATCGTCGCGTTCGCGCTGTCACTCCGGCCGGAAATCGTGTGTCTGGTGCCGGAACACCGCCAGGAAGTCACGACCGAAGGGGGGTTGGACGTGGCGGGCAACCTGGCCGGGGTCCGGGAAGTGTGCCGGCAGATGGCGGACGCCGGGATCGAGGTGAGCCTGTTCCTGGATCCGGACCCGGACCAGGTCGCGGCGGCGGCGCGGAGCGGGGCGGGATTCATCGAATTGCACACCGGCGCCTATGCCGAACGGTTCCATCAGAAGCGGGAACGGCAATTGGAATTGGATCGTCTCGTGCGGGCGGCGCGGCAAGCCCATGAGTTGGGGCTCCGGGTCAATGCCGGCCACGGATTGAACCTGGCGAACGTGCCGTTGCTGCATGTCGTGCCGCATCTGGAGGAACTGAACATCGGCCACACGCTGATCAGTCGGGCGCTCTTCGTGGGATTGGCGGAGGCGGTGCGGGAGATGCTGGCGGTCATGGCGGATTACCCCGGTTGAACTAAGCTCGCCGGGCGTCCCGGATTGAGGTATCTCCCCGGGCATGGTTCTGGGGGTGGGGGTCGACATCATTGAGGTGCCGCGGGTGAGGGAAGCCTGGCTGCGGTTTGGGGCGCGATTCATGGAGCGGATCCTGCGCCCCCCCGAAATCGAATACTGCTCCCGCCAGGCCGATCCGGGCCCGTTTCTCGCCGCACGATTCTCCGCGAAAGAGGCGATCAGCAAAGCCTTCGGGACCGGCATCGGCGCCAAACTCGGCTGGCAGGACATCGAGATCCTGCGACTTCCCTCCGGCCAACCGACCGTCGTGCTGCACGGCATCGGTCTGGTGCTCCTGGCGGAGCGCGGCGGTCGCTTGGTCCACGTCAGCCTGAGCCACACCGCGGCCTACGCTTCCGCCGTGGCCGTGCTGGAGAGCTGATCGTCCAAGAAAAAACGGGCGGGGCGATCATCGCCCCGCCCGTCGTGAAAGAGATTGGAGTCGGCCGGGTTCAGTCGAACGCGTGACCGGCGCAGCAGAGGACGTCCCGGACCTTGTGCCGGACGAGATCCTTGACGGCGGAACGGGCGGGTCCGAGGAACTTGCGCGGGTCGAATTCCTTGGGTTTGGTCGCGAAAACCTTGCGGATCGCCGCGGTCATGGCGAGGCGGAGATCGGTGTCGATGTTGACCTTGGTGCAACCGATGCGGCGGGCGACCTCGATGTCGGCCTCGGGAACGCCGGCGGTGTCTTCGCCGAGTTGTCCGCCGTATTTGTTGATCTCGGTGATCAGGTCCTTGGGCACGGACGAGGCCCCGTGCAGCACCAGCGGATAATCGCCAAGGCCGGCGTCGCTGAGGGCCTGCTTGATCGATTTGAGGCGGTCGAGGTCCAGGTGTTGTTCCCCCTTGAACTTATAGGCGCCATGGCTGTTGCCGATGGCGATGGCGAGGGAATCGCACCCGCTCTGGCGGACGAATTCGACGGCCTCCTCGGGGTGGGTGTAATGCCCGCCGGCGCTGAAACCGCCGCCTTCCTCGCCTTCATCGAACTGCGCCCCGACCAGGTGGCCGAGCTCGGATTCGACGACGCAATTGTGTTTGTGGGCGTATTCGACAACCCGGCGGGTGATTTCGACGTTCTTCTCGAACGGTTCGTGCGAGGCGTCGATCATGACGGAAGTGAAGCCCTCGTCGATGCACTGTTTGCACAGTTCGAAGGAGTCGCCGTGGTCCAGATGCACCGCGATCGGGATGGTGCAGGTGCTGACGGCGGCTTCGATGAGCTTCTTGAGGTACACCGGGTTGGCGTAATCCCGGGCCCCCTTGGAAATCTGGAGCATCACCGGGGCTTTCTCCTCCTCGCAGGCCTCGATGATGGCCTGAAGCAACTCCATGTTGTTCACGTTGAATGCGCCGAGGGCATATTTACCCTTCAACGCTTTCGCGAACAGGTCGCGCGTGTGAGTCAGTGGCATAACAAATTTTCCGTTGCGCCGGACCGACGGGCCCGACAAGAACGGGACGCTACCGAAGCGTCCGGGTCGGTGAAACAGGAATTTTGGAGGGGCGCCCCTCCGGTCCGCGGCGTTCACCGGCCGAACACCAGGCGACAGACGCCGACCGCGGCCAGGGCCCCGGTGAAATCCGCCGCCAGACCCGCCCAGACCGCGTGTCGCGTGCGCCGGATCCCCACCGATCCGAAGTACAGGGCGATCACGTAGAAGGTCGTCTCCGTGCTCCCCAGCAACGTCGCGCCCGTACGGGCCAGCAGGCTGTCGGGTCCATGCGCCTTCACGAGGTCTCCCAGCGCGGCGATGGAACCACTTCCGGTCAGCGGTCGGAGCAGCGCCAGGGGCAGCAATTCCGGCGGAAATCCGAGGAATCTCAGGATCGGCGCCGTGACTTGGGCGAGGATCTCGAAGCCACCGGCCCCGCGCAGGAAACCGATCGCGACCATGATGGCCACCAGATAGGGGACGATCCGGATGGCCGTTTGAAAACCTTCCTTGGCGCCCTCGATGAATTCCTCGTAGACCGCAATTCCACGGGTGGCGGCGTGCAAGGGGAAGAAACCCAGTAGAAACGGCACCGCCAGCAGCGACGCGGCGTGGATCGTCCGCAGCCAGGTCGGATCGGTGGCGTCCGCACCGGAGGGGTCGGTCACGAGACGGACGCCCAGCCAGACAAAGAACAATCCAAAGACCAAGAGGACCGGCGTCGCCCAAGCCGCCGCGGTCGGAGGCGCCGTGAGCCCGGTGCCGGCCCCGCAGTCCGTGGGATGGATGGTGGCGTGGCCGACGACTTGAGGAGGCGGAATCCGGGCCGAATCCGTGGCAGGGAGCGGAGTCTGGGCCACTTCCGGCAGTGGCGGGAGTCGGTACCGGGGCAGGTGGGCGAGCAACTTGACCGTGGTGAATCCGGCGACGGACGAACAGGCGGTGGCGACGAGGGTGGTGCCGATGATCACGGTCGGCGTGTGCGACCCCCCGGCGGCGAGCAGCGCGATGGCCGAGACCGGGATGAGTTGCACCGAGCCCGTGTTGAGCGCGAGGAAGGTGCACATCGCATCGGTCGCGGTGCCGGGCCGGTGGTTCAGAGTTTCGAGGTCGCGCATGGCCCGCAGTCCGAGCGGGGTGGCGGCGTTGTTCAATCCGAGCATGTTGGCCGCGAGGTTCAAAACCATCGAGCCCATCGCCGGGTGATCGGCCGGGACATCGGGGAACACGCGGATCAACACCGGTCGGAGCACCCGGGCGATCGTGCCGACCAGTCCGGATTTTTCGGCCAGGCGCATGAGACCGAGCCAGAGCGACATGACGCCGACCAGGCCGATCGAGATGTCGACCGCGGCGCGCACGTTGCCCAAGGCCTGTTCGAGCGCTGCGGAAACGTGGTTCGTCAGCCCGGCGATCAAGAGGCCGGCCAACAACAGCCCGAGCCAGATGTGATTCAGCATCCCGACCGGAGGCTATCGGGTCGGGCGTCGCTGTCAGGCATCTTGCGTTTCCGTGTCGGGCGACGACCTGCGGAGGTGGAATCCATGCCGGATCCGTAGCCGCCGACGTAAGGAGGCGGATCTGCCCTGCCTGTCCGGAGTCCGCCTCCTCACGTCGGCGGCTACGGGCTACGCGCTTTGCCTCTTTGAGTCCCGCGCGAACGCTCGCTAGGCTGCTGGGCGTGCCGTTGTTGCTGAAAGCCCCCCGCCTGCGTCCCGGTGACGTCGTCGCCCTGGTCTGCCCGGCGGGGGCACCCGTGCCGGTGGAACGGATTGCGGCCGGAGCGCGGTATTTCGAAGCCCGCGGGCATCCCGTGAGACTGGGCCGCCACGTCGCGGCCCGTCACGGTGGTTTCGCGGGCAATGATGCGGCCCGGGCGGAGGATCTGAACGGCTTCTTCCGCGATCCAGAGGTCCGCATGATCGTCGCGGTCCGCGGTGGATACGGCACGCCACGGTTGCTCGGGGAATTGGATTACGACGCGGTTCGACGCGACCCGAAACTGGTGGTGGGTTATAGCGATATCACCGCCTTGCAACTGGCGTTGCTGGCGCGCACGGGCTTGGTCACCGTGTCCGGTCCGATGGCGGGCGTGGAATTCCGCAACACCCCGGATCCATTCACCGAATCGCATTTCTGGCAGTTGGTGACGGGGGATCCGGCGGCATGGGAAATCCGGAATCCACCGGGCCTCCCCCCGATGCCGTGGCGCGCAGGGGTGTCCGAGGGACCGTTGCTCGGCGGATGCCTCTCGCTGGTGGTGACATTGATGGGGACACCGTACCTGCCGGAACTGCGGGGTTCGGTCCTGGTGCTGGAAGACATCCATGAACGCTGGCATCGGATTGACCGCATGCTGACCCACCTCCGGCTCGCGGGGGTGCTCCCGGCGGTGGCGGGGTTGGTCCTGGGACAGTTCACCGATTGCGGACCCGCCGAACCGGAGCAACCCTTTCTGGACCTGGCGGCCTTGGTGGGCGAGTTGACAGCGAACGGCACGTACCCGGTGATGGGTGGATTTGCCTACGGGCATGAGTCCCGCAAGGTGTCGTTGCCATGGGGTGTGCGGGTCCGTTTGGATGCCGTGGAAGGCACCCTGCAGTTGCTGGAATCGCCCGTGGAGTGAAGGACCGCTGACCATGAACCAAGAGCGTCTGGCAGGTGATTTCACGCGGTTGGCCCCTGGTCTCTGGCCGGGGCGGCAGGTGGACCCCTACACACGGGGCCCGGTGTCACTTCCACCTTTCATCTTCCGCTGGTTGTCCCTGCTGATTCTCTGCGGATGGGGGGCGGCGGAGGTGGCGGTGGCCCAGGGCGTCCGGAGGGAATTAATCACCCTCGATCCGATCTGCCATCCCGCGAATGAGGACGCCCCGGTCCTGGCGCCCGGGAATCCGGCGGCGGGGACGCGTCGCATGATCGCGCGCCTGAAGGAGCTTCGGGAGAACGCCGAATTGGCGTCCCTGAAATTCGAGAGCGATCGCCTGGTGCCCTTGGTGCGCGCGCAACTCGAGGCGGAGACCGATCCCCGGCGCCGGATGAAGTGGATGCTGCAACTGGCGCAACACCAGGTGGAGGCGGGACGTCCCGATTCCGGGCTGAACACCCTCGCGGACATGGACGAGGCCATGGCGGCCAGCGGGGTCGGCGTGAGTCCGATGGGTCGGATGGACCTGCGGATGCGCCGGGCGGCGGCCTTCCTGCGCCTCGGGGAACAGGAGAACTGCCTTGCCCAACACAATCCCGAATCGTGCCTGTTCCCGCTCTCGCCCCGTGCCGTCCACCAGCTTCCGCGCGGTTCGCGAACAGCCATCGCGATCTATGAGGAACATCTGCAGGAACTGCCCGGCGACCTGGGCGCGCGCTGGCTGATGAACATCGCGTACATGACCCTCGGCGGATATCCGGACCGGGTCCCGCCCCAATTCCTGATCCCCCCGAAGGTGTTCGCGTCGGATCATATCATGCCGCGGTTTCCGGACATAGCCGGGGCGTTGCACGTCGATGTCCACGGGCAGGCGGGCGGCGTCATTGCGGACGATTTTGACAACGACGGTTTCATCGACCTGATGGTGTCGGCCTGGAGTCTGTCGGGGCAGTTGAGATATTTTCACAACAACGGCGACGGGACATTCACGGAGCGGACGAGCGAGGCGGGATTGGTGGGATTGACCGGCGGGTTGAACATCCAGCAGACCGATTATAACAACGACGGCTGGCTGGACGTGTGGCTGATGCGCGGGGCGTGGCTGGGGACGGCGGGCCGGCAACCCCGGTCGCTACTGCGGAACAATGGGGATGGCACCTTCACCGACGTGACCGACGAGGTGGGCCTGTTGACCCAGCACCCGACGCAATCGTCCCGGTGGTTTGACTACGACGGCGACGGCTGGCTCGACCTGTTCGTCGGAAACGAATCCACGGATGCCAGGGACCCGGATTGGTGTGAGCTGTTCCACAACAACCGGAATGGGACGTTCACCGAGGTCGCGGCGTCCTCAGGCATCCGGGTGGCGGCGCTCGTGAAAGGGGTGGCCTGCGCCGATTATGACAATGATGGCCGGCCCGACCTTTATCTTTCGGTGCGGAATGGCCCGAACATCCTGTTGCATAATGACGGTCCGGCACCGGGCGGGACGAATTGGATGTTCAGCGATGTGACGGCCAAGGCGCGGGTGGCGGAGCCGGTGATGAGTTTCCCGACGTGGTTCTTTGATTTCGACAACGACGGGTTCGAGGACCTGTTCTGTTCCGGGTATTGGCTGACCAACGGTGTGGCCGACATCGCCGCCGATTATCTGGGACAACCTGGCGGTGGGGCCCGCGCCAAGATGTACCGGAACAATGGGGACGGCACGTTCACGGATGTCACGGTCAAGCTGCGGTTGGACCGGGTGTTGCACACGATGGGTTGCAACTTCGGGGACCTGGACAACGACGGTTGGCTCGATTTCTACCTGGGCACGGGCGATCCCGCAGTGACGACGCTGGTGCCGCACCGGATGTTCCGGAATGCCGGGGGCGAATTCTTCCAGGACGTGACCACGGCCACGGGGACGGGGCACCTGCAGAAGGGGCATGCGGTGGCGTTCGCGGATTTCGACAACGACGGCGACCAGGATGTCTTCGAGGTGGTCGGGGGTGCATACACGGGGGACACCGCACGGTGCGCCCTGTTCCTGAATCCGGGCACGACCAACCACTGGCTGAAATTGAAACTGGTGGGGACCAAAGCCAACCGTCCGGCCATCGGGGCGCGGTTGGACGTCACGTTGCAGACACCCTCCGGCCCGCGACATTTGTTCCGGACGGTGGGCAGCGGCGGTAGTTTTGGTTCCAATCCGCTGCGGCAGGAGATCGGTTTGGGAGACGCGATGTCGGTGACGGACGTGGAGATCCGGTGGCCGGGAACGGGTCTGGTGCAGAAGGTGACGGGGTTGGAGCGGGATCAGGCCTATGAGATCCGGGAAGGGACGGCCAATGCGGCGCCCCTGAATTTGAAACGGCTGCGGTTCGCGGACGGGACAACGCCAGCCGGGTCCGGGCAACCCCGGGCCTCGGCGGGGCCGTGACGGTGACGGGCATGGGGCCGGTGCCAGCGGCAGAGCGCGCAGTGACGGCAGACATCTTATATATCATGATTGTGGCCATCCTTGCTTTCATCCGTCGCCGAC
>JANYCC010000481.1 GCA_025360495.1 Verrucomicrobiota bacterium | reverse complement strand
ATCTTCGATTTCATCGAATGTTTCTACAACCGCCAGCGCCTCCACAGCGCACTGGGCTTCCTTTCGCCGCTCAACTTCGAACTCAAAAACACTTAACCAATTCTTCTCTTTTTACTGTCCGTTTTTTCGACGCAAGCCCAGAGTCCTGCAGGGCCAGTAAGGAATCAGAGGTCAGCAATCAGAAGTCAGTAAGGCAGCCGTACACCGCTCGTGTTCGTGCTTCTCGTCCTCGTCCTCGTCCTCGTCCTCGATCGGGCGTTGGGCTTCGAGGACGAGACGCGAGGACGAGACGCGAGGACGAGACACGAGAACGAGGACCCGCCTCCTCTCCCCCGCCCTCCTCCTTCGTTCCTCAGGAAGAGAGGGAGTCGGCACCGCAGCCAATGCGCATTCCCATGCGCTGCCACTCCCGGTCAGGGCGCTGACGCACCCCGGGATCCGCCACCCGACCCGGACGCCGGATCTTTTGCGAAACGGACCTTTTTCAAGGTCAATGCCACCGCCTCCTCCACCCCCTCCCGGATCTCATATCCATGGTCCCGCTCCAGTCCGGTGACCCGCTGCACCCATCCCGACCCCGGCCATCGGACCTCGACCCCCGTCACTTCGATCGCGTCCGCCAATCCGATCTCCTGCCGCAGGGGGTTGGATCCGAAGCTTCCGCCGCTCCCCACCGTTCGGTACAGATGTCGCGGACCCGACGGCGTGCGCAGGGCCACGTCCAATCGTGCCCCGATTCCCGGCCGGTTCGCCTTCGTCCCCACCAGTTTGAGTTTCAACCAATGGTTGGTGGTGCCGGGATTCAGGAACAGGGCACACCGCGCCGTGTCCCCGGGGAATGCCCCGCCGATCACCTCGTAAATGTCCTGGTCGCCGTCATTGTCGAGATCTGCGAACGCCACCGCGTGCCCTTTCTGCAGGTGCCCGGTCCCCGTCGTCGTCGTCACGTCCTGGAAGAATCCGCCCTCCGCATTCCGGAACATCCGGTGCGGCACCAGGGTCGTCGCCAACGGATCCCCCGTCCCCAGATAAAAATCGAGCCAGCCGTCGTTGTCCAAGTCGCCAAAATTGCACCCCATCGTGTGCAAAACCCGGTCCAGATGCATCCTGGCGGTCACGTCGGTGAACGTCCCGTCCCCATTGTTCTTATATAATTTCGCCCGCGTCCCCCCTCCGCCCTGCCCCAGATAGTCCGCCGCCACGTCCGCAATCCCGTGGGGCAGGAAATAGCCCGAACAGAACAGGTCCTCGAACCCGTCGTTGTCGAAATCGAAGAACCACGTCGGGAAACTTTGGATCGGTTGTTCCACCTGCGCCTTCGCCGTCACATCCCGGAACACCCAGTTGGTCCCGCCCGGCCCCGGACCCTCATTATGGAAGAGCATGTTCGGACCGTCCCGGATCGAAAGATAAAGGTCGGGCCGTCCGTCATTGTCATAATCCGCACACGCCACGCCCTTCACAAAGGCGGCAATCCGGAGTCCCGACGACCCCGCGACATCGGTGAACGTCCCGTCCCGGTTGTTATGGAACAGTTCAGACCAATCCGGGTCGTTGGGATCCGTCGACTCGTTGCCGATGAACAGGTCCAGCCAGCCGTCGCCGTCAAAGTCGAACCAGCGGGACGCCTGGCTGGGATGGATGCTGAGCAACCCGGCCTCCTCGGTGACATCGGTGAACGTGCCGTCCCCGTTGTTCCGCAACAGGGACTGCGGCTGCCGCCCGGCGGCACCCAGCCACGCCCCCCGCATCAGCCACACATCCAGCCAACCGTCGTTGTTATAATCCGTCTGCTGGAGGTTCAACCCACCCGTCAACCCCACCAACCCCGCCTCGCTCGTCCGCTCCGTGAACGTCCCGTCACCGTTGTTGTGAAAATAGCGCAATTGGCCGTCCAAACTCCAGGACGACACCATCAGGTCCAGGAACCCGTCATTGTCAAAATCGTCCGCGATCACACCGCCGGCCAACCCGTGGACATCGACATGCAACGCCCCGGCCAAGTCCGGGAACCGCGGCATCTCATAATCGGAGGCGAAGACCTTCGGGGGGATCAGAAACGGTGCCGGCACGCGGTCCGGGTAACCGCCCACGGTCATCTGGGCGATGTTCAGCAACCAACGTGCCCCGAGGTCGTCCGGGCGCTCGTGCAACTGTTCCTCCAAGGCGGTGATGGCATTCCGTGAACCGCGCGGCAGTTGGTGCACGGCCCGGGGCGAAAGCGGGAACAGGCACGAATCCGGGGTGTGTTGGGCCAGGCAGTTCTCCTGTTCCCCGAGGCGCAGGAATGCGGTCGCCCGCCGCATCCGCATGTCGATCCGCCCCGTCGTCGTCACCGTCATCCCGACGACGCCCATATAATCCTCCACCGCCCCGAGGGTGTTGAGCGCCGCGTCGGGCCGCCCCGCCTGCAACTGCATCTGGGAAAGCTGAACCATCAGCCGCGCACGCTTCCGGGGATCGGACTCGGCCGGGATCGCCTCCTGCAACAGCGGCACCATCCGGTCACTTTGGAACAGCAGGGCCGCCCGATCGTTGCGTTCCCGCAATTTTGCGATGCGCGCGATCATGCGCCGCGTCCCCGGCGCCGGATTGCCCGGCGCCAGCACCGGCGCGTCCTCGCTCGCGGGATGGCAGATCGGGTCGAGGGTGATCAATTCGCGGGCGACCGACTGGGCGGATGTCGGGCGCACCGCGAGCAGACCGGCGGCCATCAGCATCGGCAGCCAACGGCGAATGGGCGAACGGATCGATGGCACAGAATGGACTCATACGATCCGCCACGACCCCGGACAAATGACAGGGACCAACCCGACATAATCGCGTGTGAACCGCTCCCAGACCCATGCCAAACGCACCTGCCGCAACCCGTCCGACGAGGTGCGGCCCAGGCCCCGTAGCCGACGAGGTACGAGGCGGACCCAGGGCAGGCCAGTGGGGGATCCGCCTCATGACTTCGTCGGACCCAGGGCAAGCCTCCCAGGATTCCGCCTCGTACCTCGTCGGCTACGGATCGGCTATGGATCGGGTCCGCAGGCACCCATTTTCCTCGATCCCCGCCTCGTTAGGGGCGCGGCTTCACCGACTCCTTCGCGAAGTTCAGCCGTTTCAAATTCAGGGGCACGGCGGTTGCCGTCCCTTCACGGATCTCATACCCGCGATCCCGCTCCAAACCCGTCACCTGCTGCACCAAGCCCGATCCCGGCCACCGGACCTCCACGCCTGTCACCGATTCCGCGTCTCCCAATCCGATTTCCTGCCGCAGCGGGTTCGATCCGAAACTCCCGCCGCTGCCCACCGTCCGGAACAGATGTCGCGGACCCGAAGGCGTTTTCACCGTGACGTCCAACCGCGCGCCGATGGCCGGCCGGTTGGCTTTCGTCCCGACCAGTTTCAATTTCAACCAATGGTTCGTGGTGCCCGGGTTGAGGAACAGGACATTGCGCGCCGTGTCCCCCGGATACGCACCCCCCATCACCTCATAGACATCCTGGTCGCCATCATTGTCAAAGTCCGCAAAGGCCACCGCATGCCCCTTTTGCAGGTGTCCCGTCCCCGTGGTCGTCGAGACATCCTGGAAGAATTCGCCACCCGAGTTCCGGAACATCCGGTGCGGCACCAACCGGGAGATCGTCGGGTCACCCGTCCCCAGGTAGAAATCGAGCCAGCCGTCGTTGTCCAGGTCGCCAAAATTGCAACCCATGGTCAGCAGCACCCGGTCCAGATGCATCTTCGCCGTCACGTCGGTGAAAGTCCCGTCCCCGTTGTTCCGATACATTTTCGCCCGGGCACCTCCGCCCGGTTGGCCCAGGTAATCGGCCGCGATGCCCGCCACGCCGTTGGTGAGGTAATACCCCGAACAGAACAGGTCCTCGAATCCGTCATTGTCGAAATCAAAGAACCACGTCGGGAAACTCATCACCGGCTGGGCCACGCGGGCCCTGGCCGTCACATCGCTGAACAACCAGTTCGTGCCGCCCGGCGCCGGACCGTCATTATGCAGCAGGATGTTCGGGCCGTCCCGGACCGAAAGGTAGAGGTCGGGCCGCCCGTCGTTGTCATAATCGGCACACGCCACGCCCTTCACATAGGCCGCGATCCGCAGTCCGGAGGCGGCCGCGCATTCGGTGAAGGTCCCGTCCCGGTTGTTGTGGAACAGTTCGCACCCATCAGGATCCGCCGGGTCGGTCGACTCATTCCCCACGAACAGGTCGAGCCAGCCGTCCCCGTCGTAATCAAACCACCGCGACGACTGGGTCGGGTGGTAGGTGAGGAGGCCCGACTCCTCGGTGACGTCGGTGAAGGTGCCGTCGCGATTGTTCCGCAAGAGGGACCGCGGATGCCGTCCAGCCTTGCCCATCCACGCCCCGCGCATCAACCACACGTCCAGCCAGCCGTCGTTGTCATAGTCCGTCTGCTGGATGTTCAACCCACCCGTCAATCCCACCAGGCCCGCCTCGCTCGTCCGCTCCGTGAACGTCCCGTCGCCATTGTTGTGGAAATAACGCAACTGCCCCGTGAGGCTCCAGGACGACACCATCAGGTCGATGAACCCGTCGTTGTCAAAGTCATCCGCGATGACGCCCCCCGCCAGGGCATGGACGTCCAGGTGCAGCGTCCCGGCCACGTCCGGGAACCGCGGCATTATATAATCCGAGGCGAACGCCTGCGGCGGGATCAGGAAAGGCGCCGGGACCTGCTCCGGATATCCGCCCAAGGTCATGTAGGCGATGTTCAGCAGCCAGCGCGCACCGAGGTCATCGGGCCGCCCGTGCAACTGTTCCTCCAAAGCCGTGATCGCGTTGCGTGAGCCGCGTGGCAGAAGATGGACCGCGTTGGAGGACAAAGGGAACAGGCAGGATTCCGGATGGTGCCGGGCCAGGCAGTTCTCCTGTTCACCGAGGCGCAGGAACGCGTTGGCCCGCCGCATTCGCAGGTCGGTGCGCATCGACGTGGTCACCGTGATCCCCGAGGTGCCGATCCCCTCCTCGATTTCGGCCAGCGTGTTCAGGGCCGAGTCGGGCCGACCCGCCTGCAACTGTTGCTGCGAGAGGAGCAGCAGCGACTTCATCCGCTGACGCGGGTCGGTCTCCGCCGGGAGACTGCGTTGGATCTGGGCCACCTGGCGATCGCTCTCAAACTGAAGGGATGCCAGGTCCGTCCGCTGCCGCAGTTGGGCAATCCTGAGGATCATGCGACGCGTTCCCGGGGCCGGATTCCCCGGCGCCAGCACGGGCGCATCCTCACTCGCCGGATGGCACAGCGGGTCCAGCGTGATCAATTCCCGTCCCACGGCCTGGCCGGGGCACGGTCCCGACGCGAGGAGACCCCCCAG
>JANYCC010000458.1 GCA_025360495.1 Verrucomicrobiota bacterium | reverse complement strand
GGTGGGCGTGGCCGGCGTGGCGCTCACGTTCTTCAGCGGCATGCCGTCGATGGTGCGCACCCGGTTCGCCACGCCCACGATCGGTCGGGAGTGGATGATCGGGGCGGCGGGCGAGGCGGTGTCGGCCATCGACCCCGAGGGCGTGGTGATGGTCGGCGAGGGCCAGTGGCGGGCCCGCACGAACCGGGCGACGCCCGTGACGGCGGGCGGCCGCATCCGCGTCGTTGCCATCGACGGTGTCACCTTGCAGGTGGAACCCGAGGAAGGGGCGGCGCGCGACTACCGGGGAGTGCCCGTGGTCGGTGCCTGGCGTTGGCTGCCCCGGCTCGGCTTCGGCGTCGCCACCCAGATCGACGCCTCGGAGGCCTACCGGCAATTGCACGTGCTCAAGCTGGTGTTCACGATCCTCGTGCTGCTGCTCTTGCTGGGTGCCTGCATCATGTTCGTTTTCACTTATGCCATCGCCGTCTGGCGCCGGCGCCTGGGTGAAGCCGAATTGAGATTGAAGCAACTCGGCCAGTACACGCTGGAGGAAAAGATCGGCGAAGGGGGGATGGGCGTCGTCTATCGCGGACGCCATGCGTTGATGCGTCGCGACACCGCCGTGAAACTCCTGCTGCCCGAACGGGCCGATCCCGAGGCCATCGCCCGTTTTGAACGCGAGGTTTGCCTCACCTGCCATCTCACCCATCCGAACACGATCCAGGTCTATGACTACGGGCACACCCCGGAGGGCATCTTCTATTATGTCATGGAATACCTGCGGGGGATGAACCTCCATCACCTGGTCCTCAGGTTCGGTCCGCAGCCCCAGGAACGGGTGATCCACATCCTCACCCAGGTCTGCGCCTCGCTGGCCGAGGCCCATGGCCGGGGCCTGGTGCACCGGGATATCAAGCCGGCCAATGTCTTCCTCTGCGACCGTGGCGGCGTGGCGGACTGCGTGAAGGTCCTCGATTTTGGCCTCGTGCGGGAATTCCGCGGGACCAATGCCGCCGAACCCAAGGCGCGGGGCGCAAAGGGGGTGTTCGGAACACCGGCCTTCATGCCTCCGGAAACCATCCGCAACCCGGCCTTGTCGGATCCCCGCAGCGACCTCTATGCCGTCGGGGCGCTGGGTTATTGGCTGTTGACCGCCACGGAGGTGTTTGAGGCGCCCGATGTCCCGACCCTGTGTGAAAAACACCTGAACGAGCTTCCCGTCCCACCCAGTCGGCGCACTGCCAACCCGGTCAGTCCCGAACTCGACGACGTCATCCTGTCCTGCCTCGCCAAGGATCCCGGGCAGCGGCCGCAATCGGCGGGAGAACTGAGCGCCGGGTTGCTAAAGTGCCCCGAGGCGACGGCTTGGGATCCGGGTCGGCGCGCGGCGTGGTGGGCCCAGAACGGGGCCATTGTGGCCGCCGGCGCCAGTCCGGATGCCGCAAGTTCCGCGAGCCGGGACGGCACCATTCGGGTTGACCTGGCGCAGCGCAATGGGGGGTGAGGGGCCGGGGGTCAGTGGTCAGCGGTCAGCGGTCAGCGGTCAGTGGTCATTCGTCATTCGTCATTCGTCATTCGTCATTCGTCATTTGACCCCGGCGCCGGCGGCGGCTTGCGGATCGATCGCCTTCAGGGCCTTCGGCACCACTTGGACAATCTCTTTGGAGCTTCGGTCGGCCAGCAGCCTGACCAGGACCGGAACCGCTTCCCGCGCCTTGGGTCCGTATTCCGCCAAGGCTTCGACCACATCGGGATTCCCGTTCCCTTCGGCATCGGTGAGGCACGCCATCAGGGCCGGGACCGCGGTGGTCGCATCCGTCCCGATGTCGGCCAACACTTTGGCGGCGGGGCCGGTCAGAATCGGATCGTGGAGCCGCAAGGTTTCCAACAGGGCCGGGATCGCCGGTTGAGCCCGTGTCCCGAGGGTGCGCAAATCGGCGATCGCCTGGCTGCGTCGTCCGTCGGCGGGTGTGAAATCGACTTGGATACCCGGCAGGTTGTCGAGTTGTTCAATCACGGCCAACCGCAGGCGGGAGTCGTTGGTGTCGCAGAATATCTGGTTGGTGAGTCGCGGCACAATCACGCCGACGAGGACCGCCACCGCCCGGTTGCTGAGGCCCGGATCGGTCTGGGTCGCCTGCTCGCGCCAATGATCCAGTGTCTGGCCTTCGTACAAAACCTCGGCCGAACCGAGAGCCCGGCTCAGCACCCAGCACAGGCCGGCCACGGTCGCCAGACCGGCCAGCACCCAGCCCAACAATTGGAGCGAACGCTTCATGGATTGAATCGGCTTTCCCCAAGGTGAAATGCTGGGAGCCGACCAAGAGTCTCCTCACCCGCATCGCCCGTCAGGATGAACCGGCTTCAAACCATGAAAGCGGAGGGCGGAATATTGAACAACAAAGGGCGCAAAGGGTACGGAAAGAGGGAATACCCTCCACGGCCGAGGCGTGCAGACGGCGTATTCCCGCGCCATCAATCTTTCACGGACTTGGTGAGATTTGCACCCTTGGCGCCCTTTGCTGTTCAAAACACCGGCGGTCTTCCCACCCACGACCCGATGATGCGCCGCTGCGGCTCTGAAGTCCTGTTGTTCCAGGTTTTCCGGCTTCCCATTCTCGCACCTTCGTCACCGTCGTTGTAAGAATCCCTGGCAGTGCGTGTCCCGTTTCCCCGGAGCGGCGGGGACTATGGATATGAAACCGCATCGCTCCCATGGACGACTGGCAACACCTTCAGGATTACGCCTTCCGCGACTCGGACGCGGCCTTCACCCAATTGGTGGAACATCATCTGGGCCTCGTCCACTCCGCCGCGCTGCGGCAGGTGCAGGATCCGGCCCTCGCGGCGGACGTGACCCAAGCCGTGTTCCTGCTGCTCGCCCGGAAAGCCCGGTCGTTTCCAAGGGATGTCGTGCTCGCCGGTTGGTTGTTCCGGACGACTCGGTTCGTCGCGTCCCGGGCTCTCCGGGCGGAGCACCGTCGGCAACGACGCGAACAGGAGGCTTACGCCATGCAGCAATCCAACCCGCCCGACGACTCTTGGAATCGCCTCGCCCCGGAACTCGACGAAGGCCTGGCAAGGCTCGGTGCCGCCGATCGTGACGCCTTGCTGTTGCGGTTTGGAGAGGGCCGGAATCATCGGGAGGTGGGCCTGGCACTCGGCCTCAATGAGGAGGCTGCCAAAAAGCGGGTGAACCGGGCGCTTGATCGGCTCCGTGGATTCTTCCTGAGCCGCGGTTTCACCCTGACCGCTGTGGCGCTGGGGTCGGTGCTCACGGAGCGACTCGTCGCCGTGCCCCCGGGCGGTCTTCTGGCTTGGGCCGGTCGGTCCCCTTGGGCCGCCCCGACAACCGGGGGCGGGAAGGTCGCAACACTGGTCCACGAAACAGTCTCGGCATGGCGTTGGGTACGCATGGGATGGGCGGCGGTGGTGACGACCGGGGTGGTGACGATTGCGGCGTTGATGATCCGGATGACCGTGGGTTCGCCACCGACCGGGTCGGTCGCCGGACGGACAGGTGAGGGCTTGGATGGAGGTGTGGAGCGATCCGAGCCGTCCCGTGGCGGGGTCACTGCGGGTCGCGTGATGGGGTCACGGGTCCGCGGCCGCGAGGGAGTCCTGGTCCGGGTGATCTCGGCCGGTGACCTTCAGCCGATCCCCAACGCCCATGTCCCCGTGAACCAGGTCGTGGATGGCGTATGGCGGCGGGAGGATGATCTGTTCACGGATGCCGGAGGCTTCGCCTTGGTTCCGATGCCTGCCGGGCATGTGAACCGTTTGGATATCGGTGCCAGCGTACGGGGGTGGGGCCAGCGATTCATGACCTGGCGGGAGGAATGGGAAGAACCATTGCCGCCGACTTATACCTTCCGGCTGGAACCCGCCGGCATCGTGGGCGGCACGACGATCGATCCCCGGCGGAAACCAGTCTCCGGCGTGGACGTCTGGCTCCGATTGGGGGGCACCGGAGACGCGGCGGACCGTGAACCCCAACGCGAACGCCCCGGCTTTGTCCACGCCGTGAAGGTGGCCACCACCGACCGTCAGGGACGCTGGAGTTGTGGCGTGATCCCGTTGGGATGGCAGGATTATATAGGATTGGAATTCCGCCATCCGGATCATGTGCCCGCCCGGTTGGATGTGGCGGCGGACCCGGTCGACGCACCGGGATTCCAGGCATTGCGCCAACAACGGGCGGAGGTGGTCTTGCAACCGGGCCTGAAAATCCTCGGCCGGGTCACGGATCGCGAAGGGCAGCCGATCTCCGGGGCGGAGGTCGTGCAGGGGCCGAATGAAACCGGCGTGAAGACGGACGGCGAAGGGGGATTTGTGGTGCGTCAGTTGAGGGCGGGTGACATGCGTTTCGCGGTGACAGCCGCCGGGTTTTCCCCGGGCCACTTCACGGCAACCGCGGGTGGGCCCCCCGTGGCCGTCGCCCTTTCGCCCGGGGGAATGTTACGCGTCCGAATGGTAACCACGAATGGGGAGCCCATCCCAGGAGCCCGCCTCGTGCTCGACTCGAACCGTCCTCAGGGCCTGGGCGAGCGCTATGGTTTGGGGGAACCGTCCGGGGACTTTGGATGGGAAGGGATTTCTGATGCCGACGGGCTGATCGTGTGGTCCGGGGCGCCCCACAACGAGACGCTTTCATTCACGGCTGCGGCGCAGGGGTATCGTCAGGCCGAAGGTCTCTCGCTGCGATCGGATGGCCCTGAACAGATCGTGACGTTGCCTCCGGCCCCCGTGTGGGTCGTGACCGGGAACGTCGTCGATGCGGTCAGCCGGCGCCCCGTGTCGGACTTCAAGGCGGTCCCCGGCCACGGTTTTGGGCGGGCGAATTTCGACCGCAGTGAACTGCGGCGCGGCACCAACGGTTCTTATCGCCTGCGCTTCATCGAATCTGTTCCGCCGGCCGTGCAGATCGAAGCCCCGGGCTATGAAACGGCGACGGCCCGTCCGCAGCCCGGGCCGGATGGCGGCCTGCGCTGTGATTTCATGCTGCGGCGCGAATCGGCCGTCCCAGGCGTGCGCGGACGGGTATGGCGACCGGACGGCAGTCCGGCGGCCGCGGTGGAGGTCGTCCTGGGCACGCTCGACGACGGGATTCTCGTGGGGCGGGCACAGTTCATGAATTCGGGCGGCCGGTTCCGCACCCATACGGATGACGCCGGGCGGTTCACGTTTCCGCCGGCGCGCTGCGTGCACACCGTCGCGGCGATCTCTGCCGATGGATTCGGTCGCACCCGGGCCCGCGCCGGGGACGTGGTCGAAGTGCACTTGGAACCTTTCGGAACCTTGGAGGGTGTGGTCCGACTCGATGGGCAGCCGTTGTCGGGACGCCGGCTCATGCTGATCGATCCGAGCAAGGCGGACTACGTCGGGGCCGTGGCGCTCCATCAGCAAAGTTTTGAGACTGAAACCCGCCCCGACGGCCTCTTTCGCGTCGGCTTCGTGCCAGTCGGTGATTTTGAATTATATCTCAATCCGGGTGAAGGAGGGCCGGTCACGGATCAGACCAAGGTGACCGTGAGGTCCGGGGAAACGGTGGGTGTCGTCGTGGGGGAATCGGAATCCGGGAGCCGCACCGTGCGGGGTCAATTGGCAGTGAGTGGAACCAATCCCATCAGTGATTGGCGGGGCCAGGTGAGACGGGCCACCCTCATCGCGGCCACGCCGGTGCCGGAGCCGCCGCCGGAGCTTTCGGATGATGACCGTGCGCTCTGGCTTTTGGACTGGCATCAGTCCGAGGTGGGTCGTGCGATTGATCGGCGGTTGCGATGTTTCCTGGGCGACGTGGCGGACGACGGCGTGGTGACATTCCGCGGGGTGCCCTCCGGGGATTTCGTCCTGCGGGTCTCGGTGTCGTCCGGCGGGATGGGTGTTTCCGGATCGGGAGACAGGCGGACTGCCGCGTGGAGCGGAGCCGGGAGCATGAAGGTGAAGGTTCCCCTTTCGGGCCGCGATGGGGTGGGTCAACCGATGGATCTTGGCGAGGTTCCGGTGACGATCCGGCGGCTCTGAGGGATGGGACGGATGCTTCCGCCGGGCGCATCTGGGCATCGTGGGAAGGCGGGTAGGAAAACCCGCCCCCCCCGGAGCTGTCGCGACCGCCCTGGGAGGCCGGGTTTTCCTACCCGCCCCGCTTCTCCCATCGCCCGGCTGCCCACGATGCCAAGGTGCGCCTGCTTCCGCCGGCCGGACCAACGAATCCGTGACCCGCGGCCGGATCCATGGTTGGATCAGCGCCAATTATGGGTGATCCGCGTTACGCAAAGCTGGCCAAACTGTTGGTTGAATACTCGTGTGACCTTCAGAAGGGCGAGGTGGTGCTCCTGGATGTGGCGGATATTCCGGACGAGATGACCGTGCAGTTGATCCGGGCCGTCCGCGCGGTGGGGGCGACGCCGTTGGTGGAGACCCGCCACACGCGGGTGGTGCGGGAGATCCAGCGCGGGACCGACGCGAAACACGCGAAAATGGTGCGCGACCACGAGATGGCCCGGATGCGCCGGGTGCAGGCGTATGTCGCGATCCGCGGGGCGCACAATGCGAGCGAGACCAGCGATGTGCCGCCGGCGCAGCAGAAGCTTTACGCCAGGATGATGCGGCCCGTGCTCGACCGCCGGGTGAACCGGACGAAGTGGTGTGTGTTGCGTTGGCCGACTCCGAGCATGGCCCAGGCGGCCAATCTGAGCACCGAGGCGTTCGAGGATTTCTACTTCGCCGTCTGCACCATGGATTATGCGAAGATGGCCCGGGCGGTCCTCCCGTTGAAGCGCCGCATGGAGGCCGCCGATCAGGTCCGGATCCTGGCCCCCGGCACCGAGCTGACGTTTAGCATCAAAGGCGTCGGGGCCAAGCCCTGCGAGGGCCTGCGCAACATCCCCGACGGCGAATGCTTCACCTGTCCCACGCTGAAATCATCGGAAGGTTTCATCACCTTCAACACGCCCACCCTGTATGCCGGCACCAAGTTCGAGGGGGTCCGGTTGGAATTGAAGGAGGGCCGGATCGCCCGGGCCACGTGCAGCGGCGGCAGCGAGAAGCGGTTGAACGAGATCCTCGACACGGATCCGGGGGCGCGTTCGATCGGTGAGTTCAGCCTCGGATTCAACCCCCACATCCTGGAACCGATGTGCGACATCCTGTTCGACGAGAAGATTGCGGGATCGCTGCATTATACGCCGGGGCAGGCCTATGAGGATCCGGGCAACGGGAACAAATCGGCGGTCCATTGGGACATGGTGCTGATCCAGCGACCCGAATGGGGCGGCGGCGAGGTGTGGTTTGATGGCAAGCTGATCCGCAAGGACGGGCTCTTTGTGTCGAAAGATCTCCAGGGGTTGAACCCGGAAAAGCTCCGGTGAACACCCTGCCTCACACGGATTCCTTGAGCGTCGCGATGAACTGTTTCATGGCCGGGCTCAGGACCTTGTTGTTCTTATAGATCACCGCCAGCGGCCGGCTGAGCGAGGCATCGGAGAATGGCACCGCCGCCAGGGTCTGCTTGGCCACTTCCTGCACCACCGTCCCCATCGGCACGATGCTGATCCCGGCCTCGATCTCCACCGCCCGCTTCACGGTCTCGATGTTGTCGAATTCCATCACGGTCCGCACCGCGACCCCATGGTCCCGGAGGAACTTGTCGATCGCCTTGCGGGTGGGGATGTCGGGCTCGAAGGCGATGAACTTCAGGTCCTGGAGTTGGGCCAGTTTGAGCGACTTCAACCGGGCCAGTGGATGGCTGGGGTGACAGATGACCACCAGGGTCTCGTTACGCAGCGGGACCACCTCCAACCTCACGTCCTTGTTCGGGTACGCGACGAGTCCAAGGTCGACGACATTGCCCAGGACGTCGTCGTACACCTGGTTGGCCCGCTGGTATTCGACATGGACATTGACGGTCGGATAAGACTTGAGGAAACGCTTGAGATACGGGGGCAGGTCGTGGAGGCCGATGGAATAGATGGTCGCGACGCGGATGGTGCCGGAGACGATGTCCTTCACCTCCTGGACCTTGCTGAGGAGGGATTCGTACGACTGCATGATCTGCTTGCCGTACTCATAAAGAAACTGGCCCTCGCGGGTGAGGCGGAATTTCTTTTTGGAACGTTCGATGAGCAGGCAGCTGAGTTGACGTTCGAGCGACGAGATCTGCTGGCTGACGGCGCTCTGGGTGATGTTGTTGACCTGGGCCGCCTTCGTGAAGCTTTCCGTCTCGGTCAGGTCGCAAAAAACCTTGAAGCTCTCGATTTGCATGCGCAGGACTAATCAGGCGCGAACTTCCGTCAAATGCCAACCTCCGATTCGTTGATGGAAGCAGTATTGCTTATCTTTCAGGCCTGATGGGTGAAGAAGGAAGGCCGACCCCTCTCCCCATCCCTCTCCCCGCTCGTTCCTCGCGGGGCGAGGGGGACCGAAACGTAGCAGAGCATGGCAATGCGCCTCGGCTCCGGGACGGTCCCCCTCTCTTCCTGAGGAACGAAGGAGGAGAAGGTCGGGGAGAGGAGGCCCATGAACCGGAAGGCCTGAACCGCTCAGGGCTTCAGGTTGAAATAGATCTTCACGTTCTTGGTGGCACGTCCGGCGGCGATGATATCGGGCCGACCGTCGCCATCGAGGTCGGCCAATTGCAGGTCTTCACACGCCATCTGGTTGTCGTCCACCATCGTCGTGCGCCATTCGCGTCCGTCTTCGTCCAACGGGGTGAGCAGCTTGATCCCGACCTTCACCCCGGGACGGTTCATGGCGCGCCAACCCACCACGATCTGGTCCTGACCGATCCCAAGCAGGTCGCCGCACGCGAGCGCATGGCCGTCGATGAGCGTGTCGTCCAGCAGGCGCCGCTGCCAGAGGCCGCCGGGGGTCGGTTGGGTGAGCAGGACCACCTGGTTCCCATGCATCGGGGAGATGGCGGCCACGAAGTGTCGTCCGCCGCCGAAGCTTCCCGATCGGATCTCGCCCAAGCCGCCGTTTTCGCCGCCGGTCAGCGATTCCGCCACGTAACCCTTGGTCTCCGGCGAATAGTTCACCACGAAACCACCTTCTTTCGCCGCCAGCAGGAATCCCTGCACCGGATCATTGTCCCATCGGACCGGGTCGAAATTATGGGTCTTATGATAGTCGCCATTGACCACCTCGACGGTCCACTCACCCCCCGGCGAGACGGGCGGGACATAACGCTTGATCTTCACCCCCTCGCCCTCGCCTTTGGCCGGATCATTGCCAACGCCATGCAAAGGCACGCTCAGCAGCGTCATCCGGCCCTTCTGATCCTTCACCCAACGGATCCGGTGAATGGTCGGGTCATGGGGCAATGGGATCGCCTCCCATTTCTGGGTGCGATCCGCCGGCGCCACCAGGCGGAACAAAGCGCCCGAGGTCTTGGTGTCGCCCGGGTTCCAGCCCGCACCCACCGCGATCTCGGCCTTGCCGTCCCCATCAATGTCCGCGGCGGCGACACACACGTTGTCGGCGGCCGTCAGGTGCTCGGCGATCACGAACTTTTCCCAGCTCGGATTCCGGTACCAGACGATCTGGGTCCTGTCGCAAAGGATGATATCGGGACGCTTGTCCCCATCGACATCGGCGATTGCGAGGCCGTAGCCGATGGCAATGTTGGTGTCGACGTTCACGACCCGGAACCGCGGTTCGGGCGGGGCGGCGGCGAGGCGGAAGGTGGCGGCGACAATCAGGGCGACGGTGACGGCGGGCGCAGGTGATTTCATCGGGTGACGGGCCGGGAGGATCCGGCATTCGGGGTTCACGGACGGGGTGCGGTGGGGGCGACCGCGTAGATGGATTTCATGGTGGCGAGGTATAAGGTCCCGTTCGCGGCGACGGCCGTGGCGCTGACCGGCCCGTCGAGGTCGGTTTGATGAAGCACCTTCTTTTCGCGACCGGCGGCAAACACCCAGTAATCGCCGCGACGGGTACCGATATAAACCTTGCCGTCGGCGACATAGGCGGACGCCCAGACCTCGCCCTTCAACTCGTGCGTCCAGACGGTGTCACCGGTCCGGGCATCGAGGCAATGGAGCACATGCTGGGAGTCGGCCACATAAATCAGTCCATTCGACAGCGCCGGCGTGGACATGGTGTGACGCCCGAGCGGATGGGACCAGCGGAGATTGGAATGGGTGATGTCGCCCGAGCCGCGGGGGTTCAGGCACTTGATCCAGGCCTCGTTCTTCCCCCAGAACCAGTCGCCCCCGCCCGCGACATAAACCAGTCCGCCGTCGATGACCGGCATGCCATAAATATTGCTCGGGCTGACGGACTTGTTGGAGCTATAGCGATGGATGTCCTCCTTCGGGGCGTCCGGATCGAAATCAAACTGCCAGATCTTATGGAGCGTGGGGAAGGGTTGCCCCGGGGGAGCCGGTTTCGCATCCGGTTCGATCGGGGTGAACCCATAGAGGACGCCATTGCCCGCCGCGAAAACGATCTGGTCCCGTCCGTCGACCCGGGCCAGCGAGGGGGACGACCACGTGCAATGGAAGATGTTGGGCGCGATCCCTTCACTCTCTCGGGCCAGGATGCGGCCGGTGTGTTTGTCGAGCACCAGCAGGCTGGGGGCGTCGGGCGTGCGGATGACCTTATGGGTGTTGTCCACCCCGGTGCCCGAGTTGACATAAAGATGGTCGCCATGAATCAGGATCGAGCTGTGCGCGGCGTCGTGGGACCATATCCCGGCCTCCTTGGTGAGATCGGTGAGCCAGAGGATGTCGGCGTCGGTCGGGCCGGTTTCGATCGGGGGTTGGCCCGGGGGCGACTGGTGGCGGGCCTCGTCGCGGAACGGTCCGTCATTTCCGTTGGCGAGGCCATCGAGGTCGAGGCACATCACCTCGCCGCGATTGCTGACGACATAGACCCGGCCGTCCTCGACGGTGGCGGTGGATGAGAGGCCGCTGTTGGGCCAGTCATAATAGGGGTCCAACTCGCGTTTGGGGACCACCAGCTGCCATTTGAGTCGGCCGGTTTTTTCGTCGAGACAGAGCAGCACGCCGCGGTCGCCCTGATGGCGGGGATCACGGGGTTCGTTGTTGTTGGTGCCGATGAGGACGCAGCCGCGGGAGACGACGGGGGTGGAATAGGATTCGGTGCCGAGCCGGACCGACCAGCGGATGTTTTCGCCCGTGGCGGGATTGAACGTGGTGGCGAGGCCCCGTTCGGCGGAGACTTGGTTGCGGGACCAAGCGGTGCCCCACTGGGGTTGATCCGCGGAATGGACGAGGGGTGCCGTGGCCGCAAGCGTGGTGCAGCAAAGGATGAGAGCCAGGGAACGCACGCGGGGAGAATGGGGTGTGGGGCGGGGATTGGAACGTGAAACGTGGGGGGCGCGGGGGAATGACCAATGACCAATGACCAATGGGACGGTTCGTCCGTGATCCGTCATTCGTCATTCGTCATTCGTCATTCGTCTCCCCGCCCACCTCGCCGCTTGCCTTCCCGATCGGTCCCGACGAACGCTCCCCCCAATGGAATCGCATTCCCGTCCGGAGACCGCATCCCGGGTCCGTTGGTGGCCGGTGGGAGTCCTGTTGGCGATGGCGGCGACGGCGGTGGGTTGGGAATGGATGCAGGACCAACCGTTCCAGCGCCGCAACCTCGGCACACTCGCCATCGGCATCGGATACGGTTGGATCCTCTTCATCTGGTGGCTCGGGGCGTCCGGGGCATCCGGCCGGGCCCGACTCACCGGCGCCCTGGCCGTGGTGAGCCTCCTCGGTGCGGCGGCAGGGTTGTTCCGCATCCGGGGTGTCAGCGGGGATCTGTTGCCCATCCTGGAACCCCGTTGGCGGCGCGTCCCGATGGCCGCGCCCCGGACGCTCCCGGCGGCCGCTGCGACCGCGTTCCGGGCTCAGGACGATTTCCCTCAATTCCTCGGTCCCGAGCGCACGGGCGTGCTCCCGGGTCCCGCCCCGGACACCGAATGGTTGCTGCATCCGCCCGAGGTGATGTGGCGGCGTCCGGTCGGCGCGGGATGGTCGGGATTCGCGGTGGTGGGCGCCCGGGCGTTGACCTTGGAGCAGCTGGACGACGAGGAAAAACTGACCTGTTACGACTTGGCCAACGGTGCATCGGTGTGGTCCTTGGGCGAGGCGTGCCGGTATAAGACCACGATAGCCGGTGAAGGCCCGCGTTCGACCCCGACCGTGGTGGCGGGGCGGGTATATGTGTTGGGGGCGTTGGGGAGCCTGCGCTGCGTGGATCTCGTCACCGGCCGTTTGCTCTGGAGACGCTCGATCCGGGAGGAATTGGGTGTCGGCCAACCGGAATGGGGTTTCAGCGGATCACCCTTGGTCGTGGACGGTCAGGTAATCGTGGGTGGAGGGGGTGGGGAAGGGCGGGCCTTGGTGGCCTTCGATGCCGTGACGGGCGAAAGGCGTTGGGCCACGGGCAACGAAGGTTCCAGTTATGGTTCCCCTTTCCCGGCGGTGTTGGACGGGGTGCCGCAAGTCCTCGTGTTCGGGCATCGAAGTCTGGTGGCCCATCATCCCGGAGACGGACACGTGCTGTGGGAACAACCTTGGGGATCCGGCCAACCCTTGGTCGCCGTACCCGTCCTGGCGGGGCCCGACCGGGTGATGGTGACCGCCGGATACGGGGTGGGTGCGGAATTGTTTTCCGTGCGACATGCGGCGGATGGGGCGTGGGCCGTCCGGAGCGAATGGACCTCGAAGCGGTTGAAGGCGAAGTTCGCGAACTCGGTGCGTTTCGGGAACATGGTGGTGGGACTGGACGACGGGATCCTGGTGGCGGTGCATCTTTCGGACGGACGGTTGCTGTGGAAGGAAGGTCGCTACGGGCACGGGCAAGGGGTGGTCGCCGGCGGGGTGTTGCTGCTGATGTCGGAGTCCGGGGAACTGGTGGGATTGCGACCGGATCCGAGCGGGCCGCACGAGACGGGACGGTTCGCGGTGTTGTCCGGAAAGACGTGGAATCCGGTGGCGCTGGCCGGGGAGCGGCTCTTGGTCCGCAACGATCTCGAGGCCGTTTGCCTGCGGTTGCGGCGGCCGGCGGTGGAATCGCGCTGAGTCGCGCAAAGGTGACCGGATCGGAACCGTCCATCCCTTGAAGAGGGGCTTGTCGCGTGGCAGGGTGCTCCGGCAAATTACCCGTTCCAACTGAGACGGTATGCCCCGGTGGGTGACTTTCTCCGTGCGCGTCACTGCGTTTTTCCAACCATTATGAAACAAGCTGAACCTTCCCGTATGTCCGCCCGCGCCCTCTTGCTGGCGGTCGTCGCGGTCGCAGTCCTCCCGGCCCTGTCCGCGGCGGATTACCCGACCACCGTCCTGGCTGACCAACCGCTCGGCTACTACCGGCTGAACGTCCCGACCCGGTCCAATCTGAACTTCAACAGCGGATCTTTGGGGGTCGCCGGCAACGCCACCAACCTGAACACGCATCCGGTCTGGGGTGCATTGGCCGGAAGCCGCAACGGGGCCACCTACTTCAACGGCACCGGCGCCCGGGCCATCGTCCCGTTCAATCCCGCACTCAATCCGGATTCCACCAAGTCCTTCACCATCGAGGCCTGGATCCAGCCCACGTCCGAGGTGAGTGATGCACCGGGACCCGCGCCCCTGATGAACCGCTATTCCTATTCCGGCGTGAACCGCCAGGGATGGGTGTTCTTCCAGCGGTCGCC
>JANYCC010000444.1 GCA_025360495.1 Verrucomicrobiota bacterium | reverse complement strand
GTCGTTGCCGGTGGCGCGGTCATTGACGGCAGGTTCGGCGGACCACGGGGAATTCTTCCGGCGTCTCGAGCAAGCGGACGCCACTTCGCCGGTGAGCCTGAAGGGTGGCATCAACGTCGGGAACATCTTCGTGCCCGCCATTCAACCCGGCGCGACGCTGGACTGGGACATTGGGGCCGACGCCTTCGCCCAACGCACCATGACGGTGCAGCAGGATTTTTCACCGGTCGCACCGAAGGAAGTTCCCCTGCAACCCGCCACGAATCATCTCGCGGCGGTCCAGATCCCGTTTGCGGGTCTGCCCGCATCGGGCGGCGGTGGCCTGGTGTTTGCCCTGGATGACCGGACGCGTCCCATTGCCTTGAACCGGCTCTGGGTCCCGTGGGCGACGGGTGCGGGAGTGTCCACGAACGCCGGCGAATCGCTGGCCCGGACCGATGTGAAAGGCAACTGGCTTCACGGCCGGCGGGTCTTCTTCGGGGCGGGCGCCTGTTACACCTGCCACACCCTCCGCGGCGAGGGCACGGTGTTTGGTCCCGACCTTTCCAACCTCGTCTATCGCGACCGTGAGTCGGTGCTGAACGACATCACCAAGCCGTCCGCGACCATCAATCCGGACCAGACCGGCAGCCTGGTGAAATTCAAGGATGGCACGGAGATCACCGGCCTGGTGCGCACGTTGACGGACGACAGGATCATCATCCGCCAGGCTGCGGGTGTGGAGACCGAGCGCCCGCGACGGGAGGTGGCGGGGATCGAGCCGATGAAGCCTTCGCTTATGCCGGAAGGGTTGGGACAATTGCTTTCGACGAACCAGATGGAGGACCTGCTGACGTTCCTCCTGACGAATCCGTTGGAGCCCGCGCGCATCACCCGCACCCAGCCCTCCGCGCCTCCCGCGCGCAGTCTCCGGGAGTTCGTCGCGTTCATGCCGCCGCCGGTTTTGGGTTCCCCCTCCGTCGCGCCGCTGCGGCTGTTGCTGTGCATCGATGACCAGGACCATGGCACCGACGAGCACGATTATCCGGTCTGGCAGAAACGTTGGTCGCAACTGCTCGCACTCGCCGACAACGTGACTGTGGCGACGTGCCGGAAGTTCCCCACCCGCGAGCAATTCGCCGCAGCCGACGTCACCGTTTTCTATTCGCGCAATTCCGGGTGGAGTCCTGCGGCGGCGGTGTTGCTGGACGAATACCAGAAGCGGGGCGGGGGTTTGGTCTGCCTGCATTGGTCGATGGAAGGCGGTGCCCTGGCCCCGGCGTTGGCGGAGCGGATCGGGTTGGCCACGGGAGGTTCCAAGTTCCGGCACGGGGAGACGGATCTGGTCTTCACGCAGACCAGCCATCCGATCACGCGGGGCTTCTCCCAATTGCATTTCCTCGACGAAACCTATTGGGGTTTTCATGGCGACCCGGCGTTGATCACGTCGCTCGCCACCTCCGTCGAGGAAGGGGGGCCACGGACGCAATTATGGGCCTTCGAACACGGGAACGGCCGCGTGTTTGGTTGCATTCCCGGACATTATACGTGGTCTTTTGACGATCCTTTATATCGTGTGCTGGTCCTGCGTGGGATCGCTTGGACGGCCCGGGACAGGGATGTGGACCGGTTGCTGGAACTCGTCCCGGTCGGGGCGCGTTTGGCTCCGTGAATCCAGGTCGCGTTGAAATGAGTCTCACACGATTGGAAACCAAGTCCGTCTCCCTCTCCCCGCGAGGAACGAGCGGGGAGAGGGCGGGGGAGAGGGGTCATTCCCGCCTGCTCGTCCCGCTCCTGCTCCTCCTCGGCGCCTTTCGTTCACGCGCCGACTTCGCGGTCCGGGACGGCGACACCGTTAAGAATCCGCGACTGGAATCCCTGCAGGCCCAGGCCCTGGCGCTGGAGGAAGGCATCGTGGCCCTTCAGCGTGACGTCGCGCGGCCGGTGCCCGTGAAGTTTGTCGTGAGCCCCGCCGTGGACAGGCCCGGCCAGCCATCGCCGTCCCGACCGGCTGAATCGCAAAAGTGAATGCTTCTCCAGGAACTGTCCGTGACTCCTCCCCCGCTTGTTCCTCGCGGGGCGAGGGGGACGGGAATTCCACGTGGTGGTGATTGGGAATGGTCACGGAGATCTTTTCTTGCCGCCATTTTTTGTATAGAGAGGACGAAATCATTCCCGTCATGAAATCCTTCCTGTTGACCGCCGGTCTGCTGGTCATCGCCCAGCGCGGCGTGGCCGATGAGCTTCACACCTTCAAACGCATCCAATTGAGCGATCAGTTCTGGAGCGAGGGGGCGAACTTCGGCGACCTGAACAACGACGGGATCAATGACATCATCTCCGGGCCCTGGTGGTGGGAGGGACCCGACTTCAAGAAACGGCATGAGTATTATCCCGCCCGCACCACGTTCCAGTTGAAGCTGGGCCCGATGACCGAGGTGACGGTGCCCGGCTTCGAGGGGGGCCTGGGCACCAAGAACACTTATTCCGATAATTTCTTCGTCTGGACCCTGGACTTCAACAAGGACGGTTGGAACGACATCCTGGTCGTCGGCTTTCCCGGACAGGGCACATCGTGGTTCGAAAATCCCAAGGGGGCGGACCGGCCCTGGGTGCGGCATCAGGTGTTCGACCAGAC
>JANYCC010000431.1 GCA_025360495.1 Verrucomicrobiota bacterium | reverse complement strand
CGCCACTGGGAGGGCCGGGGCGGGGGCAGTGCCAAAATGCGCCCGATGCCCCCCCGGCATTGAGAATGCCATTGACGTTATATAATGGTTTCACATTATGTCACATAATAAGCGTTCCCACAAAGAACACCCAGCCGGTCGCCCGATCCGCAAAACCAGTCCACGGCCCTGGTCTGAAACCTCGACTTCCCATCGCCTGGACACCTCCCCACGCCATTCCATATGTCCAAGTTTCTGCCCGGCCTTATGCTTATGCTCGTCGGTGCGGTGACCGCCCGCGGCCAGATCACGATCACCCACCAGGGGGCCGGGGCGGTCGTCAACTGGTCGGTCGCCGGAACCCTCGAAGTGGCCCAGGACATCACCGGACCCTGGAACGATATCCTGACCACCTCGCGCCAATTCACGGTCACCCCCGGTTGTACGCACCGCTTCTATCGGCTCCGGATCTCCCCCCCGTTGCCTTCGGATTGTCTCACCTTCACAAAGGAACACCTGCTGCCCGTGTTCTGGGAGAATGTCCACGGCACCGACCCCCAACATGTCTGGATGGTTGGCAACAGCCATCGCGCCTTCGGCTTCGGCGTCATCCGGTTTTTCGACGGGCAGAACTGGCAGTCGCAGGTGCCCCACGCCCCCGGACGGCTCAACGACGTCTTCTCGTTCTCGCCGGAAGTTGCCTGGGCCGTGGGCGATGCGGGGTTGATCCTTTCGACCTGTGACAGCGGCGCGAGTTGGGTGCGTCAGCCCACGCCGGGTACGGCATCCTTATACGGTATCGGTGCCGCCTCCGCGGATCTGGCGTGGGCCGTGGGCGCCGGCGGAACCCTCCTCAAGACATCCGATTCCGGGCAGACTTGGGCCGCCCAAACCAGCGGTGTCGGCGTTGCCTTGTATTCGGTGGCGGCCCTGTCGGCGGCGTCAGCCTGGGTCGTGGGCACCGCCGGAACCATACTCCGGACGGACAACGGCGGGCTGAGTTGGATCGCCCAGACAAGTGGGACGGCCCTGCGGCTCCGGGACATTGTATCCCTTTCCGCATCGGAGGCGTGGATTGTGGGAGAATCCGGAACCTTGCTGCACACCGTCGATGCCGGCCAGAACTGGCAACCCGAGCCCGGCGTCACCTCCGAATGGTTCCAATCTGTGACCCGTGATTCCGCCGGGCGGTTGGTGGCCGTGGGCAACCATGGAACCATTTTTTGGCGCGACGCGGGGACCTGGAAGCCACAATCCAGCGGGACATCCGTCGGGCTCGGCGGTGTGTTCGCAGCCGGTCCAAACGACGTATGGGCCACCGCCTATGACGGCCCCAACTCGCTGCTGCGGGGTGATCCGCTCCAAAACTCGTGGACGGCGGCAAGCGAGTCCCCGGATTTCTCGATCTTATGGGATGTGCACGGCGACTTTAACTTGGACACGGTATGGGCCACCGGTTCACCCGGAACAGTGGTGCAAAGCCTCGACGAAGGCCGCACGTGGAGGATCCTGCACTCGGAACCGGATGTGCAACTCCTCGAGATTGGGACGGTCGGAAACCATCTCTGGGCTGCCGGTTTCGGGGGGCCGTTGACCAGTCCGCCGGGTGTGGTCCTGCATGAAACCGGTTCGACCTGGACCCGTCATGGTGGCCTGACCCCGAGCCTTCTCGGGGGCATCGCCGTGGCCTCGCCCACCCATGTCTGGGCCGTCGGTGGCAATTCCATCATTCACACTCCGGACGGGGGACAGACATGGGTTCCACAGAACATTCCCACCAATATCCCTTCCGGCGTGAACCTGTTCGACGTTGCCGCCGCGTCCCCCACCGACGTCTGGGCGGTCGGCACGGGCGGCGTGATCCTCCGCACGACGGACGGCGGTCAGACTTGGGTGAGTCAGCCCAGCCAGACTTTCCGGGACCTGCGCTCAATCTCCATCCGATCCAATGATCTCTGGATCGTGGGCGAGGCCGGCACCATCCTCCAATTCGACGGCCAGACTTGGCGAAATTACACCGGCTTCACCAGTGAATTCCTCAACGATGTCTCGGCCACCGACGCCTCCGGGGTCTGGGTGGTCGGATCGAACGGAACCCTGTTGCTGTTCGACGGGCTCAACTGGACAACGTTGCCCACGGGTGAATCCAGGTCCTTGTTCCGGGTGTCCGCCGTGGGCGCGGGTTTCGGCATCAATGTCTGGGTGGTTTCCTGGGACGGCTTGATCGATCCGTATCCCGACGTCCTGCGTTTCAAGTGCAAGTGATTCCTGGGACCGGGCACATCCTGACACTGCCCCTTCGGAGCGGGCGCATCTGGGCA
>JANYCC010000421.1 GCA_025360495.1 Verrucomicrobiota bacterium | reverse complement strand
CGACAGGGTCCCGGAATCGAACCCGACGACCTTGACCTTGCCGCCGGCGAGACCGCGGTCGCGAAGCGCCTTACCCATCATCACCGTGACGGTTTCATTCGGACAGAACACGCCGTTGACCTGGGTGCCAAAGCGGTTGAGGAGATTCTGCGCGGCCTGGTAAGCGAGCTCACGGGTGGCCCCGGAGTATTGGTCGGACGACACGACCTTGATGTCCGGGAATTTCTTGAGGACATCGAGGAATCCGGCTTCGCGGGCCTCGGTGCTCGCGCTGCCGACCTGATACCGGAGCAACACCACGTTGCCCTTGTTCCCCATCAGTTTGGCCAGGTGTTCGCCCCCCAGTTGGCCGCCGAGGAAATTGTCGGTGGCCACGAAGCTCACCTGTTGGTCGGATTTGAGGTCGGAATCCATCACCACGGTGGGCACGCCGGCCTGCCGGGCACTGGTGACGGGACTGACCAGGGCTTGGGAATCGAGCGGGGCCAGCACGATGCCGCTGACCTTGCGGGCGGTGAAATTCTCGACCACCTGGATCTGTTGATCGCGGTCGTCCTCTCGAAGCGGCCCCTTCCAGAAGATCCGCACCTGGACACCCTCCGCCTTGAGTTCGAGCTGCGCCTTCACGGCACCGGCGTGGATGGATTTCCAAAACTCATGGGTGGTGCCCTTGGGGATGACGGCGATGGAATACGAATCGGCGGCGTGGGCCATAACGGCGCAAAACGCCGCCACCAAGGCGAGGACGCGGGAATTCATGGGCGGACCCTACGGGAACCGGGAGGCGACGCCAAGCCCGCCTTGTCGCAGATCGGAGATAGGAGATAGGAGATAGGAGATAGGAGATAGGAGATAGGAGATAAAGGTTCGGTGTCTGAGAATCGGAGATCGGGGCTCTCCCTCCGGAAGGGGCCGATCTGCCTTCGATCTCCGAATCCCGATCTCCGATCTCCTATCTCCCACCGTCGGGGCTCAGGTAGGTGGCGCCATTCCGCTGGACCAGTCCGACGGTGCGTTGCCTGGCCATCTGGAGAACCACGCTGCCGTCGGCAATGAGGACGCTGCCGTGGATCGGGCAGACGACCAGCACCCGGTTGGTCTGCAGGTCGTCGCCACCCTTGCCGAGATACGGATAGCTGATGTTCGCCGGGCCGAGGGTGTTCCAATCCGTCGCCACCGAATGCCTGCGGTCACCCGGACACAGCAGGACCTGCGGGGCCCCGATCATATTGGTCAACTGGCGCCAATCATCGGGGAACTTCGAATGGTTGTCGGAGGCGTAGATGCGGACCGCCAGACCGAGTTGTTTGAGGTTGTTCTGGCACATGATCGTCTGGGCCCGGGATTTGGCCTTGGCCAGCGCGGGCAGGAGCATCCCGGCCAGGATGGCCACGATCGCCAGCAGTACCAGCGCCACGCCACCGATCACGGCGACGATGACGATCCCGGGCATCCCTTGGTTTCCAGAGACCACCGCCGGGGCGGAGGCGGTTTGCGAACCCAGGGGTGGAGGGGTGTCTTGGGAACTCATCGGCCGTGAATACCAGACCTTCTTTCCGCATGGCAACCGATACTCTGCAAATCACGGCTTCGTGGTGCGCGGCCCGGATTTGCGACGCATCGGGGTCATCTGGTCAGGATCCACAAAAGTCGCGCCGTCCCGTTCGATCAACGCCTCCGGATGCCGTTGTGCCCAGGCAAACAGGACCTTGCCATTCCCCAGGAGGACGTGGCCGTGGATGGGGCAGATGGCGAGCACCCGGTTGGTCTGGTCGTCATTGCCGCCTTTGCCCAGATAGACATAGGTGATGTTGGAAGCCCCGACCACGCCCCATGCCGCGGCCAGGGAATGATGTTTGTCCGCCGGGCAGATCAACAATCGTGGAACCGTGAATTCCGAGGCATTGGTGGATTGCAACCAGTCGTCCGGAAACTGGGAGTCGTGGTTGACCGCATGCATCCGGGCCGCCAAACCGAGTTGGCTGAGATTCTGGAGACAGGCGGCGGCTTGCATCCCTTTGGAAGCCTTGGCCAAAAGCGGCAACAAAAAGCCGGCCAGGAACGCCAGGATCACCAACAGGGCGAATCCGCCCCCGACGAAAATCAGCACCTTGCGGCCGGCCGTCATCCGCCCATCCGATGGGCCCGCCGCGGATGAGGAAGACCGTGCGGGAAGCACGGGAGGTCGGTCGGAGGAGTCCATGTCTGATGATTATCCGAGTCCTTCGCCGGCGCGCAATTGAATCGCAAGCCCGGGAGAATGTCGGGGGGCAGCCTCCCGACCTGGGTCCTGCGGGGCCAACCGGAAGGTGAACAGGAGGCCGCAGAGATCGCAGAGCCTTGCTTCTCTGCGCCCCCTGCCGCCTCCTGTTGGCAATCGCATGCATCCGCTGTTTGAAAAAGCATCAGGACTGACCGGAACCATCATTGCCGCCGCCATCGAAGTCCATCGCGACAAGGGACCGGGCCTGATTGAATCCATTTACGAGTGGTGTCTGACGAAGGAACTCGGGTTGCGCGGCTTGAGCTGCGTGTGCCAGAAGAAGGTCCTGATCGAATACAAGGGTTTCACCCGCGAGGAACCGCTTCGCCTCGATATTCTGGTCGAAGGTTGCGTTCTGGTGGAGGCGAAGGCCGCGGAGAGGATACTACCCATCCATAAGGCGCAACTCCTGAGCTACATGAAGTTGCTGAACATCCCGTTCGGCCTGCTCATCAACTTCCACGAGATGAAAGTCACCGATGGCATCAGCCGGTTGATCCTCCCAGGAGCAGGTCTGTGACACCCGAATTAAATCAGGAGTCCTGCGAGGCCAGCCAATGTAGCCGAAGATGAACAGGAGGCCGCGGAGATCACAGAGGCTCGTTTCTCTGCGCCCTCTGCTTTCTCCTGTTCAAATCCCTTGGTGAGATTCCGGCGGCACGGGCATGGAATCCGGTCACTCGCGATCGATCCTGAATTCGGGCCCGACGACGATCGCCGGGTTCTGACGGACGTGGTTGCCGAGGTAGTTGAATCCGTGGTTGAGCAATTGGTTTCTAAGGCTGTTGAGGACCGGATTCAGCGGGGCTTCGCAAAGGCCTTGGATCTTCAGATCGGGACGGAGGGCGCGGGACGCGGGCACCGGCACCCGGGCCAGGGTCCAGGAATGGGGAAGGACGATGGCGGGCGCCCCGGAAGGTTGGGCGTGGATGTTTTCCGCCCATTGATCCGCCCCACGGTTGGCGACCTCGAACAGGATCAGCCGCGGCGTCCGGTTGGACACCATCAGCACCATCGAGGCGGTCGGTGCGCCGTTGGTCTTTTCGAGCCCGACCCACGTGACGGAGTAGGGTTTGGACCCGAAAGCCAGCCAACCGGCCGCCAGCAACAGGCCCGTCGCCGCCAGGATCGAGTTTCGAATCACCCGATTTCCCGTGGGAATTGAAGCGCTCGCAGACACAACAAACGGGATATTGGCAGACGCGGGGACGATTCCAAGCCGGGTTTAAGGCCCGAATCAACCTTGAGGTTTGACGTTGTGGTCCGCGCATGGAAGAGACCGCACGTGCAAGCCCTCCTCGCGCTCGAGAACCTGACCAAGACGTACCGGAGTGGCGGCACCCAACTGACCGTGCTGGCCGACGTGTCGCTCTCGGTGGGGCCCGGCGAGACTTGTGCGATCGTGGGTCCGTCGGGCAGCGGCAAGACCACGTTGCTGGGCCTGAGCGCCGGACTCGATCTCCCGACGTCGGGCACCATCCGCCTGGCCGGACACGACCTCGGCGCGCTCGACGAAGACGCCCGGGCGCGGATCCGCAACGAGCACGTCGGGTTTGTGTTCCAGAACTTTCAATTGCTCCCGACGCTGACCGCGCTCGAGAATGTGTTGGTGCCGATCGAGCTCCGGGGGGGTGCCAGCCCGCGGACGGCGGCGGCCGAGTTGCTCGCGAGAGTGGGATTGGGGGACCGGTTGGATCATTATCCCGTGCAACTCTCCGGCGGCGAACAACAGCGGGTCGCGCTGGCCCGCGCCTTCATCAACCGACCCCAACTGCTCTTCGCCGACGAACCGACGGGCAACCTCGACGGTGACACGGCGCAACGCGTGGCCGACATGTTGTTCGAGCTGAACCGGACGGCCGGCACCGCGCTCATCCTGGTCTCCCATGACCTCGAATTGGCGGGTCGATGCGGCCAGGTCGTCCGCCTCCGAAACGGCCGTCGCATCGCGTGATCCCCCGCCCCGCCCCGCCCGTGAATTTTCTCACCGCACTTTTCCGCCGCTGGACCTGGCAGATGGCTTGGCGCGACTCCCGGTCGAGTCGTCGTCGGATGGTCCTGTTTTCCCTGAGCATCACGTTGGGTATTGCCGCACTGGTGGCGCTGGGTTCGCTTGGGCGTACGCTCCGCCGCACCTTGGACGAACAATCCAAGGCGGTGCTGGGGGCCGACCTCGTGCTCAGCAGCCGGCAACCGGCCGGTCCGGAAGAAACCGCGCTTTTCGAACGTCTCGGCGGCGAACGGGCGGACGAGGTCAGTTTCGCCTCGATGCTCTCGTTTCCCGGACGCGAAGGCACCCGCTTGGTCAACGTCCGCGCGCTGACGGGTGGATTCCCCTTTTATGGTCGGATCGAGGCCGAGCCGGCGACCGCGGTGGAAGGATTCCGGAACGGCGACGGCGTGTTCATCGAGGAAGGAGTGGCCCAACAATTCGGGGTGGGACCCGGTGACGCGGTGAAACTGGGGGCTTGGACCACGCGGATCACCGGCACCTTGCGTCGGATGCCGGGAGATTCGGTCTCGTTCGCCAACATTGCGCCGAGGGTTTATATGGCGGGATCCGAACTGCCGCGCACCGAACTGCTCCGGAAAGGCGGACTGGTCCGGTACCGCACCCTGTTCCGACTTTCCGAACCGCCCCCGCTCAAGGAAGTGGTGAAGGCGAACCAGGCGGAATTCCGGCGGTTGCACTTCGATTTCGACACGGCAGAGAAGCGGCAGGAGGAGCTGGGGCGCGCGCTGGAGGACCTCAACGCCTTCCTGAACCTGGTGGCCTTCATCGCGCTCCTGCTCGGGGCGGTCGGCATCGCGAGTGCCATCCAGGTGCATGTCCAACAGCGTCTGGCACAGGTGGCGATCCTGCGGTGCCTCGGCGCCTCCATGGCCTCGACGTTCGCGATCTATCTGGCGCAGGCCCTCGCTCTCGGGCTCGTGGGTTCATCGGCCGGTGTGGTCCTCGGCGCCGCGGTGCAATTCGCATTGCCGAGGGTGTTCCGCGGACTTCTGCCGTTCCCGATCCGGGTCGAGTTCTCGATCCTCGCCGCGATCCAGGCGGGTCTGGCCGGAGTCGGACTTTCGGGCATCTTCGCCCTGCTCCCCCTGCTCGCCGTGCGCCGGGTGTCCCCGTTGGTGGCCATCCGCGCCGCCTTTGAAACCCGCCGTTCCGGGACCGACTGGGCAAGGTGGTGGGTGATCGGACTCATCGGGGCTGCGGTCCTCGGGTTTTCGTTGCTGCAAACACGACTTTGGTACCAAGGCACCGGGTTCGCCGTCGGCCTGGGTTTGGCCTTTGTGCTCCTCTCCGGCACCGCCCGGGCCATCGTGTGGGGCGCACGCCGTTTCACCCCCCGGTGGTTGCCGTTCACCTGGCGCCAAGGTCTGGCCTCCCTCCACCGTCCCCAGAACCGCACCGGTACGCTGCTGGTGTCCTTGGGTCTCGGGACGTTCCTGTTGCTGACCCTGCAATTCACCCGTTCCACCCTGCTCCACCGCCTGTTCCCGCCCGCCGCCGCCCACCAACCCAACGCCATCCTCTTTGATGTCCAACCGGACCAGCGCGATGGCGTGGTGGCCCTGTTGGATCGCCTCCAACTGCCGCTGCTCGACGAGGCGCCGATCGTGACCATGCGCCTCAAGACGGTGCAGGAACGCCCCGTCGCCCAACTGCTGACCAATCATATCAAACCCATCCCCGGCTGGATCCTTCAACGCGAGTATCGTTCGACCTGGCGAACCCATCTTGCCGGCGCCGAACGGCTGGTGGCGGGTCGGTTCGTGCCGCGGATCGACGCCACGGTCACCCCCATTCCCGTGACGGTTGAGGAAGGGATCGCCAAGGAACTCGGGATCGGGGTGGGAGACCGTCTTTCGTTCGACCTGCAAGGCGTCACGTTGGATTGCCAGGTGGCCGGACTTCGCGAAGTCGACTGGCGGCAGGTGCGACCGAACTTTTTCGTGGTTTTTCCCGCGGGAGCGCTCGAATCCGCCCCGGCGATGCATGTGCTCGCCACCCGCGTCGCCAACGCCGGGGAATCGGCGCGGATGCAACGGGAATTGGTCCAAGCCTTCCCCAATGTGTCGGCCCTCGATCTCACGCTGATCTTGGAAACGATCAATAATCTCGTGGAAAAAGTCGGGTTCGCGATCCGGTTCATGGCGCTGTTCACGGTCCTCACCGGGGTGGTGGTCCTGGTCGGGGCCATCGTCACCGGGCGATGGCAACGGACCCAGGAAAGCATCCTGTTGCGGACCCTTGGGGCGTCACGGGCGCAGGTGCGACGGATCCTCTTCGCGGAGTACGCCGGGCTGGGCGTCCTGGCCGCGCTCACCGGGATCGTGCTCGCCGCGGCGGCGGCTTGGGCCCTGTCGCGGTTCGTGTTCCATGTGGATTTTCTCCTGCCCTGGCGTGATGCCCTGGTGGCGTTGGTGAGCGTGCCGACCCTGACTGTCGCGGTGGGCCTGCTCACCAGCCGGGGCATCGCCAACCAACCCCCGCTGGAGATTCTGCGACAGGAGGTATAGATCCATGGGCATGAACCGACGCAACCAGATCCTCCTCGCACTCGGGGCGATCCTATTGATGGCGGTGATCTGGACGGTGCTCCACGCCTCGAGATCGTTCCCGATCGAGCAGCACCGAATGGCGGACGGTTCGGTCCTTGAACTTGCGGATGTGGTGCTGGCGACCAACAACGTCACGTTCAGCTATAAGACCGGCAACCGCTGGCTCCGGATGATCTCCGGGGTGATGCCGGGTGCCTTGAAGAACCGGTTCCAATCGGGAGGCGGCGGGGCCAGCTTCGGTTTCGGCGTGGAGGGCACCAACCTGCTCCTGAAAACCATCGTGCACGGGGTGAACCCCACGG
>JANYCC010000393.1 GCA_025360495.1 Verrucomicrobiota bacterium | reverse complement strand
CCGCAGCCAACCCGGTCCCTCCAGCCACCCCGGTCACGCCCGACCGCCTGCTCACGGTCGAGGGCCTGGTGCGCGCCTATCGCGGCCGACGGGTGGTCGACGGCGTCTCCATCCATGTCAACGCGGGTGAGATTGTCGGGTTGCTCGGACCGAACGGCGCGGGCAAGACCACGTCGTTCAACATGATCGTCGGGCTCGTGCGACCCGACGCCGGCACGGTCCGGTTCACCGATCTCGACATGACGCGCCTGCCGATGCACCGGCGGGCGCGGCTCGGGGTCGGTTATCTCACGCAGGAACCGAGCGTCTTTCGGAAGCTCACGGTCGAACAGAATCTGCTGGCCATCCTGGAGACCTGCGATTGTCCGCGCTCCGAACGCCCGACCCGCCTGAAGTATCTGTTGGATGAGCTCGATCTTTCCCGGCAGGCGAAGACGTATGCCTACCAGCTCAGCGGGGGTGAAAAGCGGCGGTTGGAAATCACGCGCGCCCTGGTCACCAGTCCCCGACTGATGCTGATGGACGAACCGTTCGCCGGCATCGACCCGATCGCGGTTTATGAGGTGCAAAAGATTGTCCGACGGCTGAAGGAACGCGGGCTGGGGATCCTGATCACCGACCACAAGGCCCGGGAGATCCTCAAGCTGGTGGACCGCGCCTACCTGATCCATCAGGGGCGCGTGGTCTATGAGGGTCCGGCCGACCAATTGGGAAATGATCCGAAGGCCCGGGAGATCTATCTCGGGCCGGATTTCGACAACTGACGCCATGGAACGGATTGCCAACACGACCCAGTTGGGGCAGTTGCTGGATTGGTGCCGGGAACAGGGGGCCACCGATCTCCACGCCCAGGCCGACCGGCGTTACTCGATCCGTCTGGAGGGCAAGTTGCGGCGCATACCTCCCGAGCAGTTTCCGCCCCCGACGAACGATGTCATCCTCAAGATGCTGCGGGAGGCCTTCTCGCCCATCATTAGCGATCGCATTGAGGGTCAGCACGAGTTGGACCTGAGCTTCTACTGCGGGACATCGCGTTACCGGGCCAATTTCAGCAAACAACAGGGGACCCAATCTTTTTCGATGCGGGTGGTGCCGCAGCGACTCCCTTCACTCAGCCATCTCGGTCTGCCGGAAAGCTTGTCGGAACTGGTCCAGACGCCCCGTGGTCTCCTGTTGGTGACGGGTGCCGCCGGACAGGGCAAGAGCACGACGGCCTGCGCGCTGCTCCAGCATCTGAACGAGACGATGGCGCTGCGGGTGGTGACCATCGAGGATCCGATCGAATATGTGTTTGAGGAAAACCAGTGTCAGTTCGAGCAGCGCGAGGTCGGTGTGGACACGGATTCCTTTGCCAACGGGATCCGCAATGCGGTGCGACAATACCCGGAGGTCATCTTCATCGGCGAACTGCGGGATCGCCTGAGCATCCAGGCGGCGATGCAGGCGGCCGAGACCGGGCACCTGGTCATCGCGACTTTGCATGCGGACTCGGTTCCCCAGGCGATCGACCGCATCCGGGAGTTTCACGCCGCCTCGGAGCAGGCGAACGCGAGCGCCCTGCTGGCCCGGAGCCTGAACGCGATCCTGTGCCAGCGGTTGATCCCCGACATTGAGAACAAGCGGATCCCCTGCCTGGAGATCATGAAGCGGAACGCCGGGACCCAGGAGGCGATCGCGACGAACGACCTGCATCTGTTGACGGGGATCATCGAGGCGTGTGCGAACGCCGGGATGCATAGTTTCGACCAGCATCTGATCCAATTGCTGAAGGAACGTCGGGTCACGTTGGAAACCGCCCAGCTCTATGCCATGAATTGGAACCGGCTCGACATGGAAATGCATGGTTTCGCCGCGCCGGCGGGCGGCATCCTGAAGCCGGACCGCGCCCGGTGAGACCCGGCCGGCGAAGTCAGAACCTGAACAGGAGGCAGCAGAGAGCGCAGAGGTTCGTTCCTCTGTTACCTCTGCTCTCTCCTGTTCAAATCCCGCCCAGTCCTGTGGGGCCAGTTTCGCCACCGGGTACAAACTGGGGACGAGGCACGAGAAGCGCACAGGCCTCCTCTCCCCGGCCCTCCTCCTTCGTTCCTCAGGAAGAGAGGGAGACGGGTTCCCTTTGGAACGGGGCGCGTGCCCGTGCGCTCACGCGACAGGAACTTCCAGGCAGCCGGTCACTTCTTCTTCTTATCCTCCTCCGCTTGCACCGCCCTGACGTGCTGGTCCACGCGCACGAGCCGATGACATTCAACGCAATTCCTGGCGACCTTCACATAAGCCTCGGTCGCGGCGTCCAGATTCTTGTCGGTCCCCGCCAGATAGAGGGCGTCGAGATTTCCCTGGAAGCTGGCGGTCTGGGCCACGAAATCCGGATTCTTCAGCCGTAGCCAACTGTTGGTCTGACTCATGTTCCGCATCAGCAGGGAGTTCTTGGCGATCAGATCGAATTTCTCCAGGGCCATCCCCTCCAGGATCCCCTGCGAGTACGACAGCTTCTGACGCATGAAAACCCGCATCTGCGTCCGCGTCGGGCTGTCCCCCGCCGCCATGGCCGAGCCGGTCGAAAGTGCCAGCGTCATCAGCACTCCGCCCAGCCCCACCCATCGCAAGGCCTTGATCCCCCCTGGTGTGGGATCCCTTCGGCGGGCACCGTCTGGCCTGATCGGTGAGTTCCCTTGCCGGAGAGCGCTCCGGTGGGTGGACGGATTGGGTGGGCATGTGGTCTTCATAGTATGAATTGAGCTGGATGCCTTATGAACCCTGGTCCGGTTTCCTGCCACCCGGCTATTGGCGGGCTTCGGTCGTCTCTTGGTCCGTCATCGGGGGGAGGGCCCGGTCGACTCCGGGGCAAGTCCCACCGTCTCAGGGCGATCGACCAGCCCACCACAAAATCGGTGAAATCATTGCCAAGCCGGGGACAGCATGTTGAGGCCCAAAGCTTCCATGTTCCCATTGTGTCCAGCGAGGAAACGGTGAAGTCCAAGGGGATTCCCGCGAATGAAGGATTCAACCCCAGACCAGCCGGCGAAGCGTACCCGATCCGGGAGGGATGAGACGACCGTGGGGGTCCTGGCGGGCGGTCCGGCCACCATCCGGGTGCGACGTGACGGGGACGAATTGTTGACGGTCGAGGTGGCCGGTGATTGGCGGATGCGGCGGGGATTGCCCGGGGCAGAGGTGGTGGAAAAGGAACTGCAACAGCAGGCGCCGCCGCGGACGATGGGGTTTGATCTCACGGGCCTGGGCGGGTGGAACAGCGGTCTGGTCAGTTTCGTGCTGAAATGCCATGAATCCTGTAAGCGTCACCAGATGAGGTTTGCTGACGAAACGTTGTCGCCGGGCCTGCGCCAGCTCGTCCACCTGGCCCTCGCCGTCCCGGAGTCGAAGGACGCGCGCAGAGAACCCGCTGCCAGCGGCATGCTTCACCGATTGGGAGCCGCGGCCATGGAGAGCGGGTCCCAAGGATTGGGAATGGTGACCTTGCTGGGGGAAAGTGCGCTGGCGTTTCTAACGTTTCTCCGCGGGGATGTGCGATTCCGGTGGCCCGACCTCTGGCTCCTTTTGCAACAATGCGGACCCGAGGCCCTGGGCGTCGTGGCCCTGATCAATTTCCTGGTGGGCGTCATCCTGGCTTTTGTCGGGTCGGTGCAATTGAAGCAGTTCGGCGCCTCCATCTATGTGGCGGACCTGGTCGCCATCGGCACGGTGCGCGAGATGGGCTGCATCATGACCGGGGTCATCCTCTGCGGTCGGACCGGGGCCGCCTTCGCCGCCCAATTGGGGGCCATGAAGGTCAACGAGGAGATCGACGCCTTCCGGACCTTTGCCATTTCGCCCATCGAGTTCCTGGTCCTGCCACGGATCCTGGCGTTGTTCCTGATGATGCCCCTGTTGTGCGTCTTTGCCGATGCCATTGCCATCTTCGGCGGTTTCCTCGTCTCGGTCTCCATGCTGGATGTGACCCCGACCGAGTATCTCCGCCGGACCGTGGAGTCGATCACGCTCACGAATTTCCTGCTGGGGATCGTCAAAGGGGGGTTCTTCGGGATCCTGGTGGCCGTGTCCGGGTGTTTGCGCGGGATGCAATGTGGCACCAACGCCGCCGCCGTGGGCCGGGCGACCACGTCGGCGGTGGTCACGGGCATCACCTCCATTGTCGCTGCGGACGGTGTCTTCGCCGTTCTGTGCAATGCCTTGGGAATCTGAATTTCGATCGGAACAGGGATATGGACATGGATCTGGAAACGGCTGAGGACCCGGCGAAGGGCGTGGGGATAGAAATCCGCAATGTGACCATGGCCTATGGGTCGCAGGTGGTGTTGCGCGACATCCGTGTCCGGGTGAAGCGCGGGGAGGTTTTTGTGATCATGGGGGTCTCGGGTGGGGGCAAGACGACGCTGCTCAAGGCGATGATCGGGCTGAAGCCCCCGCTCCAGGGCCAGATATTGTATAATGGGGTGAGCTTCTGGGACGCCGGCGAGGAGGGGCGCCAGGCCATGCTCCGCCGTTTCGGAGTCCTGTTCCAAGGTGGCGCGCTGTGGAGTTCGATGACGCTCGCGGAAAACGTGGCGTTGCCCTTGGAGGAATACACGGACCTGAACCCCGCGGAGATCGACGAGATCGTGCGGCTGAAACTCGCGCTCGTCGGACTGGCCGGCTTCGGGGATTATCTCCCGTCGGAACTTTCCGGGGGCATGCGCCAGCGCGCCGGTTTGGCCCGGGCCATGGCGCTCGACCCCGAGATCCTTTTCTTCGACGAACCTTCCGCCAGCCTGGACCCGATCAGTTCCCGGCGCCTGGACGACCTGATCCTGGAATTGCGGGACAGCCTTGGGGCGACGATCGTCGTTGTGACGCATGAATTGCCCAGCATCCTTGCGATCGGTGACCATGCGATCTTCCTGGATCCCAACACCCACACCATGCGGGCCGAGGGGAATCCGCGGGAGCTTCTCGAACATTCTGCGGATCCCTATCTGCAGGAATTCCTCACCCGGGGCGCCGGATCCCGCACCCCGCTGACCCCGGGCACCGGCACCACATCATGAGCAGGAAAGCCAATCCCACCCTCATCGGGTTGTTCATCGTCGTGGGCCTGTGCCTGGGCGCGGGTGCGATCCTGCTGGTCACCTCCTCCCGGCTGTTCAACCCGACGAAGGAATACATCCTTTATTTCAATGCCTCCCTCAAGGGGTTGGACCCGGGTGCCGCGGTGAAATTCCGGGGGGTCACCATCGGGTCGGTCAAGGAGGTGTTGATCCATATGAACCAGGCCCCCGCGGATTCCTCCCTGCCGGTCATCATCCAACTCAATGAAAACCTGCTGAAGAAACGCAGCGACCCGGCCTTCGACCTGACCAGCGAAGCCGAGATGGATGCCCATGTGAAACGCGGACTCCGGGGACGGTTGGAAGCGGAGAGCCTGCTGACGGGGTTGCTTTATGTGGACTTGGAATTCGTGCCCGGGAACACGCCGGCGACCTATCACCAATTGAAACCGGTCCATAAGGAAATCCCGACCGCCCCCACCGAAATCCAGACCCTGTTGGAAAACCTGGCCCGGGTGGACGTGGCCGGGCTCACGCAGAAGATGGAAACCCTGCTGACCCGGCTCGATGACACGCTCCATGACCTCGACGCCCGGGAAATCAACCGGGGGATCACCAACCTGCTGGTTTCCCTCCAGGGTGTCATCAGCTCGGGCGACCTGACCAACACATTGGTTTCCGCCCGCCGGACCCTGGATGAGCTGGGACAGCTCTCCGGCAAGATGCGCTCCCGTGTCGATGGATTGGCGGATTCCGCGGACCAGACCCTTGTCGAATCCCGGGCGACCCTTTCCGATCTCCGCCAGGGGCTCCAGGAAATGCGCGACCTGCTCGATCCCCATGCGTCCTTGCGCAAGGACATCAATGTCACCTTGGACCAGATGACCGAGACCGCCCGGTCGCTCGGTGAATTGAGTGACCTGCTGACGCGCCATCCCAACGCCCTCTTGTCCGGACGAAAGACTCCGGCACCCAAACCATGAACCGCATGAAGGTCACTCCGGGGTCCCTGGCCCTCCTCGTGGGCGCATTGTCACTCCCGGGTTGCCTCAATTTCCAGCCCCCGGAAGACCGGACCCGGTATTATATCCTGGCCCCGCTTGCGACCCCGGACCCCGCATCCACATCCGGACCCGTGGTCGCCGGGGCCGGTCCGGGGACTCCGGCGGGCTGGGCGGTGGGGATTGGCCGCATCGAGCTTCCGGAATATCTGCAGCGAAAGCAGATCGCCGTGCGGAGGGGCGATCATGAGATCTTATATTCGGAAGGTGTCTATTGGGCGGAGCGACCCGACCGGGCCATCCAGCGTGTCTTGGGCGATGACCTGGCTTTGCGGTTGGGATCCCAGCACGCGGTCCTGTCTTCGTGGCGTCGCAACGAGGTGAAGGCCGAGGTTTATGTAAGTGTGCAACGTTTTGAAAGCGATGAGCAGGGCCGGGTGGTGTTGGAAGCCCGGTGGCGGATCACCCATCCTGGCGGCGAGACCACGTGGGAGTCCGGGGTGTCGAGGATCGCCCGGACCGGTCCGGCGCCGGCCAAGGATCCCGCCGGGGCGGTGGCCACCTTGGGCGGCGCCCTGGCGGATCTGGGCGGGGAAATCGCCACCGCGATGCGTTCGTCGTCCATTCTGAGTTTGAGGCCGTGAGGCCGTGAAACGTGTTACGTGTTACGTGTTACGTGTGGCGGAATAAACAACCTATAAGATGAGTATCCACCGAACCTTCCGTGAACGGGTGGCACCGGATTTCCTGCGTGAGTTGGCCCATCAGGAGACCCGGACCGGGGTCGCGACGGATCCGGACCCTGGGCCGCGCCTGATCTTTGCGTTGGTCCAGGATGCCGTCCGGGCGCGGGCCTCGGACATTCACGTCGAGCCGGGGAGCATCCACGTGAGCGTCCGTTTCCGGGTGGACGGTGTGATCACGGACGTGGCCAAGATCACACATCCGCAAGCGCGCCTGGTGATCAACCAGGTGAAGGCCCTTGCGGACCTCGACCCGGTGACCTGCTTCATTCCGCGCGACGCCCATGCGTCCTGCGTCCTGGAATCCGGGCCGATCGACTTGCGGATCGCCCTGACCCCGTCCCAAACCGGCGAGGCGGTCGCGATCCGTCTGCTGGATTCCCAGCGGCTCCAACGATCGATCGATAATCTCGGGTTGGCGGCGGACGATCTGGAGTTGCTGAAAGGTTGGATTGAGTCGGGTGCCGGGATGTTCCTGTCGGCGGGGCCGACCGGGTGCGGGAAGACCACGACGGTGTATTCGCTTCTCCATGAGTTGAAGAAGGCCGACAAGGTGATCATCTCCCTGGAGGATCCGGTGGAGTATCAGGTGGACGGCATTGTGCAGGTGGCATTGGACGAACGGCACCATCTTCATTTCAGCGAAGGGATCAGACAGATGCTCCGACTCGATCCGGATTACCTGATGTTGGGGGAGATCCGCGATGCCATTTCCGCCCGGGCCGCGGTGGATGCTGCGGTCAGCGGGCGGGCCTTGCTGACCACCCTGCATTGTCGGGATGCGGTCGGGGCGGTGACCGCGCTGCGCAACTGGGGGTTGCACGATCATGAAATTGCCGAGGCTCTCAGCGTGGTGGTGGGACAGCGGTTGGTGCGCCGGCTTTGTCCCCATTGCCGTCGCAACCGGGCGACCACGGACAAGGAATGCCAATGGTTCGCCGCGGCGAAGTTGACCGCGCCCAAACGGGTCCCGGACTCCGAGGGCTGCGACCAATGCGGGCGCCTTGGGTATTCGGGGCGCACGGGGATTTTCGAATTATGGCGGCTGAACGAGGATGATTATGCCGCGATCCTGGGGCACCCGGACGAGCATGCCCTCCGGCGGATGCTGGCGGAACGGAAACACCATTCGTTCCTTGTGGACGGCATGGCGAAACTGGCGGCGGGCGTCACCAGCGTGTCGGAACTGCGGCGGGCGGGCGGTTGGGTTGTGGCCGGGTGAGAGGCGAAGGGGAGCGGAAGTAGCAGCGCATGGCAATGCGCCCCGGCCGTCCGTCCTCCTCGTGTCTCGTCCTCGGCCCTCGTCCTCGTCTCCCTCGATCCAGGTGGGCTTCGAGGACGAGACACGAGGACGAGACACGAGGACGAAACGCGAAGGCTGCAGGGCTGGCCGACCCCTCTCCCCATCCCTCTCCCCGCTCGTTCCTCGCGGGGCGAGGGGGACCGGGAAAGCCGGAAATCGCAGCGCATGGGAATGCGCCCTGGCCGCGGCGCCGACTCCCTCTCTTCCTGAGGAACGAAGGAGGTGAGAAACGAGCCTCTGCGATCTCCGCGGCCTCCTGTTCATCTTCGGCTTGGGTTGGCCCCGCAGGACTGGGCGGGAATTGAACAGGAGAGAGCAGAGGCAGCAGAGAAACGAACCTCTGTGCTCTCTGCGGCCTCCTGTTCAGCTTCGGCTTGGGTCGTAGCGACGCAGGACTGGGCGGGATTGGAACAGGAGCAAGCGGAGGTGGCAGAGAAACGAGCCTCTGCGATCTCTGCTACCTCCTGTTCAGGTTCTGAATTCGCCTGGCCGACCCCTCTCCCCATCCCTCTCCCCATCCCTCTCCCCGCTCGTTCCTCACGGGGCGAGGGGGACCGGGAAAGCCGGAAGTTGCAGCGCATGGGAATGCGCTTCGGCCAGCCTGTCTTCCCCCCCACGTCAGGTTGTCTTGGGCAAAGCCTCGTCCGGTCTGGCAGTCCGCCGGAGCCGGTTGCCCATCTCCTCCAACCAGCGGACCTCCGGCAGGGAATAGGGCCGGAAGGTCTCCGTGCGCCCCTCCCGGTCGTTATAATAGATGGCCCCATATAATCCCAGGTTCGACGCGGACGGCTGATCCGAGAGGCTTGAGGAATCCGAGGCACTCATCTGGAGCAACACCCGCATCTCGAATTCGCTCAGCCCCTTGCGTCCCAGGAAACGGTTCACGTTGTTATAGGAATCCACCAGGGCGATCGTGTGGATGCCGTTCGACGGCCCTTCCACGAAAAGGTTTTGAAACACGGCGGAGGCGTTTGCGGAGGCGTCGGCCGGGTCGGCGGAGAAACCATAGCTGTCGTCCGGCTTGAGCTTCTTGCAGTTCTGCAGGCCCACGATGACGAGGAACTGGACCGGTCGCCCCTGGCTTCCGTTCGCAATGCGCTCGTCGAGCTCGGCCGACAAAGTTGCCAAGGCGGCCGGCAGTTGGCCCGGCGCCACGCGCTCGACCGCGTGCGGGAGTGCGTCCGCCAACCGGCCGAGAATGTCATTCCGGGCCGTTCCCGGCGGGGTGGTGTCGACCAGGACGAACCGGGCAAGCTGCGGCGGATGCTGTGCCGCCAGGGAGACCAGGGCGGAGACGGCGATCGCGAGCGACGACTCCTCGCGTTGTCCGACCACGAGCAGGTTGCTGCCGCTGCTGCGCGAAAACACGGCCGCGGTGGGACCCTTGATCGAGTTGGGCGCGCCCAGCCACGCGGTCGGGGTGGCCGGTGCCTGCCCCGGTGGCGACGCAAGACACTGCCGGAGTTCCGGATTGTCCTCGATGTTGGCCGGGGCGCTCCCTTCAAAGACCACGGGCGCCACATGGTTCCACCGGGATTGTTCGCACCGTCGGTGGATCTCGGCGAGGTGTTGCTCGCGGATGTCATCGGGAAGCCAGACCGCCTGGAACGGACTGTTGGCCTCCAGCGCCCCGGCCGAGTCATTATAGATGCCCTCGCCGGGCCGCGAGAGCAGCCGGGGAGCCGGGTTGTCGTCGCCCATGATGAGATAGGCGTCCGCCTCGTCGCAATGGAAGGCGATGCGGACGGCCATCTGCCCGAGAGTCGCCCGCGCGAGCGCATAGGTGCCACCGAGGGTCTGGGAGGCGAGGATGACGTGGATGCCGAAGGCGCGTCCCTGTCTCACGATCCGGTCCAGGAGAACGGCCGCGTTTTGAGAAATCCGGTCTTCCTGGACAAAATACTCCTGGAATTCGTCGACCAATAGCAGGCATCGGGGCATGGGTTCGCCGCCGCCGGCATTCCGATAGCCGGGGACATCCTGAACCCCCAGGTCCCGGAACAATTCGCCGCGCCGCCGCAGTTCACCATCGAGCCGTTCCAGCACGCTCAGGCCGAATTCCCGGTCGCTCTCGATCGCCACCACGCGCGCATGGCTGAGCCGGGCCGTGGCATAGGATTTGAATTCGACACCCTTCTTGAAATCGATCAGGTAAAACTCGATCTCGCCCGGGCTGCAACGGAGCGCGAGGTTCGTGATGATGACGTGGAGCAGGTTCGATTTTCCGGAACCGGTCTTGCCCGAGATCAACGCGTGCTGGCGGGTGCCGCGGCCCAGGGACAGATACTGCAACTTCGAGGCGCCGGTCCGTCCGATCGGGACCCGGATCTCGTCGATCGTGCTCTCGCTCCAGATTTCGGCGACCGGCGGTGCGATGACGGCGAAGGGCACCATCACCTTGTTCGCGTCACGGCTTCCGCGCCCGATGCGATGCAGCAACTCGGTGGCGAGCTCCGGCGGCGGTGCGTCCAGGGTGAGACGGACGCCGGGGCCGAGGAGGGGCGTCGTGACGAATTCCGAACCGGTGCGGACGATGTGGACGCCGGCCTTGCGCAGGTCGTCGGGGATGAACCCGGCCGGAACGGGATGACGCCGGTCCCAGTGGAGCAGCGTGATGATCCCGCACCGGCCGCCGTTGGTGATCAGGTTGAGCAGTCGGCGGGCGGCGGAATCGCTGAAGTTCACGGGAAAACCCGTCACGACCAACAGGTGATGACGCTCCGCGATGCTTCCCGCCTGCGCATTATATTCCGCGAGATTCGCAAAGTCGTTCCGGAGATACATTTGGATGACCTTCTCCAGATGGGCGGTGAGCTCGGCCAGGCGTTCCTCGATCTGGGCCGGCTCCGTCCAGATGCGCTGGCCCGTGCCGCCCTGTCCCTCAGCATAATCCGCAAGGTGCATGAGGCTGGCAAACGTCTGACCCAGCCCGACGGGATCCAACACCGTCAGGGTCAGCCGGCCCGGCGGCATCCGGCAGAGCAGCCGGTACGCAATGTTGTTGAGCGCGGCGCCGGCTTCCTCCGATCCGACCCGGTCGGTCTCGATGACGACGGATCCCTGTTCCGGATAGGCGAGCCAGAGCGGCAGGGTGAGACGGCCGGGACCGGGAAAGGCGAGCCGGGAATCGGTCGGCCAGGCCGGGGCCAGTGCGCGCACCTCCACGGACAGGGTTCCGATCCGGGCCGGGCCGGCGTATTCCGTGGGCGGCTCCCATTGTTTCCAATAATCGGAATTCCAATCGGGTGCCGCGTCTTCCCCGGGCGACGCGGCGTTGGCGAGAAACGCGGCGCAGGCCCCGATGTCGCGCTGCCAATCGGCCAGCAATGCCGCCCATTGCCCGGCATGGTCGCGCCCGACCTGGGCGGTTTCGGCCTGCGATGTGGCGGTCAACCGTTCCTTCTCACGGAAGAGCTGTTCCCCGGCGGCGAGGACGTCCGCATCATGGAGTTGTTCGACCCGTGCCAGTGCGGCTGCGTGAAGGCGGTCGTTCCTGGCGGTCGCACTCGTGGATTTCCGGGTGATCGCCTGGATGGTGTCCGAGCGTGCGGCCGAAAAAATGGACTCATGCCGGCTCCAGAGTTCCCGGACGTTCTGGGTGGTCGCGACATATTCGGCCCCGATCCGTGCGGTTTCCGAGCGACGCCGGGCCTCGGATGTTTCCGTCGCGGACGCGAGCCAGTGCCGGGCGTTGGAGAGTTGTCGCGCGGCGCGCTCGGCCAGGAGGCGCACCCCCTGTTGGGCCGCGAACTTGAGAATCCAGAACAGGGCCAACGCACCGGCGACGCCCGCGCCGGCAGTCTTCCAGTCGATTGCGGGACGTCCGATCTGGGGCAGGCCATAGACGGCGGCGGCGTACGCGGCCGCCAGGATCCCCACCGCCAGCCAGAGGGGAAGGAGGCGAAACAGGATTGGGAGGAAGCTGCGGCGCGCCTGACGGTTTGCCGTGTCCAGTTCCAGGAACGCCGCCTGGACGAGCTTCATCGATTCATACTCGTCCGGACCCGGATCGGGTGCCGGCCAGGGGAATTTGGGGGACAACCAGCGCCGGAACAGACCGAAGGCCCCGAGGCTGGATCGCAAGGCCGCCTCTTTCTGCTGCCAGAGGTCGTTGTCCCGGGCGATCTCGGCGGACAGGGTGGTGAACGCGTCCTGGGCAGCCGCCAGATCGGCGTCGCGGCGTTTCTCCAAGTCGAGGGTCTCCTTTTGAAACCCGAAAACCTCCCGTCCGTCCTCGCGGTCGAAATGCTGGTTGGCCCGTTTTCGGCACTCAACCTGGGCCTTGTGGATGCGATCCTTCCGGGCCTGGTACCGTTGCATCACGCGGGCCAGCGTCTGGCGATGGGTGTCCGACTGTGCCTGGCGTCGTTCCGCGGCCTCCGACTCCAGTTGGGTCAGCGCCGCTTCCGCGGAGCGCGCCACGGCCCCGCTGCGCCGGACAAAGTCGCGTTGGATCTGCTCCTCCCGGGCGACGGCCTCCGCGACCAGGCGGCGGCATTCGGTGAGGGTGGCGTGGATCCGGGTTGCCGACGGAACGTCATTCACAATCTTCCTTCACCCGTTGCATGAGCTTTTCCAAGTTCTCCAAGGCGGCGATGGCTTTCTCCACCTCGAAGATCAATTCCAGCATATAACGTTGGTGAAACTCACGCGATTTGTCGTCGGTCCAGGTCGAACGGGTCTGGTCCCAATCGACGAGGAGACTCTTGAGGAGGCCGGCCAGCCTCGCCTTGCTGGTCTGGGTGCTCACAGCCTCAGGTTTCGGCGGATGCGGAGGTCGCCGCGGATTCCGGGTCGGCGGCGGGTGACCCGGCGGGGGACCGTCCGGAGGTTGGCGGTTCAGACGTCCGCGGGTCGGGGGACGGCAGTTCAGATGACGGCAGGTCGGAGGACGGTGGGTCGGAGGACGGTGGGATGACCGCGGTCGGGTCGGGAGGTGGTGCGGGCCGTGTTGCCGCCGGTTGCCGGCTGGCATAGGCGTCCAAGGAGGCGACGGTTTGGTTGAGGAAATTCAGGGCCCGGGCCATGTCGACGGTGAGCACGGTGTGGAGTTGCTCGACCTGTTTCACCATGGGCAGGGTCCGGTTTTCGAAAGAGCGGCTCCACGATCGGACGAGCTTCAGTTTGTCGCGGGCGTCCTCCAGGGCGTGTTCCGCCCGGTGGACCTGCATCTGGTGCCAGCTGGACGGGCCGCGCTGTGAGGAGATGCTTTCCTGGAACAGGCTCTGACGCGCCTCCTCCAGCTTCCTCTGGCGGCGCCACACCTCCCCCTCCCAATGCTTGCGCCGGTCCAGGTCCAGCCAGGATTGCTGGCGTGAGACGTCGCTGGCGCATTCCTCGACGGCGACCCGCGCACCGGTGACAAAGGTCACGAGATGGGCCCGGAACCGAGCGATGTCGTCGATCGACCCGATATGGGCTTGGTCGGCCATGAACGGGTCAGCGTTGCTTGAGGTATTCCTCGATGTGCTGGGCCTTCCGGAGCAGGAACGGCGCCTGTTGCTGGGAGATCTCGATGAACTTCCGGAGGGTCTTGGTGACCTGGAGGAATTCGTCGGCGAACTTCTCGTGTTCCTGGTCCTTCCAAGTGTCGCCCAGCGTGGCGAACCGGGCCTGGAGCGACGCCAACCGCGACAGGGTGTCGCCGTTGAAACGGTTCAGTTCGTCCGCGAATCGGCGGACCTTTTCCGGATCCATGACGGCGTGTGACATGCGGGGTTCCTCTCGTTTTCGGCGATGGAACAAGCTATGGGACAATCCGCAGCGCAGCCAGAAAAAGGTGAGCCCTACACCAGGGGTTGGGTGAACGGGGAGGTGGTGTCGATCCATTGGTTGAAGATCGCCTGCCGGGACACCCCGTAACGGAAACTCGCGACAAGGATCCGGTCCAGGAACCAGCCCGGACCGTTGCCGACGCTGTCGCGCTGCACGGTCACGGAAACGAGGCTCCCGAGATCGGGGGATTGGATGGTCACGAAGTTCCATTCGTTCCGTTCCATCCTCCCGTCCAGGCTGGTGTCGATCACCTTGATGGCCGACCCCGCGCTGCCCTGCAGGGTGAAGGTGACATGGGAATCGGTCCCGCCCATGTGAACGTCGCCGGTGTGGATGGCGAGTTCGTAATTCGCGTTCGGTTGACGGAACGGATTGTCGGCCCGGGTCGCGAACCGGATCAGCGCCTGGAACCCGGGTTCCTGGCTGACGCCCCGCAGCTTCGCCACGTCGTCCGTGATCATGCCGTCCACGCCGGTCTCGATGAACTCGCGCATCCGTTCGTCGTCGTTGTTGGTCCATTCATAGATGAACTTGAAGGAATCGTGCCCCGCGCGCAGGCCGCAGGCGCGCTCGATGGACGGACGCAGGTTCGGACTGGTCACCGGACTCTGGATGGTGTTGCCGTTCCCATAGCAACGGTGGGACACGCCCGCATTGATGAAGAACGTCGCGACCGCCTCCGGATCGTTCTCCTCATCGACCATCAATCCCTCGCGGGGACCGAGCAGGTTGCGGATGTTGTCGAACATGCCCGTCTCCCCCAGTTCGGAGACGGACAGGATGATGTTGAGGGGGATGTCGAAGGTCAGGTGGGTGCGGATGGCGGTCAGCAATTGCAACCCGAAGGCCGGGGTGTTGGTGGCCGGCTTGCAATCGAAGACGACCAGGGCCAGTTGCGGATGCTGCTGCGCGACGGCGTGCAGGGCGGTGAGATACTGTACCAGACTCGGATCACCCGGGTCGCCGCCGCTGTGACTGATGCACAGTTGGGTCGGATCATTCTCGAAGACATTGACGTCGGGTTCGAGGGCATTGGCACCGGCATTGAGAGCATCCAACACCTCGGCGATGGTGTTGGGATTATGTCCCACGACATAGAACGGGCGCGGGCCGGAGGCGGAGGTCACCCCGACGGGCGTGGTGGGTTCCGAATGGCCGTTGCACAGGAATTGTTGCGCCCGCACCAGGTCCCCGGTGTTGAGGACGACCTTGGGTTGGACGGACGTGGTGGACAGGTTGTCGGCGATGGCCGAGCCGGCGAAAAGGAAGGGACTCTGTTTCTGGCTTATATAAAGTTCCACCAGCGCACCCGGGACCGTCTGGAGGACTTCCACGGTTTTGTCCCCGTTGAAGATGGGCGTCCGGGGGATCGGGGCCGGCAGCGCGGGATGGGGCTTCACCGGTTCGGTCTTCGATTTGACGCCCTTGTCGGAGCACGCCCACTGGACCACATAGACCTGCTGGTTCAGATGCAGATAAGGGGTGACGGCGAAGGCGGCCTGCGGGGCGGCAACGGTGACCAGGGCGCTGATCGGATAATCTGCGTTCACGGTCCGGGCCCGCACCTGCAGGGTCGATCCGGGATGGATGTTGCCGACCGAAACCGTCCGGGCGCACTCGAAGAGCGGACCGATGACATGGGCGGGGGGCACGCTGGCCGGGTGCGGGTCGACGCTGACCGCCGGGGAAGGGCCGCTGACGACCCCGCAGAGTTCCTGCGTGGCCGTGACCGGTCCCCCTTGGAGTGGCGGGACGATGAAATCAAAGGAGGTGAGATCGGGCGGGGTCTGGCCGGTGGTGACCTGGCCATCCGCGGCGATGCGCACGACGGCATTGGGACGGAGGTTGCTGACGCTGACCACCGTGGTGCCCGCGCACAAAGGGCCGTTCACGACCGGGGGATCCACCGGTTGGAGCGGCCCGACTTTGACCGGTTTGGAGAACTGACCCTTCCGCTCGCAGTTGAGGGCCACCTCCTGTTCGATGATCAGGTCGTCGTTTTCGGCCAGGGGCTTTTGCAGGATGAAGCGCAGGGCGTCCAGGTCGAAGCCCGCCTGGTCCGTGAGACCCGAGGTCCGTTTCACCGTCACCTGCGCACCGTCGAAAACGTGGGTCACCAGGATGGAGGCATCACACCCGCGAAGGGGGGGAGTGATCTGCGGGGGCGTCAGGGGTTTGCCGATTGGGCCAGGCAGGGGGTCGGGAACGCGGGACACATCCGGTCCGGGAGGGAATGCCGGGACCGATTGGTGGGCGTTCACGGGTGTGGCGTGGGGCAGGCCTTTGTTCAGTGCAAAACGGGCATCCCCCTCGAGGCAGGTTCCGTGTCCCATCACCTGTCCCCCGGCGGTGACCTCCACCTGGGCGCCGGGGATCGCGCCCGTGACCCACACATATTGCCCGCATTCAAACAGGTGGGTTTTGAATCCGACACCGCCAATCTCCCCGGCACTGCCCGGCTTCGGTTGAACCCCCATCCCCAAGTCGCCCGATGGCGCGACGCTGCTTTCCCCACCCAGCGATTGCATGGCGAAGAGAAGGTCGTGGGCGGAGAGATGGGCCCCGGCGGCGAGAGTGAAGCGTTGGTCGCTCGCGGTCGCCACCCCCTGTGCCAACAGGTGCTGTGCCGGCTTGGAGGAGAAGATCGAGACTTCGGCCCCGACCAACTGGCTTTGGACCCGGATCGACGTGGTGAGCTCGGAGACCGGGCCGACGATCTTGGGATTGGTGAGGGGCATGAGGTGGGGGGCCTATTCCGGGTGCCAAGCGGTCGGTGAGGTTAAGGTCGCGGGATGGGAGCGGGCGGCCCGTTCAAAGGTTATTGGTGTCTCTAACAACGTTGACATAAGAGATTCGCTGCGTCCAGCCGGAAGGAGCCCGGAAACGTCTGCGGCGTTGCGGGCCTGGGGCAGGCGGGCCGGAGGTTTCAAATGTTATATAAGAACCTTCGGTGACGCGTTCTTAGCTGGCCGCCGCGATGCAATCGGAACGGAGGGGAGGACTCACGCGAAGCCGCAAAGGCGCGAAATGGATTGGAAATGATCCCGCCCGGACCGTTCACTTCTTGTGCATGAGCAAAACGATCACCATTGCGGAGTTCTGGACCGGGTTGTTCGCGGGAGAGGGAAAAGATCCGCGTGAACCAGTGATCAGTCTCGACCAGGCCTTCGACCGGGTTCCCCGTCTTCGGCGGTTGGCATACCAAGGGGGGACATCTTGGCATCGTGGGAAGGCGGGTAGGAAAACCCGCCCCCCCCGAGCTGTCGCGAGCGCGCCGGGAGGGCGGGTTTTCCTACCCGCCCCGCTTCTCCCATGGCCCGGCTTCCCACGATGCCAAAATGCGCCCCTACTGAGGGCACCTTGCACTCCCGGCTTCCCCCGCCGGAGTTCGCACGTCACCCTCCCGGGAGTCACGCATTCCGGCACCCGGCCGAACCGGGTCTCATCGAAATTCCCCCGGCCCATGAACAACCATTCCTTCACGGTCCAAAGCTTCTTCAAGGAACACGGTGCGGTCCTGGGTTTGCGTCTGCTGGGGGGCAACGCCGGGCTCAATCGCATCATCCGCGAACCCACCATCAACCGCCCCGGACTCGCGCTCACCGGTTTCCGGAAATACTTCGCGCCCCGCCGGCTCCAGGTCTTTGGCAATGTGGAGACCGCCTATCTGCGCACGCTGGCGCCGGAATTGCGCCGCCAGCGTTATACGGAACTTTTCGCCACCCGCATGCCCTGCGCCGTCGTGTGCCGCGGGATCAAGCCGGAGAAATCCCTGTTGCAATGCGCCGAGGCGGCCCAGGTCCCGGTGTTCCAAACCGGCTTGGTGACGATGAAGTTCATCAACCTGGCCACGCTCGCCCTCGAGGCTCTCTTCGCCCCGCGCACCCAGGTCCATGGCTGCATGGTCGACATCCAGGGCATCGGCGTGATCATCCAGGGCGAGAGCGGCATCGGCAAAAGCGAGGCCGTCCTGGGCCTGCTCGAACGCGGCTACAGCCTGGTGGCCGATGACATCACCCGCCTGCACCTGCGCGATGGCACGATGATCATCGGCAGTGGCAAGGAGCTCACGCGAAACCTCATGGAAGTGCGTGGAATCGGGATCATCGACGTGGCCGCGATGTTCGGGGTCGCCTCGATCCGCCCGGAGAAAAGCGTCGATCTGGTCGTCACGCTGAAGACCTGGGAAAATGTGCCCGATGTGGACCGGTTGGGATTGGACGAGCAGGTGTTGGAACTGCTGGGGATCCGGGTGCCGCACATGGTGATCCCGGTGCGACCCGGCCGGGACATGGCGCGGTTGATCGAGGTCGCGGCGTTCCAGGCGAAACTGCGGTTGAGCGGGTTCAATCCGGCGCGGGAACTCAGCCTGCGGCTCACGGCCGCCATGCGCGAGAAGGCCTGAGGCCGGTGTGGGCCTCCCACTTCTCAGTTGCCTTCGGGCGCGCAGTCCGGAAGCTGCCCGTCACACACTTGCCATGAACACGACCCGCCTTTTCGCCCCGTTGTTCGTCCTGGCCTCGCTGGCCGCCCTCGCGACCGGCGTGGGCTACGACGACACTCCCCAGATCCCCGGCCAGAAATGGAAGGTGCACGACAAAAACCGGCCCAACCCGCCGACGGTGATTCCGGCCGCCACGTTCAGCCACAATGCCGCGGCGCCCTCGGATGCCACGGTGCTGTTCGATGGCAAGGACCTGTCGAAGTGGAAGAGCGGGAGCGACCCGGCGAAGTGGACGGTGGCGGATGGCGTCTTCATGGTCACCAAGGGTGCGGGCGACATTGAAACCCGCGAGAAGTTCGGTGATTTCCAACTCCATATTGAGTGGTCGGCCCCGACCCCGCCGAAGGGTGACAGCCAGGGCCGGGGCAATTCCGGGATTTTCCTGCACGGGCTGTATGAGATCCAGGTGCTCGATGTCTACGAGAACAAGACTTATGCGGACGGCCAGGCGGGCGGGATCTATGGACAATGGCCGCCCCTGCGCAACGCGATCAAGAAGCCGGGCGAATGGAACAGTTACGACATCATTTTCGAGGGTCCGCGCTTTGATGCCGCCGGCACCGTGACCCGCAAGGCGAGCGTCACCGTCATCCACAACGGGGTGGTCCTCCAGCATCGGCAGGAGTTCAACGGGCCCACCGGTCATCGGAATGTGCCCAAGTATGCAGCCTATGACAGCACGGGTCCGATCCGCTTGCAGGACCACGGGGACCCGGTGCGCTACCGGAACATCTGGATCCGTCCGCTGGGCACGTACGACCAGCCCGAATGATCGATGAGTCGGATGCAGGAACAGCGGTTTGAGTTGAAATACCTCATCGAGGAGGAACGCGCGCAGCGTATCCGGCCGTACGTCCAGCAGTACCTGAGGGTCGACAGCTTCGGCATGCATCAGCCGGACCTCAGTTACCCGGTTCACAGCCTGTACCTCGATGCCGGGTCGTTGGAAACCTACTGGACCACGATCAACGGCAATGCCAACCGCTTCAAACTGCGCCTGCGCTATTACGATGACCGGCCGAACACGCCGTGTTTCTTCGAGATCAAGCGCCGGATGAACCACATCATCCTGAAGGAACGCGGCGGGGTGAAAAAATCCGCCGTCCCCGCGTTGCTGGCCGGGGAATTTGCCGGGCCCGAACATCTGCTGGCCCGGGATTCGGTTCCGGACCTGATGGCGGTGCGGAATTTCCAGACGCTGATGCTCCGGTTGCGGGCGCGGCCCTTGCTCCATGTGGCCTACCGGCGCGAAGCCTATGAGGCCGAGGGAGACAACTCGGCGCGGATCACCTTCGACCGGCAGGTGCTGTGTGCGCCGAACGGGGAATCCAGCCTGAGGGTGGAGAGTGCGGACACGGTGGGGCCTTTCCCGAGCATCGTGATCCTCGAGTTGAAATTCACCGACCGGTTTCCGCATTGGTTCCGGCATCTGGTGGAACGTTTCGACTGCGTCCTGTGCGGGGCGGCGAAGTATGCGGGGGGCATCGAACTGGGCGGTGAAAAATGGGCCACCGGGCTGCCGATGCCCGAATGGATCGACAGGCTGGCGGAAGAGGGAGTGACTGGGGTAGGCTGACCCCGTGAACCCCTCCCTGTGCACGCGTCGCGGTTTCCTGCGGTCCGGGGCCGGCGCCGTCCTCGCCGCCACCGCCGCCCGTTCGGTCCTTGCGGTCGAACCCTTCCCCCACGCCGGGCCGCCCCGGTTGCGACTCTCCATCGCCGCCTATTCGTTCCGGGACGAATTCGCCAAGGGTCGCGACGGTTCACCCCCGCGGCTCGACATGTTCCAGTTCCTGGACTTCTGCGCCGACCAACACTGCGACGGCGCCGAACTCACCAGCTATTATTTCCCCGAAGGCGCGACGGACGAATACTTCATCCGGGTCCGGCGACATGCCTTCCTCCGCGGGGTCAGTGTCAGCGGCACCGCGGTCGGGAACAATTTCACTTACGGTGCCGGCCCGGAGCGGGACAAGGAGATTGCGCATGTGAAGGGGTGGATCGCCAAGGCGGCAATCCTGGGCGCCCCGCATATCCGCGTTTTCGCCGGGGACGCAAAGGGACGTCCCCTCGCGGAGGCCCAGCGCAACTGCATCGAGGCCCTGGAGGAATGCGGGGCCGAGGCCGCCCGTCACGGCATCTTTCTCGGCGTCGAGAACCATGGCGGGATCGTCGCCGAGGCGGACTCGATCCTCACGATCGTCCGGGCGGTGAAGAGCCCGTGGGTGGGCATCAACCTGGACACCGGCAATTTTCACACCCCGGACCCTTATGCCGACCTGGAGAAGTGCGCCCCGTACACGGTCAACGTGCAGTTCAAGGGGTACGTCCAGCCGCGGGGCGTGAAGGAGAAACAGCCGGACACCGCCGCCCATGCCTGCGCCCTGCTGCGTCGCGCGGGGTACCAGGGATGGGTCGCGCTGGAATATGAATTGCCGGAGGATCCGCGCGTGCGGGTGCCGGTGATGTTGCGGGAGATGCGGACCGCGATGGCCGACGGCGGCTGAGCCAGGGGCTTTGGCCGCTTGTTACCGGGCGGCCAGACGTTATCGTGCGGGTCATGGTGCGAGAGTGCTCGGAAACGGGGACCGGGGTGACGGAGCCGGCGGTGGATGACGCCCTGCGGGAACGGGTGTGGTCCGGGGCGCGGATTTCACCGACGGAGGCGCGGGGTCTGTACGGGCTGCCCTTGGGGGAACTCGGGGCGCTGGCCGATCGGCGTCGCGTCCTGGCCCGGGCCGCAGCCCATGGCGGACGGGGTGATGACATCGTGACTTATATCGTCGATCGGAATGTCAATTATACCAACGTCTGCAATGTGTACTGCAAATTCTGCGCCTTCTGGCGCACGGAACGGGACGCGGATTCGTATGTGATCACGCTGCCCGAGATGGACCGCAAGATCGAGGAGACCCTGGCGCTGGGCGGCACCCAGATCCTGATGCAGGGCGGCCATCATCCCCGGCTCACCAAGCAATGGTATCTCGACCTGCTCGGCCATATCCGGGCGAAGTTCCCGCAGATCAACGTGCACGGTTTCAGCCCGAGCGAGTTCATCCATTTCCAAGAGGTGTTCCAGGAACCCGTCGAACAGATCCTCCGGGATTTCACCGCGGCGGGTCTCGGATCGGTGCCCGGCGGGGGCGGGGAAATCCTGGTGGACCGGGTCCGGCGCCGGATCTCGCCCCTGAAGGCGGACTCCGCGGAGTGGATGGGGGTGATGGACACGGCGCACGCGCTCGGGTTGGCCAGCACGGCGACCATGATGTTCGGCCACGTGGAAACCCGGGAGGAACGGATCGAGCACCTGGAGGTCGTGCGGGCGCAGCAGGACCGCTCGTTGCAACGGTTGGTGGATCAACGGAAGATGGGGTTCGGGGTGGAGAGTGGGATTCGCGGGATTCGCGGGACTCATGGAACTCGCCCCTCCGAGGGGTTGTCGGAGAGTGGGACTCGTGGAACTTGTCCCTCCGAAGAGGCGATGAAATATGCGGCGGCGTTGGAATCGGGCCGGTTGACGGGCGGTGCCTTCACCGCGTTCATCGCGTGGACGTTCCAGCCCGAAAACACGGTGTTGAAGGCGCCGACGGTCGGGTCGAATGAGTATCTGCGGACGCAGGCGCTGGCGCGGATCTATCTCGACAATGTGCCGAGCGTGCAGAGTTCGTGGGTGACGCAGGGACCCGAGGTCGGGCAGGTGGCGTTGAAACACGGGGCGAACGACCTCGGCTCGATCATGATCGAGGAAAACGTCGTCAGCAGTGCGGGAACGACCTTCCACATGGGGGTGTCCGACATGCAGCGCCTGATCCGCGACCTGGGCTATGAACCCCGCCAGCGCGACAACTGGTACCGCCTGGTGGCTTAGAAGTCAGAACGTCACCTCGTCGGCGTCCTCGGCGATCACAAACGGGATGCCGCCGAGCATCGACTTGGCCAGTTTCTTGGTCCCGGGCCGGTCCGCCCAAAGTCCCCGCTCCAGGTGCATGAACACGATGCGATCGATGTCATGGCCACGGAGTTTGGTGAAAAGATCCTCGGCCTGGACGTGGGACAATTCGCACACGAGCAGGTCCAGATGGTGCGACAACAACGGATCGAGGTCGTCGACATGGCCGATGTCGGCCGTGTGACCGACGCGTTTCCCGTGGCCTTCGATGAGGAAACCGAAGGTGTCGAAGCAGGAATTCTTGTGGGTTTTCTGGAAGGCGCGACGGAGGGATTCCAGATGGGTGGTGGGGAAGGGGGTGAGCGTGACCCCGGCCTCACGGACTTTCACGGCGGAGGCGAGGGGTTCCCAATAGATGGGGAAGCCGATGAGTTCGTCGAACAGGATCGTGGCCTTGAGCCAGGCCTGCAGTGCCGGGATGCCGGCGCCGGGCATGTGCACGGGCAACGGTCGATGCCGTTTTTCCAACCACAGACCCTGCACGAACAGCGAGAACCCACCCACATGATCACTGTGCATGTGCGACAGGAACACCCGGTCGATGACATCGTATCCGGGACCGGTGGCCTTATAGGTGGAACTCAGCCCATCCCCGGCGTCGACAAGGATCCGGGTCTCACCGAACCGATATAGGAATGAGGCGTGGTTGCGATCCGGGCATGGCCAGCCTTCACCCACGCCGAAGCAGGTGACGCTCGTCTCGGGATTCGTCCCCTTTGGCATAACGGTCGGGCGGTCGCCGGTGGTGATAAATGCAAAGGTTCGCGGGCGCAAGACAGGAACCGGCGGACTATTTTGCTTGCGCTTATCGACCTGACTGATAGCGCAACACCGCTTCGGGGTGAGTCCCGGGCATCCCACCATGTCCTCCTTGCCATACCTGCGTTTTTTCCTGCCCCTGCTCGGAGTCCTTCCTTTTCTGGCCTGGGACGGGCTCCGGGCCGACACCTGCGCGGCGCCGCCCGTCGGTCTCGTGGCCTGGTGGCCGGGTGAAAACAACGGGGCGGATGTCCGCCAGGCGACACCGGCGACGGCTGACAATTCCGGGTATATCGTGGGAAAGGTTGGCCAGGCGTTCCGGCTCAACACGGCCGGGTCGGGTCTTGGCCTGGGTGCCGCACCCCGCTTGCAACGGGAGGATTTCACGGTCGAGGCGTGGGTGCAGCGCCGCGCCGCTCAGT
>JANYCC010000385.1 GCA_025360495.1 Verrucomicrobiota bacterium | reverse complement strand
CTGCTCGCCGCCGATCCCGCGCTCACCCCGCTGGTGGTGGTTGCGCCTGATCACCCGGCTGCCGTCGATTTCGACCGCGAGATCCTGCCGCTGCTCCAGGGCAGTTGTCTGCCTTGCCACAACAAGACCACCACGAAGGCCGAACTCATCCTCGAGACCCCGGCCGACATGCTCAAGGGCGGGGAATCCGGCCCGGCCCTGGTTCCAGGAAAATCCGGCGAGTCGCTCCTGTTCAAGCTCTCCTCCCATCAGGCCAAACCGCGGATGCCGCCCAAGGAGAACAAGGTCAACGCGGTCAACCTGCAACCCGGTGAACTCGGACTCCTCGCGCTCTGGATCGATCAGGGCGCACATCCCTCCGAACGCCATCACGTTGATATCGCCTGGCAACCCCTCGCCCCGACCGTCCAGTCCGTCTATTCCGCCGCCCTCACCGATGACGGCCGCTATGCCGTGTGCGGACGCGGCAACCAATTGTTCGTTTTCGACACCGACGATTCCCGTCCCCTGGCCCGACTCGACGATCCGGCCCTCGCCTCCAGTGGTCCGCCCGCCGCCCATCACGACGTCGTCAACAGCGTCGCCATTTCCTCCGATGGGGCTTGGATCGCGTCAGGCGGCTATCGTGAGATCAAGCTTTGGCAACTGCGGTCTGACGAACCCAAGGACAACGGAAAACCGACGGATACCGGGCCGGTCACGAATGCCTTCCCGTCCCAACCCCTCGCCGCGCCCGATGGAAAGCACCTGCTGCGATTCACCACCAACCATCTCCTCGAACTCACCCTGAAGGATGGAACGGCGCCGATCGCCTTGGTTCCCCGGGCGATTTCCCCGCTGACGGATCCCGCCCGATTGCGCCAGATCGCCCAGTCCGACCTCGAATTCGCCCAGTCGCGCGCCGAGGCGGCCGGCAAGGAAATGGAGGCCCAGACCGCACGGGTGACGAAATCCGCGATCGCCGCCAAGACCGCACGTGATGCCGGGGAGACAACCCTCCGGGCGGAAACCCAGGCGCGCATGGAATCCTCCATCGCGGCGGCCGTGCTCGCCCGTCTTGAAAAATCCAAAGCCTCCGCGGAAACCCAAAAGCCGGTGCGCGAGCGTCTCGACAAAGCCAACAAAGCGGTCGAGGCCGCCGCCGCGGAATCCGCCAAGACCGAGCTGAAAATCTCCTCGGCCGGGGAGGAGGAACGTCTGGCCGAGGTCTCCTTGCGCAAGGCCTCCACCCTCCTCTTGGTCGCCCAACGCCGGGTCACCGAAGCCACCTCGCGTCGGGCTTCATTCCCCACCCCCGGCCCACCCTCCGACACCGCGTGGTCCACCCCGCCCTCTGCCGCGGTTTGGTCGTCGGACAACCGTTGGTGCGCGGTGGCCTTTCCCGGGGCGATCCACGTCTGGTCGGGAATCACCGGGGCCTGGATTGCGTCCACGCGACCCGATCATCCCGTGAGTGCCCTCGGATTTGACGTCCGGAAACGATTGCAATGGAGGAATCCTGGCACCGGGCAGGACCGCAGTTGGCCATTTCTTCCCCATTGGGAGTTGGCGCACACGCTCGGCACCGGAGACGACCGGTCCCCGCTCATCGACCGGGTCAACGCCCTCGCTTTCCGGGCCGACGGACGGCGTCTCGCGAGCGGGTCCGGCGAACCCACCCGGGGCAGCGAGATCCGGGTCTGGGACCCGACCACCGGAGGGCAATTATACGCGTTCACCAACCTGCACAGCGACACCATCCTGGCGTTGGCGTTTTCGCCCGACGGCACCCGGTTGGCGTCCGGGGGCGCGGATCGGTTTGCGCGCGTGGTGGACCTCGCGACCGGTCGTCAGGTGGTGGCCTTGGAGGGTCACACCGGGCATGTGCTGGCGGTGTCGTGGCGTGCAGATGGCCGCGTGCTGGCCACGGGAGGCGCGGACAACGTCATCAAGTTTTGGAACCTCATGACGGGCGAGCGGGGCAAGACGGTGTCGGGCTTCAGCAAGGAGATCACCGGACTCGCCCATGTTGGAACCGGAGGGGACATTGTCGCCGCCTCAGGTGAACCGGAGCTGCGTCGGGTCACGGAGGGCGGCGACAAACCGTCGTCGTTCGCGGGCGCCCACGATTTCCAACACACCGCGGCCGCCACCCCGGACGGACGATGGATCATCGCGGGCGGGCAGGACGGGATCGTGCGACTCTGGGAAGTGTCGTCCGGGAAACTGGTGCGGGAATTCGCCCCGGAAATGCCCGGGATGGTCGCACGTTGAGCCCCCGGAGGGACGAGCTCCGGGAGCCCCATTTCACTTCTTCAAAGCGCCACCGACATCCTGAAGGGCTTTGCCGGTCGAATCCTGCGCCTTCTTCATCGCGTCGGCCGCCTCCGATCCCGCCTTGTTCATGGCTTCCTGGGTCTTGGCCACGATCTGGCTCATGAGGTCCTTGACCGCCGATTGCTGCTCCGGGGTGAGCTTGGCGTTTGCCACCAATTTCTGCAGGGGGGCCGTGGCCGCGGCATAATCCCCGGCCTTTACGGCCGCGATGGCCTTCTCCAAGTCGGGTTTCGCCGAGGCATCCGCACTGGCGAGACTGCTCTCCACCTTCGAGGTGTCGACGCTTTCGTTCTTGTTGCAGCCGGTCATGCCGACCACGAGGGCCACGAGGAGGGAGGAGATGAGAGTCGAGCGTTTCATAGGCTGGTTTTGCTGATGTTCTTGTCTTGGGCCGGACGTTTCCGGCCAAACCACATACCACCTTCCAAAGGGCGCCGAGTCAATGCGCCTTTGACCGGAGGACGGGCCCGTGCCCGCACTCCACGTTTTCACGCGCCATCTCGCCCCTTTCCGGGTCTACTCATCCCGTGGCCAAGACTGATCATTGCGTGCTCCCGGATGGCACGAAAGTCCCGATCCTCTATGAGGACCGCGGAGTGCTCGCGTTGGACAAACCCGCCGGTTGGATGTTGGGCCCGGAGGATGAGGAGCATGAACGGCGCAATCTCCACCTCGCGCTGACCGAAGGGATCGAGGAGGGCGCCTGGTGGGCCCGGTGTCGCGGACTACGGTTTCTCCGCTTCGTCCACCGCCTCGACGCCCCGACCACCGGCATCCTCCTGTTCGTGAAGAGCAAGGGGGCGATCCACCCGTTCAGTGATCTTTTTTCCTCCCGCGCCGTGGAGAAAGTGTACCTCGCGGTGACCGATGGCGTGCCGAAGGAGGAACGGTGGCGCTGCCGCTTGCCGCTCGGGCCCGAACCGGATGAACCCGGCGCCCACCGCGTCGATGAAACGGGGGG
>JANYCC010000375.1 GCA_025360495.1 Verrucomicrobiota bacterium | reverse complement strand
CGAACGCATGGCGCTACCGGGCCTGGGTGATCGAGGCCTACAACCGCGACCTGCCCTATGACAGTTTCATCCGGCTCCAACTCGCCGCCGACCGGATCGGCGCCCCGGCAAACCAATTGGCGGCCCTCGGTTTCATCGGGCTCGGCCCCAAATATTATAACCGCGACCGGCTCGACGTGATGGCCGATGAATGGGAGGACCGCGTCGACACCGTGTCCCGTTCCTTCCTTGGCCTCACCGTCGCCTGCGCCCGGTGTCACGATCATAAATACGACCCCATCACCATGCGCGACTATTACGCGCTGGCCGGCGTGTTCGCGAGCACGCGGATGGTGGATAAGAATCCCGCGGGGCAGGGCGACGCACCGGCCGGGGACAGGAAGGAGGCGATCGACGCCAAGGTCGGGAAAGACGACCCGGGCAAGAAGGCCAGGCCCAAATCGGACCCCGATGCGGTGCACATCATCGAGGAGGGCAAGGTGCACGATCTGAATGTTTTTCTGCGGGGCAGCGTGGACCGTCTCGGGCCCGTGGCGGAGCGCCGGTTCCTCCGGGTGCTTTCGGCCGCCGAGCCGAAGCCCTTCGCATCGGGCAGCGGCCGCGAGGAATTGGCCGACGCCCTTGCCGACCCGCGGAATCCGCTCACCGCCCGGGTCATGGTCAACCGGGTCTGGAGCCTGATGTTCGGCCGCGGTCTGGTGGGCACGCCCAGCAATTTCGGCACGCAGGGCCTGCGTCCCAGCCATCCCGAATTGCTCGACGACCTGGCGGTGCGTTTCATGGAGCGGGGCTGGTCCGTGAAGGCCCTCGTTGCTGAAATGGTGCTCTCGGCCACCTATCGGCAGGAGTCACGGGCCGATTCCGGGCAGCGAAGCCGCGATCCCGACAATGCCTGGTATTCGCGGATGAACCGCCGGCGGCTGCCCATCGAGATGTGGCGGGACGCCGTCCTGTCCGCCTCGGGCGAAATCGAACTCGAGAATGCCGGCGGGCCGTCGGTGGAACTGGACTCGCCTTCGAACCGGCGTCGCACCGTCTATGCGCGCATCAGCCGGCTCAAACTCAATGATGTGCTGACCCAGTTCGATTATCCGGACGCCAATGTCCACGCCGAGAAACGGTCCGTCACGACGACGGCGACGCAGAAGCTGTTTCTGCTGAACAGCCCCTTCATCATCGGTCGGGCCCGGGCCCTGGCCGAGCGTCTGACCGTCCATCCGGAGGAGAAAGATGCCCGCCGGGTGGAGCGCGCCTATCTCCTGCTTTATGGCCGGCCCGCGACCCCGGAGGAAACCGCATTGGCCATCGGGTTTCTGGGCCGGTCGCCCGTCCCGGAGATGTCGCGTTGGGAACAATACGCCCAGGCACTGCTCGCCGCGAACGAGATGATTTATGTGGATTGACCCTTCCGCACCGGACCGGCCGTTCACCCGCCGGCAGATGTTGCGCCGGTTGGGCGGCGGCTTCGGGATGCTCAGCCTGGCGGGCCTGCTCGGTCCGGGATCGGCCACCGCAGCGTCCTCGGCGTCCTCGGCGTCGGTCCACGGACCCCACTTTCAACCGCGCGCCAAACGGGTCATTTTCCTGTTTCTCAACGGCGGCCCGTCCCATGTGGACACTTTCGATCCGAAACCGGCCCTGAAACGCCACGCCGGGGAGCAGCCGACCGGAGATTTATATAAAAAGAACAAGGGCAGCGGGTTCATGCCGTCGCCCCTGGAATTCTCGCGCCACGGCCAAGGCGGGATCGAGGTGAGCGAGACCCTGCCGAACCTTGCGCGGGTGATCGACGACTGTTGCATCATCCGTTCGATGCGGACCGACGTGCCCAACCACGAGCCGGCCCTCCTGCAGATGCACACGGGGAACGTCCAGCCGATCCGTCCGTCGCTCGGTTCCTGGCTGATGTACGGATTGGGTTCGGCGAACGAAAACCTGCCGGGTTATGTGGTGTTGCGACCGAGCAACAAGATCGTCGTGGGACCCGCGCTCTGGAGCAACAGCTTCCTTCCCGCCGAATACCAGGCCACCAGCGTCATCACCTCGGACATGCGGGTCGATCAACTGGTCGCCAACATCCGGAACCCGAAACTCGGCGCCACCCAACAACGCGAACAGTTGGATCTGCTCCAGCAACTCAACCGCGTCCATCTCCGGGATCACGACGGCGATGCCGAGCTCGACGCCCAGATCAAGACCATGGAGACGGCCTACCAGATGCAGTCCGCCGCCATGGACACCTTCGATATCAGCCGGGAACCCGCTTCCGTCCGGGAGATGTACGGTGACACCCCGTTCGCCCGTTCGTGTCTGCTGGCCCGTCGTTTGGTGGAGGACGGCGTGCGATTTGTGACGGTTTATTATACCAGCTCGGACAACCAGCCGTGGGACACCCATGAGAACCATGATGAACGCCACCGCAAACTGTGCGCCGACGGGGACCGGGCCGGGGGCGCCCTGATCGCCGATCTGAAATCCCGCGGCCTGCTCGACGACACGCTGGTCATCTGGGGTGGTGAGTTTGGTCGGACGCCTTATGCCGAGCAGCGGGAAGGGAAGAAGTCGGGCCGGGATCACCATCACACCGCGTTTTCGACGCTGCTGGCGGGAGGCGGCATCCGGGGCGGCACCGTGTACGGCGCGACCGATGAATTCGGGATGCACGCCGTCGAGAATCCCGTCCATGTCCACGACCTGCACGCGACAATCCTGCACCTGCTGGGCCTCGACCATGAACGACTCACGTATCGTTATGCCGGCCGCGATTTCCGGCTCACGGATGTGTCCGGTCGCGTGGTGAAGGAGATCACGACATGAATCGACAGGTGCGGATCGCGCTCGGGGTGTTGGGTGCGATGGCGGGCGGCGTCATCGGTTATTTCGCCTTCATGTGGATGGCTCGACAGGGCTTTTACGCACTGGTCTTGCCCCCCGGGCTTCTGGGCTTGGGGGCGGGCCTGTGCGTGCGTTTCCGTTCGACGCCTTTCGCGCTCGGATGCGGGGTCGCCGGACTCGCACTCGGGCTGTTCACGGAATGGAAATTCGCTCCGTTCGTGACCGATGCGAGCCTGACCTATTTCCTGGGCCACCTCCACCGATTGAAACCCCTCACGCTGCTCATGGTGGGCATCGGGGCGTTCATCAGCTATCGGATGGCGCTTGGCTCGGATCCCAAGGTCAACCGGGGATGAGCCGGCAGCTGGCCGGCCCCGGCGGATCGGATGGCCGGTTGGGGAGGAATGGCCGCTAAAGAACGCAAAAGAGCGCCAAAGGACAGGGGGCCCGGACCCGTTCCCATCCTTTGCGCTCCTTGCGATCTGTTGCGGCAAAACATTCTGACTGGTTGCCTCGGCCGGATGCGCTGGCGGCCCCGGCGGATCGGATGGCCGGTTGGGGAGGAATGGCCGCTAAAGAACGCGAAAGAGCGCCAAAGGACAGGGGGCCCGGACCTGTTCCCATCCTTTGCGCTCCTTTCGATCTGTTGCGGCAAAACATTCTGACTGGGGCCCGGTCGGGGGGACAGGGCCGCAAAAAAAACGCGAAAGCCTCAGATTCCCCCGGTGCGAAGTCCGCCATTCAGCTGGAGGACGAATTTCTTGATCTCGAACCTATAGGAGCCGAAATTCACCAACAGCCCGTGCTCTGTTCCGGTGGATTTCAAGTAACCCAGAAGTTGGGCTGTGTGCTCGGCCGCCAGCGATTTCACCGCCTTCAATTCCACAATCAGGCGGCCCTCCACGAGCAAGTCTGCATAATAGTCGCCAATGACGGTGCCGTCCTCGTCGGTGACCTGGATCGGGTGCCGCTGTTTCGCGTCCAGCCCATGTTTCCGGAGCCGATGCACCAGGGCGTTTTCATACACTTTTTCCAAATGCCCATGCCCATGATAGATGTGGATCGCGTAGCCAGTTTTCCTGACAATGTCGCAGAGGTCGTTGATGGTGTTCATTTGAGGCAGGGGTCGACTGCCGATGGACACCTAGATTCCGGATGTAAGGTGGGCAAGCACCAGTTCCCATCTTTTGCGCCCCTTGTGATCTTTTGCGGCCAAACGACTCCCCTGTAGCCGGCCGGGAAGGGATGGCCCCGAAAGAACGCAAAAGAGCTCAAAGTGACGGGGTACGGATCGGTTCCGTCATTCGTGGCCCTATCCGGCTCACCGGACCCGTGGCCAGGTCAGTACCAGCAGGGACACACCCTGTCGGGGCAATTGAAACTTCACCAACGCCTCGGAGCCGATCACCCGGAGGGTCTCGGGCGGACCGAATTCAGCCAACCGGCCGGCCGCCTCCAGTTGCTCATATTGGGAGGGCGTCGGCTCCTGCGGTGACCCCATCCGCTGCCATGCGGTGAAGCCGTTGCTGTGGGTCGCATCAATCCGGAAGTGCTCCAGTCGGGCCGGTCCGTCCTGGAGCGGCAGACCCGCCAACGTCAATCCCACTGCGGCATCCGGTCCCGGGACATCGTCATCGTGATAATGCCACACCAGGATGCTGATTCGGCCGGGTTCCAAGGCGGCGAGCCCGGCCACATCGGCCCGCGCACGCACCCCCTTTTGCAAGATTTCGTCCAGCGGAATGGCCCCGTCACTGTCCACCGTGATCCGCTGCCCACCCATCCGGCTGAACATCCGGAAGACATTGAGCACGGGCTTGTCGATGCCCCGGCTGGCAAGGGACCGGAATCCCGCGAAATAAGGTTGGCCTTCAAACTCAAAGGCCCACGTCAGGGCACCTTCGAGATTCACACCGTGCCGGACGGCGAGATCGTGTTTGCGGGCGAAGCTGGCGGCCGTGTAGCTCGAATACATCGTGCCATTGCGATAAGCCAACGCCGGTCCCTGGCAGGCCGCGCATCCTTCGGGGTCCGATTCACCGATGACGATGGGTTTGCCCCGGAGTTCGGGATACGAGGCGATGAGGCGGAATCCGTCGTCAATCGTTCGCAACTGATTCGCGAGGCCCATGCGCACGTGCCCGTTGGTCGTGATCGGCGCGCCCTTTGCATGGAACGAAATGAAGTCGATGGGCGTGCCGATCCGGCCGGTGGCGAAGTTGGTCCCACTCAGGCAATGACCGAGGAAGTCGCGGGTGAAGGCCCCGCCACTGCCGGCACTGTCCGCGCCTCCGACCCGGGCCGTCGGCAACGCCCGGCGGACGGCGTCGATCGCAAAGTCATGGAGCTTGCGGAATTC
>JANYCC010000344.1 GCA_025360495.1 Verrucomicrobiota bacterium | reverse complement strand
TTCGGGGCGCGGCAACTGCGCAAGAACCCCGGCTTCGCGGCCGTGGCGGTGATCACCCTCGCGTTGGGCGTCGGGGCGAACACGGCCATTTTCAGTGTGGTGGATGCGGTGCTCCTGCGTCCGCTCCCTTATCCCGACTCGGGACAATTGGTTTGGCTGTGCGAGCGGGGACCCGATTGGTCGGAGGGATCGATTTCATATCCCAATTTCAACGATTGGAGGAAGCAGCAATCGGTCTTTGAAACATTTGGTGCCTATAGTGGGGGCAATTTCACACTCACGGGCGCGGGCGAGCCGGCCCGCCTGGCGGGGGTGCTGATGTCGGCGGACGTGTTCGCGGCCTTGCGATTCCCGGGGTGTGCAGAGCGACGGATTATTGGACTGTCGCTGCTGGGCACGGGGGTGGGATTGCTTCTCGCCGCGGGCGCCCTCCGTGTCGTCGCGGCGCTGGCCGGCGGGAACATGCCGCGCGCGGCCGAAATCAGCCTGGACCTGCGCGTACTTCTGCCGGCTTTGTCGTCGACCGGGTTTTGACGTTCCGAATCAATCCACCGGAAGATAAGTATCAAACAGGGGAACAGCAGATCCTTTTTTGCCATGCTTTGCTTGAGAAACTGCGCGCGTCACCCGGTGTGCAGGCCGCCAGCCTCGCCTCACAGACGACTCCCCTGCATGAAGGCGGCTGGGATATGCTCTTCCTGATTGAGGGGAGACCCGAGCCACCGCCCCATCTTCAACCCTCGTTGCAGGTTCATCTTGTCGCGCCCGATTACTTCCGGGTCATGGGCATTCCACTTCTCCAAGGACGCGATTTCACGGAACAGGACAATCGGGAGCACCTGAGGGGCACTGCGTCCGGTGATGATTGGGGAGCCGGACTCAAGTCGGTCATCATCGATGAGGAATTCGCCAGGCGCCATTGGCCCAACCAGAATCCCATCGGCCAGCGGGTCCGGATTCCCTGGGGGGAACGTGGGAAACAACCGGTCGTGACCATCGTGGGTGTGGTCGGACGCGTGAAGGAGAATCGCCTGAGCGACCAGGGCGGGATGGTGCAGGCTTACTTCCCCATTTTTCAGCAGACGCTCCGGAACATGGCCGTGTTGGTCAAGACAACCGCTGAACCGGGTGCCATGTTGGCCACGATGCGGCAGCAGGTCTCCCAGCTCGACCCGGCGCTGCCCCTATTCGGAATCCAGACCATGAAGGAGATCCGGAACAATAATGTTGCCCCGGAGCGACTCAATCTCGGCTTGCTGGGGGGGGTCGCCGCCCTCGCCTTGATTCTGGCCATCATCGGCCTGTATGGCCTTCTGTCCTTCACTGTCACCCGGCGGCAACGGGAGATCGGTGTGCGCATGGCTCTGGCGCTCCGATATGAATGAGGCCCGGGCGGCCCTCCTCAGTGCCCGGCCCAATAACCCAGTTCCCGGAGCGAACAATAATCCCGCGGTCGCGATTCGGTCCGCCGTCCGATGATGAGGTGGTCGAGCACCTCGATCTTCAGCAATTGCCCCGCACGGATCAGGTCACGCGTCACCCGGATGTCGGCTTCGGAGGGCGTGGGATCGCCGCTGGGATGGTTATGGGCGAGGATGAGGGCGTGGGCATTGGCCGAAATGGCCGGTCGGAACACCTCGCGGGCATGGACCAATAGTTGGTCGAGCAATCCCTCCGCCACCAAGTCGATCCGGATCAACCGCCGCCGCGTGTTCACCAGGACGACTTGGAGTCGTTCGACGGAGGCGGCCATGGCGTCGTCCCGAAGCAGGACCGCGACGGCCTCGGGATGGTCCAGGACGGGGGATTCGCGGCGGAGTTCCCCGGCGAGGCGGCGGGCGAGGGTGAAGGCGGCCTTCAGGGCGGCGGCCTTGTCGCGACCGATACCCTTGGTGCGGAGATCGTCGAAAGGAGCGCGGGCGAGGGCCTCGAGACTTCCGAAACGCTGGAGGAGAGTGTCGGCCACGGCCACGGCGGATGCCCCGCGGATACCGGTGCGAAGGAGGATGGCGAGGAGTTCCCCGTTGCGCAGGGCATCGGGGCCGTGTTCGGCGAGACGTTCGCGGGGACGTTCGGCAAGTTGCAGGTCACTGATGCGTTGCGGCGTGGTCATCGGGTTACCGGACAGGTCGCGGTCCGGATGCCGGCCGTCAAGGATCGGGGTTCGGAGATCGGAGATCGGGAAAGACTGAACCTCAGAACTTCAGAACTTCAGAACTTCGCCGACTCTGACACTTTCTGCCGAACCCCGATCTCCGATCTCCGATCCCCGCCGTCTACCCACCCCCATATTCCTCGACGACCTTCGGCCACCATTCCTGCAGGGAGGGTGCCCGTTCCAAGAAGGCCTTGGCCTCGTGGTCAAAATAGATCACCGGGGAAGCATCATTCGACAGGTCCAGGCAGTAGTAATCGCCGCGCCGGGTCTCACCGATCGCGAAGTATTCCTCCGGCCACGTGAGATCATAAAAGTCCCCGGTCCGGACCTCGCGGTTGATCTCGATGACCCCCGATGGGTCGTCCAAGAGATCGAAATCCGAGACATGCTTCCAGAGTTCCGCCGGGTAGTCGGTGACCAATGCCCGGTAATCCTCGGGCACCGTGATCCCCAATTCCCGCTCGATCCGGCTGACGTCGTCGTGAGTCATGTTCGCTGAGTGGCGGTGGGTGGCCGTGACGATGCATAGAAAATCTCAGGCCAAGATCGGCAAGGGCGCAAAAGAAAAGGCGGGGGTGGTGATCCGCGCGACACCCGACAAATCGCGGCCCCATCCCATTGAATATTCCCGGCTCCGGCCTAGATTGGTTTTTGAAAAAGGCTCCCATGAAATCTCCCACCCGATTCTTCCGACGCAGCTCCCGCCGGCCGGTCTCCGCCACCGCGTCGGCGATCCTTCTGACCCTGCTCACGTTGATGACCCCCGCCGTCCCGATCCGGGCCGACATTTTCGATCTCTTCGGCATCAACAAACCCAAGACCGCCGATCCCGCCACGGCCGCACTGGGGGCCGCCCTGGGCGAGGACAAGGTGATCGCCGGACTCCGGGAGGCGCTGGGCAAGGGGTTGAAACAGGCGGTGTCGGACTTGGGGAAACCCGGCGGATTCCTCACCAACCTCGACGTGAAAATCCCCATGCCCGCCAAGCTGCAGTCGGTCGAGCGGGGTCTGCGGGCGGTCGGGCAGGACAAGTTGGCGGACGATTTCGTGGGGTCGCTGAACCGGGCGGCGGAGAAGGCCGTCCCCGAGGCGGCTGCGGTCTTTGCGGATTCCCTTCAAAAGATGACCATCGCCGACGCCCGGAACATCCTCAACGGCCCGCCCGACGCCGCCACGCAGTTCTTCGCGCGCACGACCCGCACGAACCTGGCGGAGCGGTTCCTGCCGCTGGTGAAAAAGGCGACCGACGAGGTGGGGGTCACCGCGGCTTACAAGAACATGACCGGTCACCTGACCGCGGCCGATTCCTTGGGGGGCGGCCTCTTGGGCGGCCTGCGGAAGAGCGTGGTGGACGACCAGGCAATGGACTTGGACGGCTATGTGAACGAACGCGCCCTCGACGGCCTGTTCAAGATGGTGGCCGACGAGGAGAAACGCATCCGGGCCAATCCCGCCGCGCGCACCACCGAGTTGTTGAAAGAGGTGTTCGGTTCGGTCCTGAAATAGCCCTCCCTCTCACTCGCCCGGAATCCGCGAGATGCGGGCGCCCAGGCGGCCCAGCTTTTCCTCCATCCGTTCGTAGCCCCGGTCCAGATGGTACACGCGGTGGACCTGCGTGGTTCCCCCCGCAGCCATTCCCGCAATCACCAGCGCCGCCGAGGCCCGCAAATCACTGGCCATGACCGGTGCCCCACTCAACGGCCGGCCGCCTTTCACGATCGCACTCGGGCCTTCGATGGCGATTTCCGCCCCCAACCGCATCAACTCCGAGGCGTGCATGAAACGCGATTCAAAGATCCGTTCCGTGATGATGCTCGTCCCCTGGGCCTGGCACATGAGCGCCATCAGTTGCGCCTGCATGTCGGTCGGGAATCCCGAGTAGGGCATCGTCGTGAGGTCGACCGGGCGCACCAACCCGCCGCCCTTGATGGTTAGCGCGCCGGCGCTGCGTTGGATGCGTGCCCCGGCTTCCTGGAGTTTGTCGAGCACCGCGCCCATGTGATCCGGGCGCGCGCCCCGGAGGGTCACCTCACCCCCGGTTGCGACCGCCGCGACGGCGAAGGTCCCGGCCTCGATGCGATCGGGTATCAGGTCATGTTCGGCCCCGTGAAGCTCTTTCACCCCGGTGATGGTGAGAGTGGGACTTCCGGCCCCATGGATCTTTGCGCCCATGGCGTTGAGGAAATCGGCGAGGTCGATGATCTCCGGTTCACAGGCGGCGCTTTCGATGACGGTGACCCCTTCGGCCAGGGTCGCGGCCATGAGCAGGTTGGCGGTGCCCAACACGGTGGGACCGGCGCGTCCGCCCAGGAACACCAGGGCGCCGTCGAGACGGGGCGCGGTGGTGTACACATATCCGCCCGCGACCCGGATCTCCGCGCCCAAGGCCTGGAGCGCCTTCAGGTGGAGATCGATCGGGCGCGTGCCGATCACACAACCGCCCGGCAGGGAGACCGTCGCCTCGCGCAACCGGGCCAGCAGGGGACCCAGAATGCAGATGGATCCGCGCATCTTGCGGATCAGGTCGTAGTCGCCAAATCCACGGATGTTGGCGGCGCGCAGGGTGAGGGTGCCGTCCTCGAACTTCACCTCCGCACCCACCGATTCCAATATCCGGCCCATGAAACGCACGTCGCTCAAGTCCGGCACGCGCCGGATGACGCACGTCTCGGCCGTGAGCAACGCCGCTGCCATGATGGGCAGGACGGCGTTTTTCGAGCCGCTGATGTTCACCTCGCCGCGCAGGGCGATCCCTCCCTCAATCAAGAAACTGTCCATGTGGTCAACGGCCGCGCCCGAGGGTCCCTTGGAACCGGGTCAGGTGGCGGACGGCGGACGAACGATGAGAACCCGATCCCGGCCGCTCAAGTCTTTCTCCACTTGGATGCCCTTCCATCCGTGCCGGGCGAACAGAACAGACAGGGCCGGGGCCTGGTCATCGCCGAATTCCGCGAGCAACCAACCGTCGGGTTCGAGCCATTCACCGGCGATTTCCGCAAGGCGTCGGTAGCAATCCAGACCGTCCGCTCCCCCCGCCAACGCCACGTGGGGGTCATGATCGCGCACCTCGGGCGCAAGGCCGGCAATGTCGGCGTTCGGGAGGTACGGCGGATTGGTGACGATCAGGTCGAAGCGACGGCCCAAGGCGGGCACCACAAGAAAACCATCGCCTTCGATCAATTCGACACGTCCCGCCACGCCCGCCTCCGCGAAATTGCGCCGGGCGACTTCGGCGGCGGGCGGGGAGATTTCGATGGCGGTGACACGGGCGGTGGGAACGGCGGCGGCGAGGGCCAGGGCCAGGCAACCGGTCCCGGTGCCCAGATCCAGGACCTGCACCGTCTTGCCGCCGCGTACGGCGGCGAGCGGGCGGAGCCGATCCAAGGCGAACCCGGCGAGTTGCTCGGTCTCGGGGCGGGGGATGAGGGTGTCGCGCGTGACCTGCAACCGATGTTCCAAGAACGGAGCCCAACCGGTGAGATGTTGCAGGGGCACGCGGGTGGCGCGCCGGGCGACGAATTGTTCCAACGCCGCCGCGGCTTCGGGAGAGAGCGGGTCAGAGGATTGGACGATGAGCCGGAGACGGGGGATTCCCAGGACGTGCTCGAGGAGAAGCTCGGCCTCCAGGCGCGGGGAATCGACGCCGGCCTGGTCGAGGCGGCGGGCGGCGTGATCGATGGCCTCGCGCAGTGTCATGTCGCGCGGACGCTGCCCGGGTGGGCAGGGGGTGGGCAAGCACCCTTGTCCGCGGGGCCCGGGTTGCGGAGGATGGCGGCATGGAAGCATTGATCGCGCAATTGGACCGCCACCTTCGACGCCAGCCACGGTTGGGTCGTGAGGTCTACCTGGCGCGGACGGCGGTGGTGCTGGGCGACGTCGAACTCGGGGATCACAGCAGCGTATGGTACGGCGCGGTGTTGCGGGGCGACATCAACCGTATCGTGGTCGGGCATCATTCGAACATCCAGGACAACGCCGTGCTGCATCTGGCCGATGATTTCCCGTGCCTTGTGGGCAATTGGGTGACGGTGGGCCATTCGGCGAACGTGCATGCCTGCACCGTGGGCGACGGGTGCCTGGTCGGGATCGGGTCGACCATCCTGGACGGGGCGGTGATCGGGGAACAGTGCCTGATCGGGGCGCACGCCTTGGTGACCCCCGGGACGAAAGTGCCGGCGGGTTCCCTGGTGCTGGGATCGCCGGCGAAGGTCGTGCGGGAGTTGACGCTGGAGGAGCGGGCCGGGCTGCGGCATTGGGCGGAGAAATATGTGGTGAACGGTGGGTATTGCCTCCGGAACGGCATCCAAGTCGGGGCGCCGTCGTAGGGTGCCATGGCTTTTGCTCTTTCCAAATGCTGCGCAAAACCCCAAAAGCTGTTTTTTCAACTCCGACATGGAACAGATCGTCATCCTGGATTTCGGCTCGCAGTACACCCAGGTCATCGCGCGGCGAATCCGCGAATCCAACGTCTACTCCACCATCCTGCCATTCGATGCCCCGGCGGCAGAGATCGCGCTGCTCCAACCCAAGGGCCTGATCCTGTCGGGCGGGCCGGCCTCGGTCTATGCGGCCAAGGCGCCGTTGCCCGACCCCGGGATCTTCGGCTTGGGCGTGCCGATCCTCGGGATCTGTTACGGTGTCCAGATCTTCGCCCAGTTCCTCGGGGGAAAGGTCGAGCCGGGAGACAAACGCGAGTACGGCAAGGGCACCCTGACCGTCGTGGATCCGGAGTGCGCCCTGTTCGCCAACCTGCCCGGGTCGATGCAGGTGTGGAATTCGCACGGCGACAAACTCACCCGTCTTCCCAAGGGTTTCGCCATTGTCGGCACCACCGACAATTCGAAGTACGCCGCGCTTGAAAACCGGAAGAAACGGTTGTTCGGCATCCAATTCCATCCCGAAGTCGTCCACACGCCCCATGGCCGGGCCCTCCTGGCAAATTTCGTGCACGGGATCTGCGGATGCGGCAAGGGCTGGACGATGCACAACTACGTCGACCAGGCCACCGCCGAGATCCGGCGTCAGGTCGGGACCGACGAGGTGATCCTCGGCTTGAGCGGCGGGGTGGATTCGAGCGTGGCGGCGGCCTTGCTGCACCGTGCGATCGGCGCCCAACTGACCTGCATCTTCGTGAACAACGGCCTGCTCCGGGCGCGCGAGGCCGACGTGGTGCGGGAGGTTTTTGGACGCCATTTCCAGATCCGGCTGCAATATGAGAACGCGGCCGCATTGTTCCTTCGCAAGCTCAAGGGGGTCACCGACCCGGAACGGAAACGCAAGGTCATCGGCAAGACTTTCATCGACGTCTTCCAAGCCGCCACGCAACGGGCGGGTCGCGCCAGGTTCCTCGCCCAAGGCACGCTCTATCCCGATGTCATCGAGTCGGTGCCCATCGCGGGCAACCCGGCGGCAATGATCAAGAGCCACCATAATGTCGGTGGGCTGCCCAAGAGGATGAAGTTCAAGCTGGTTGAGCCACTGCGCTGCCTCTTCAAGGATGAGGTGCGGTTGCTGGGCGACGAACTCGGTCTGCCGCGCGAGATCGTCCAACGCCAGCCTTTTCCCGGGCCCGGTCTGGCCGTCCGTTGTCTCGGTGAGATCACGGCCGCGAAACTTTCGATCCTGCGGGTTGCCGACGCCATCGTCGTCGAGGAGATGAAGGCGGCCGACCTGTATTACCGGACCTGGCAGACCTTCGCCGTGCTTCTTCCCGTGCGCAGCGTGGGCGTGCAGGGCGACGAGCGGACCTATGGCTTCACGATCGCGATCCGCGCCGTGGAATCCCAGGATGGCATGACCGCCGATTGGGTGCGGTTGCCTTATGAGCTGCTCGAGAAGATCTCCAGCCGCATCACCAACGAGGTGCGCGGCGTGAACCGCGTGGTGTTCGATGTCACCAGCAAGCCGCCCGGGACGATCGAGTGGGAGTGAGGGAGACGGGGTCGGTTGAAACTTCGGGGATCGCCGCGGGTGCTGGAGGTATTGTCCTGTGCCAATACCTGAATCGCCGCCAACCCCGGATCCAGTCCCGTTGCCAGTCCCGGCCCGGCCACTGCCGTGGAGCGGCTTGGCGATCACCTCGTTCGCTCTGGCCCTTGTTCCCTGCGGAATCACCGGGCTGGCGGGGTTGCTTCCGCCCGGGAATTGGAATTCCCTGCTGACGGTGGAAGCCGAGGCTCTCGGTGAAACGCCGGAGGAAGTCTTTGAATTCGGGTTCGGACGCCGCGCCATCGGCAGCAACCTCGCCGTGGCGGCCACGCCCCGCTCCGCCGTCCGCGAACCGGGGCGCACCGTGCTCTACTTCGAGTTCCAATCGACGGGCTGGAACTGGAACCTGGCCGGCGGACGCGAACTGTTCCGCCCGCCCACCCGGGGTCGACCGGTGGTCATTGGTTTTGTGGATGGCTCGGTCCGCGAGATCGGTCCCGATGAGGCGGCCCGCTTGAAATGGGAACCGTAGGTTCAAGGCCCCCGGCCAATCCCCGACGGCATCCCCGGCGTGATAACGCGTCGCCCTGTGTCCCGGACTCCGCCCCGGGTCACGTCATATAATCGCAATTCCCGGTCCGGATGACATTGGACCACCAAATGCTTGCCGTCGGGGCTGAACAACACCCCCTCCGGAATCGCACCCGTCGCCAATTCTTGTCGTCGGACAAACCGGTCGCCCTTCCGTTCCAGCACCACGATCAACCCGTGATCACGACGCGCCGGATCCTTGGGTCCCAGATTGGATCGGTTCATCAGCACCGCCGCGCACCAGTGTCCGTCGGGGCTCACGTCAAAACTCTCGGGCCCGCTCGCCAGCGGGACATAATCCACCGTCCGCATCGTTTCACCGTTCACGTCGATCACCGTCAACGCGTCGAGATCGTCACCGTTGCCAAACCCCGCCCCGCTCGCCAGCGCCAGGCGTCCGTCGGGCGTGAATTGCACCCGGTACGGCTTGCCATACACCGACACCCGCCGATCGGTCGCGACCAGGCCGGAATCGGTCCAGCGCAACACGCGCAGGTGTCCGGCCTGGGTGACGGAGGCCAGGACCGTCTGTCCGTCCGGGCTGAACGCGACATCGGAGACCTCGTTGGTCGCGGCGGTGAAGGTGACGGTGTTCAACGGTTGGAGCCGGCCGCCGGAGAACCGGAAGGCGGACACGGACCCCCCCGCGCGATTGGCGATGGCGACCCGGGTGCCATCGCGGCTGATGGCGAGCCCGGACGGTTGGGCGCCGGCCTCGGCGGTGTCGGTGACGCGGGGCGGTTCCGCCGTGAGATCCAGCACCCGGACCCCGCGCGCCGGCGCCCATTTCGCCGGGCGCGACGGATCCAGCACGATGGAATCCGCAATGAGGGCGTAGTGACCGTCCGGGGTGACCCCGACATTGGATGGCGGACCGATGACCGTGTTGGGGACGTTGGTGAGGTGACGGAACGACGGCGGGAAGATCGCGAAATCGAGCACGGTGACCGTGTCCGGCGCGGCGTGTTCCAAGACCCGTTGGGATCCGGTGACCAGGTCGAGCTTGTTTTCATTGGCCGACACGACCCAGCGATGCGGGGTGCCGGTTGCGCCCAGGGCGGTGAGTGCGAGCAAGCCCGGGAGGACCGACAGGCGGGGAAACATGGGGGGACATTGGAACCGGAAAGGACCTGAGGCGAGCTTGGAGAGGTGCGCCCCTTTGGCCCTCCGGGTTTGGGGAACGTGTGCCAATCGTCCCGGGCGGATGACTCGCAGGTGGGTCCGAATGGCCCGCTGCGTCTCGGATTCCGGAGGCGTTTCGGGCTTTTGCTTGGATTCCCATGAGCTTCCGCTGGCATTCCGATTGCGGGGCACTTTGGCATGAATTTGGAAAAGCTCACGATCAAGGCCCAAGAGGCGCTCTCGACCGCCCAGCAACTGGCCCTCGACCGATCCCAACAACAGCTCGATTCGGAGCATCTCGCCCTCGCACTGGTCAACCAAACCGACAGCCTCGTCCCGCCGCTCCTCCAAAAACTCGGGGTGCCCGTGGCGCGGTTGGTGGCGGATCTGGAAGCCGAATTGGGCCGTCGCGCCCGCGTCGAGGGGGTCACGCAAACCTATCCGACCGCCGAGCTCCAAGCCGCCCTCCAAGCCGCGACCGGCGAAGCCAAGAAACTGAAGGACGATTACGTCTCGACCGAGCACCTCTTCCTCGGGCTCCTGGAAAAAGGCGGCGAGAAGCTCCACGGAATGCTCCAGCGGCACGGCGTCAAGCGGGCCCCGTTGCTCCAGGCGCTCGCCGAGATCCGGGGCTCCCAACGCGTCACCGACCAGACCCCCGAGGACAAGATCCAGACCCTCGACAAATATGGGCGCGACCTCACCCAGCTCGCCCGCCAGGGCAAGATCGACCCGGTCATCGGGCGGGATGACGAGATCCGCCGCGTCATGCAAGTCCTGACCCGTCGCACCAAGAACAACCCGGTGCTCATCGGCGAACCGGGCGTGGGCAAGACGGCCATCGTCGAGGGATTGGCGCGGCGCATCGTCAATGGCGACGTCCCCGAGTCCCTGAAGAACAAGCGGATCATCGCCATGGATCTCGCGGCCATGATCGCGGGGGCCAGGTTTCGCGGGGAATTCGAGGATCGTCTCAAGGCCTTTCTCAAGGAGATCACCGCCGCCGAGGGCCGCATCATCCTGTTCATCGACGAACTGCACACCATCGTCGGGGCGGGCCAGGCGGAGGGGTCCGCCGATGCCGCCAACATGCTCAAACCCCAACTCGCGCGCGGTGAACTCCGGTGCGTCGGGGCCACCACGCTCGATGAGTATCGCAAGCATATCGAGAAGGACCCGGCCCTCGAACGCCGCTTCCAACCGGTGCTGGTCGCGGAACCCTCGGTCGAGAACACCATCGCGATCCTGCGCGGTTTGAAGGAACGTTATGAGACCCATCACGGGGTGCGGATCCAGGACGCCGCCCTGATCGCCGCCGCCACGCTTTCCCACCGTTATATCTCCGACCGTTTCCTTCCCGACAAGGCGGTGGACCTCGTCGATGAATCCGCTTCCCGTCTCCGGATGGAACTGGATTCCAAGCCCACGGTGATCGACCAGCTCGACCGGCAGATCATGCAGTTGGAGATCGAGCGGACGTCGCTGGCCAAGGAGAAGGACGCCCCGTCGCGCGAACATCTGCGGCGGTTGGAGGCGGAACTGGCGGATCTCAAGGGTCGTTCCTCGGCACTCACGGCCCAATGGCAGAATGAGAAGGGCGCGATCAATGCCGTGTCCGTGTTGCAGGCGCAGGTCGAGCAGGTGAAAACCGAACTCGAACAGGCCGGACGCAAAGGTGACCTGACCCGCGCCGCCGAACTCCAATACGGCCGGTTGCCCGAGCTCGAAAAGAAGCTGGCGGCCGTGGAAAAACAGAGCCAATCCGCCGCGGGAAACCAGACGTCGCTCCTGCGCAAGGAAGTCACCGAAGAAGACATCGCCCGCGTGGTGGCCTCGTGGACCGGCATCCCGGTCGCCCGCATGCTCGAGGGCGAGCGCGAGAAACTCGTGCAGATGGAAACCCGACTCGGCGAACGGGTGGTCGGACAAAAAGCCGCCGTCGTGGCGGTCTCGAACGCCGTGCGCCGCGCCCGATCCGGCCTCCAGGATCCGGGCCGTCCGATCGGTTCCTTCATTTTCCTCGGACCCACCGGCGTCGGCAAAACCGAACTGGCGCGGGCCCTGGCCGGGTTCCTCTTCGATGACGACCAGGCGATGGTGCGCATCGACATGTCCGAATACATGGAGAAGCACACCGTGGCGCGGCTCGTGGGTGCGCCCCCGGGTTATGTGGGCTATGACGAGGGCGGGCAATTGAGCGAGGCCGTGCGCCGCCGACCCTATTCCGTGGTCCTCTTCGACGAGATCGAAAAGGCGCACCCCGACGTGTTCAACGTGTTGTTGCAGGTCCTCGACGACGGCCGTCTGACCGATGGGCAGGGGCGGACGGTGGATTTCCGGAACACGATCGTCATCATGACCTCGAACCTCGGTTCACCGATCATCCAGGAGTATTTCCTGGACGGCAAGATGACCCCGGTGGCGCGCCGTGGGATGGAGGAAAAGGTGATGGCGGAGCTGAAGCGCCATTTCCGTCCCGAGTTCCTTAACCGGATTGATGACACCATCCTGTTCGGGAGCCTGGACGAATCGGATCTGGCGCGGATCGTGGACCTGCAACTCGTGCGGGTGACGGAACGATTGGCGCAAAAGCAGTTCAAATTGGAAGTCGATGCCGCCGCGAGGAAACGGTTGGCGGAGGAGGGGTATGATCCGCAATTCGGGGCGCGGCCGTTGAAGCGGGCGATCCAGGAATTCGTGCTCAACCCGCTGGCGACGCGCCTGCTGGGTGGGGAATTCCAACCGGGCGACACGATCCGGGTGACCGTCGGGAAAGGGGCGGGGTTGGAATTCAGCAAGGAGTGAGCAGGCGGGTTCCCCCCCGGGTCCCGCCGTCACCTCAGCAGCGACTTGGAACCCGGCGCCGCATACCCGGCCCTCGCGTCGTCCAACACCAGCACCCAATCCGTCGCCTCCCCCGGGTCGGGCGACGTGAACGTCCGCTCACCCTGCGCGGGATAAGTCCCGATCGCCGTCGCCTTGCCCGTCCGCGGGTTGAACCACCAGGCCTTCACCCGGTCCCCGCGGATCGCGTCCAAATGCACCGCGAACGGCCTGCCCACCGGCACATAGACAAAGGCATAAGTCCGGTCCGTGTCGCGCGTCGCCACAAATTTATATCGGCCCGCACCCGGGACCGACGTCTCGATGCGGTCCGGCACGATGACGTCCTGGTCGGGGATGCGGGACAGGAACGGACGTGACTCGATGAGGGCGCGTCCGTGTTTCATCTGGAGCGCACCCGGTTGGGCGATGGCCTGCTTCCACGGGAGCAACGGATTGTTCACCGGCTTGCGTTCCGGCGTCCAAAACTGCCAGACCGCATGGTTCCCATAAGTATGGCCACAGGCGCCCCCGAACAGGTCCCAATAAAGCGGTCGCCGGACATCCGCCGCGATCGAGTGACCGAAGACCTTCGCATTGAAATTGATCGGGTGGTCCTCATAGATCGGCTCGGCATCGAGCACCGGTTTGATCGGCGTCCGGTCATAATCCACGCGGGTCTGGTCATAGCGTCCGGTGAACTCCGCGGCATGGCCGTTCTGCCGCATGTTGAAATCCAACCAGGGCTCGTTATGGAACACCTTGGCCGAACCCTGTCCGCCGGTCGGATGAAAGGTGATCAGATGCGACCCGCCATCACCTTTCCGCAAGCCGCGCGCCAGGGCCCCCATGATCTCCTGATGCCGGTTGGTGTCGGCCGACCGGTCGCCCCCGAGGATCCAGACGAGACCGGCATCGCGATAACGGCGTCCGAGCCATTCGCCATAGGTCTCGGCGTTCTGGGGCGTGAAGATCTCCGGGCCGGCGCCCCATGCCTGGTTCCATTTGTCCCCCCAGGTCGGCAGGAAACCCACATAAAGCCCTAGCGAATTAGCCTCCTTGACGATCCAGTCGACGTGTTGGAAGTAGGCCTCGACCGGCAGTGTGGGATCGTTGTCGAGGAGCGGTTTGTTCCCATAGGCATTGGGTTCGGTGAGGCCGTCGAACTCGGCCAGGGCCACGGCTTGGATCACCGTATAGCCATTCTCTGCGCGTTGGCGGAGGTAACGGGTGGCATCCTCGCGGTTCAACCGGTGAAACAGTTCCCAAGCGGTGTCCCCGAGCCAGAAAAAGGGCCGGCCGGTTTCGGTGGTGAGAAACCGGTGGTTCTCACTCACCCGCAACCGGGGCAGGGGTGCGGACCAGGCGCCCAGTCCGACCAGCAATCCGGCCAGCAGGAGGAACCGTCGGGTGTTCGTGCAGGATCGTGATATTCCCAAGGCCATAGATTATACAGGAATTATACAAAGAAATAGACCCAGACAGCAAAACCCACCGCCGCGAGTCCGACCCCGGTGGCGAAACCCCAGAGGATCGAACGCTGCCGTGCCGCCAGGGAAAAGGTGGAGACGATGACCGCCGCCTGCGCGCCCAACATGCCGATGAAGAACCTTTGGCTGCGACGCTGGTGCCGGTCGGCAATGAGGTTGCTCTTGCGCACCTCCAACTCGATGACCTGGGCGATCGTCTGGTTGATGCGGGCCTCGGCATCATACCGGACGGCGGTGTATCGCAGGCGCGCGGCGGTGAGATCCCGGAGCCCCTCCCGGTCCCCGCCGCCGACCGATTTCTCCAAACCGTCGATGGCCTGGTTCACGGGCTTGGTCGCGGCATCGAGGGCGGCTGCCCGGTCGTGCGCCGTCCGCTCGGCATCCGACAAGGTCTGCGGATCGACCTCCAAGAGGAGGGTGGCGAGTTCGGAATCGGGGCGTCCGGCCTCCAGCATCCCGATTCCGGATCGCACGACAGCGGGCAGCTCGGGTCCGGGCGGCACCGCCGGAAGTTCCCCCTTCTGGAGTCCCGCCATCACCGTCGGATCGGTCCTGGGCGGCGGTTCGAAACCGCCGGGACGCGATGCCGTCGTCGCCAGGAGGAGATCGAGGGTGCTGTGCTGAAGCGCGCCGCGGAGGCGTTTGGCTTGGAAAAGCCCCCATTGATCCCCCGCTTTGGCCTGCTGTTGCGCCCCGAGTGAGCGGGCGTATTGGGCACGGGTCATCTCGCTCGAGGACAACCCGGCGAGCATCGTCGACACCACGGTCATGATGACCGGGGTCGCGGTGAGGATCTTCCCCCAGGCATTCTTGGGGGCGTCCTCGGTCAGGGCTTCTGGGATCTCGGCTTTCACGGTGCGGCGGAGTCGGTTTGCGTTCGGCTGATCGGTCGATGTCTAATCGAAACGGATCGGAAAATCAGCACGCAAATGTCCGAAGCAGGCGCCCTGGGCG
>JANYCC010000340.1 GCA_025360495.1 Verrucomicrobiota bacterium | reverse complement strand
GACGCCATCCGCCGGACGATCCGCGAGGTGGAGCCGCCGCGTCCGAGCACGCGGCTGAGCACACTGGATGCCGCGGACCTCGACACGGTGGCCCGGGCGCGGGGGACGGGTCCGGTGGAACTGCGCTCCCGGTTGCGCGGTGAACTCGACTGGATCGTGATGAAGTGCCTGGAGAAGGACCGCTCCCGTCGCTATGAAACGGCCAACGCCCTCGCCCAGGATCTCCGTCGGCATCTGGCTAACGAACCGGTCAGCGCCGGCGCCCCTTCGGCGGCCTATCGGTTCCGCAAGTTCGTGCGACGCCATCGGACGGCCTTGGGGGTGGCCGCGGCCCTGGCGGTGATCCTGCTCGGGGCGACGGTCGCCAGCACCTGGGAGGCGATCCGGGCCACCCGGGCGGAGGCATTGGCCCGGCAACGGGTTGTGGAGGCCGACAAGGCCCGGCAGGAGGCCCAGGCCGTTTCCACGTTCCTGACCGAGGTGTTTCAGAGCCCGGATCCCGCGCGCGACGGGCGCACGATCACCGTGGAGGAAACGCTCGCCCGTGCGGCGAAGAAACTGGAGACCGACCTGACCAACCAGCCGGCGCGCCGCGCGGGCCTGCAGGAAACCCTGGGCCGAACCTATCATGCTTTGGGACTCGACCGGGAAGCCATCGTGCTTTTGGAAAAGGCCCGCGACCATCACCGGGCCGTGCTGGGCCCCCAAGCCCCCGAGACGCTCACGGTGTTGAACAGCCTCGCCAATTCCTATAGCGACGCCGGCCGCCGCGACGAGGCCCTCCGGTTGCGCGAGCAAGTGTTGGAAATCCGCCGCAAGGTGAGCGGCCCGGACGATCCGGAGACCCTGACGGTGATGGCCGGCCTCGCGGTTTCCTATGATGACGCGGGCCGGCCGGTCGAGGCATTCCGGCTGAGGGAGGACGTCCTCGCGCGGCGTCGCAAGGTGTTGGGGCCGCAACATCCCGACACCCTGCGGGCGATGAGCGGCCTGGCGAATTCCCATGCCTCGGCCGGCCGTTGGACCGAGGCACTTCCGCTTCGGGAAGAGGTCCTGTCGCTCAGTCGCAAGGTGAACGGTCCCGCGCATCCTTACACCCTCTCGGCGATGCATAACCTGGCGATATCTTATGAGGATGCCGGTCGTCGGGACGAGGCGCTCCAATTGCGAGAGGGGGTCCTGGCGTTCAGTGCGAAGGTCAACGGGCCGGAACATCCCGACACGCTCCTGGCGATGAACAACCTGGCGTCCTCGCATGCGAATGCCGGGCGACGCGCCGAGGCCCTCAGGTTGCGCGAGGAAGTCCTGTCCCTCCGCCGCAAGGTGCTGGGCCCGGAACACCCGGACACGATTGCGGCGATGAGCGGGGTGGCCGGTTCCTATGTCAACGCCGGACGGCGGGGCGAGGCGCTGAAGCTGCGGGAAGAGGTGTTGGTCCTTCGTCGCAAGGTGCAAGGCCCGGAGCATCCCGACACGCTCTGGGCCATGGAAAGCCTGGCGAGTTCCCACGACAACACCGCCCGCCGTGGTGAAGCCCTGCAATTGCGTGAGGAGATCCTGGGTCTGCGTCGGAAGGGGTTTGGCCCGCAGCACCCCGACACCCTGTGGGCGATGAGCAGCCTGGCCCATTCCTATGAAGCGGCCGGCCGGCGGGACGACGCGCTCCGTCTGCGCGAGGAAGTTCTGTCCTCGCGTCGCAAGGTGCTCGGTCCGGAGCATCCGCACACGATCGCCGCCATGGGGTTGGTGGCGACATCCTATGAGGAGTCGGGACGGAGGGAGGACGCACTCAAACTGCGGGAGGAGGCATTGGCGCTGCACCGGAAGGTCAACGGGCCGGAGTACGCCGACACCCTCCGGGCCATGGTCAGCCTGGCGGGTTCCTATGAGGCGGCGGGCCGGCGGGCGGACGCGCTCCGGTTGGAGAAAGAGGTGCTGGAGATCCGTCGCAAGGTCAGCGGCCCGGAGAATCCCGACCTCATCCCGGCCTTGCGCAGCCTGGCGATTTCCTATGGTGACACTGGCCGCCAGGACGAGGCATTGAAACTGGAGGAGGACATCCTGGCGGTCAGCCGGAAGGTGAATGGCCCGGAGCATCCCGACACCCTGTCGGCGATGCATAATCTGGCGGTGACTTATTCGGACACGGGACGCCAGTCCGATGCGCTCCGGTTGCGGGAGGAGGTCTTCGCGCTCCGTCGCCGGGTGCTCGGCCTGGAGAATCCCGACACCCTGCTTTCGCTTCGCAACCTGGCCATTTCCTATGGCGACGTTGGCCGCATGCAGGACGCCTTGAAACTGGAGGAGGAAGCCCTGGTCCTGAGCCGGAAAGTCAACGGCCCCGAGCACCCCGACACGATCTCCCTCATGCGGAACCTGGCGGTTTCCTATGGGGAAAGCGGTCGTTCGGATGAGGCCCTCAAATTGGAGGAGACGGTATTGGCCCTCAGCCGTAAGGTGAATGGCCCCGAGCATCCGGACACCCAGATGGCGATGAACAACATGGCCGTGAGCCTGCATCATTCCGGTCGTCGCGACGAAGCGCTCCGGTTGCGGGAGGAACTCCTTGCGCTGCGTCGCAAGGTGCTTGGTCCCGATGATCCCGAGACGATCTCGACATTGGTGAAACTGACCGACTCTTATGCCGCTGCGGGCCGTCTGGCGGAGGCCGACCGAATGCTGGGTGAGGCGTTGCCGGCGTCCGGCCAGCTGGCGGCGAAACATGGGGATCTGTTCCAGCAACGGGGGACATTGCGAGCGCGGACCGGTCGATGGAAGGAAGCCGTCGCCGACCTGACCCGGGCGGTTGAATTGGATCCGAAGGATGATGAGGGTCATCGCCTGCTGTCCCTGTTGCTGGTGCAAACCGGGGATTGGGAAGGCTTCCGCAAGCATCGGGGCCAGACCTTGCTCCAGTTCGCCGACACCCAGGATCCGGAGGTCGCCGAGGAGACGGCCTTGGACGCGCTTTTCCTCCCGGTGGACGGCCCGGATCTGGAGGCGGCGGGCCGGTTGGCGGACATCGCGATGACGGCGGTCCCCACCCACGTCCACTTCCGGTGGTTCCAACTCGCCAAGGGATTGTCGGAATACCGGCAGGGCCGATTTGCGGGGGCGGTGGCGTGGGAGGAAAAAGTGATGGCCAAAGCGGGTGATCATTCCGGCGACGAACCGCATTTGGAGGCCCACGCGCTGGCGGTTCTGGCGCTGGGACAACAGCGGTTGGGACATGCGGACGAGGCCCGGGCTGCGTTGGGACGGGCGACCCGGCTCTTCGAGGGCCGACTGGCGAAACGGGAAGGGGACGACCTCGGGGAGAACTGGGATGAAGGCATCATCACGCAGGCATTGTTGGGCGAGGCCCGGCAGATGATCGAGGGGAAGTGAGCAATCCAGTGTCCGGGAAACTTAGGGAGGCTCAGTGTCATCGTGCTTGCGGGTGTCCGGCCGGCTAAAGCCCGGGACTCCGAACCTCGCTGGACGCGGCCCGGTTTGTGCTCGGAGTCCCGGCTTCAGCCGGTCGCGTGTCCGATAGCACAGGCAATATCTGGTGGTACGATTCCCAGTTCCGGATTATACGGGCAATATAGGTCCGCGGTCCTGCATCTCCGCCCTTGCCCGTGGGGTGATGATCCATAAAGTCCCGGCATGCAGGCCAGTGCTGTCCCTTGGGAACCCGACCCGCACCGGCCCGTTTTACCATGAAAAGAGTCACACTCTTCCTCCTCCTCCCCGCCGTCGTACTGAGTGCGACGGCCGCCCAGATAGAGGACCTGTATTGGCAACAACATCGGACCAACGACCCCGTATCATCTGGCACGCTGACAGCCCCGAAACAGCAATCGATGATCCACGGAATCACCGAAATAGGGATCGAGCGCACACCGTGCTTTGGAAGCTGTCCGGCATATGTCTGTATCGTCCGGAGCGACGGGACGGTGCGGTATCACGGCGATGCACATGCGGAGCGAGTCGGGGACTGGGAGGCGAAGATTGACACCTACGCCTTTCATCAACTCGCCAATTTCATTGTCGATTCGGCATTTCTCGAGTTGCCGGACACGTTCGCGAGCAACGTGACCGATGGTTCGAGCGTTTATACCACTTTCGTTTCGAAGGGTCGCCGCAAAGTGTTCAGAGATTATGCCGGCAGCGGTCCTCCGAAGCTTTGGGCCTTGGAGCAACTCATCGATGGTTTGTCCGTGGGTGCCGCTTGGAAAGCCTCCACCGCGCCGATGGGAAAGCCGGAAAGCAAGAAAGCGGCGCCGGACCAATCCCTCCAAGGAACGCGGTTGACGCCGCGTCCCTGAGCTTCAACGTTGCAGCCGCACACCTTACCCTCTCCCTCACCACCAACCGACCTCGAAGATTCCATGAAACGAGTCACTGGCATCGGCCGCATCTTCTTCAAAGCCAAGGATGCTCCGGCACTACAGGCTTGGTACAAGCGGCACTTGGGAATCGATGTCCAGGCAACCCGCCGAACCGTGAATCGAAAGAGGAGCTGATCATGCCCACAGGAACTGTCCGGCTCCACCGTGTGCTCCGCGCCAAGCCCGAGCGTGTCTATCGGGCGTTCTTGGACGCTGACGCAATGGCCAAATGGCTTCCACCCCATGGGTTCACCTGCAGGGTCCATCACCTGGATGCCCAGGTCGGGGGCACTTACCGAATGACATTCACCAACTTCACGACTGGCCACGGTCATTCGTTTGGCGGCGAGTATCGTGAACTGGTGCCCTCCGAAAGGATCCTATATACGGACAAATTCGAAGACCCAAACCTGCCTGGAGAGATGCTGACGACAGTGGTCTTGAGGCAAGTCGTGTGCGGAACCGAATTGAACATCGTGCAGGAGGGAGTGCCTGAGGCCATTCCACCCGAGATGTGCCATCTCGGCTGGCAAGAGTCTCTCGCCCAGCTTGCCACACTCGTCGAGCCCGAGATTCCGGATCAACCGGGCGAAGCCTGACCCTCCCTCCGAGCGGACTTTCGCAAACATGGCGGACAGCGGCGCAAGGATGCCGCTGTCCGCCCCGTACATCAATCACCCGATCGCGACTGCAGAAATACCGGCCCGGGTCGCGGGTGCCACCGATCTGGCGAACTTTCAGGCTGCGCTCCTCCACGAGACGTTGAAGGACACAGACACGACCCCTGTGGAGTTGGACCGGTTGTTTGGTGTGGAGGTCCGCCTGCCGGTTCCTGACCGGTGCGCGGGTTCACTTGAGGTAGGTCGCCAACCACTCGAAGATGGTGCGGTGCCAGAGTTCGCTGTTCTGCGGTTTGAGCACCCAGTGACCCTCGTCGGGAAAGTATAAGAGTCGCGACGGCACGCCCTGTCGTTGCAAGGTGGTGAACAGGCTCAGTCCCTGGTGGACCGGCACCCGGAAATCGAGCTCGTTATGGATGATCAGGTTCGGGGTGCGGAACTTGGCGGCCTGCCGGTGCGGTGACCAGCGGTCAAAATCCGGGTTTTCCCAAGGGATCCCGTGTTCCCATTCGTCGAACCAGAGTTCCTCGGTGGCCCCGTACATGGTGTTGAAATCATACACCCCGCAGTGCGTGACCAGGGTCCGGAACTTGTCGGTGTGACCCTGGAACCAGTTCATCATATAGCCGCCATAGGAAGCGCCCGCCGCCGCCATGTGCTGCCGGTCGATCCAGGGTTGGGCCTCGAGCCATGACAGGCCCGCCATCAGGTCCTCATACACGCGCCCGCCCCAGTCGCGGGAGATCTCGTCGGTGAACCGCTGGCCGAATCCGGTGCTGCCCCGCGGATTGGGCAGGGCGATCACATATCCCTGCGCGGCCCATAATTCCGCGTTCCAACGATAGGACCACGAATCGGAGAAGGCGCCCTGCGGTCCGCCGTGGACCCAGAACACCAGGGGATACCGCCGCGTCGGATCAAACCCGGGCGGCTTCAGAACCCACATCTGCACCGGCGTGCCTCCCGCACCCTTCACCGTCACCGATTCCGGTGCGGGCAGCGCGAGTTGGGCGAGGCGGGCGGCGTTGTGATGGGTCACCAGCGCGGCGGGGCCGCCGTCGAGCGCCACCCGTTCCAATTCGGCAGGCGCATTGAGGAGGGACCGGGTGAAAACGACCTCGCGCCGCGCCGCGGACACGGAGGCCTCGCCGCTGACGCCCCCCGAGGTCAATGGGTTCAGCGCACCGCCGGGGACGGAGACCGAGTAGAGTCGCTTGGTGCCCTGATCCTCCGCCTCAATCACCAGTGTGGTGGGATCGGCCCAGGCCAGGCCCTCGACCGAACTGTCCAGCCCCGCAGTCAGGCTCCGGGTTTCGCCATTGCGTCGGTCGAGCACATAGAGTTGCCAGCGATCGGCTTCGAAACCGGGCCGCGCCTGCGCCCGATAAGCGAGCCAGCGGCCGTCGGGTGAGTAACGGGGCAGTCCGTCGGCGGCGGGGTTGCGGGTGATCTGGCGCCGTTCCCCGGTCGCGAGGTTGATGGCATACAGGTCGTGGTTGGTGTTCCACGCTTCCTCGCGGGCCGGGGCCGGGCTGGCGGTGTGGACCAGTTCCCCGCCGTCCGGTGAGAATGCAAACTCATCCCCGGCCTCGAAAGTGGTCGAGGTCGGGACGGCATCGCGGTCGCCCGGGGTGAGATCGCGCGGGGTCCCGGCGGCCTGACCATCGGCGACCGGGATCACGAACAGATGCTGGCGCCGACCATCGACCCAGGAATCCCAGTGGCGATAGAGGAGGTGATCGATGACCCGGGCCTTCACCTTGCCCTTGTCCCGGGTCTCCTGCCGTTCCTTGTTCTGTCGGTCCGATTCAGCGAAGGGGAATGCCGAGAACTCCGGGAACACGGCGGAGACGAACGCGACCTGTTTTCCGTCGGGCGACCACACCGGGGCATTGGCCTCCGTGGCGATGCCTGTCAGTCGGTGGGGTTCGCCGCCGGCGACCGGCATTATATAAAGTTGGAAGGTGCCGTCGCGGTTCGATTCGAAGACCAGGAAGCGGTTGTCGGGGGACCAGCGCGGATGCCGGTCGTGGCGGGGCGAGCGGGTCAGTTGCCGGGGTTCACCGCCGGTCGTGGGCACGAGCCAGACGTCGCTATTCGTGCGGTTTTCCGCGCGATCCACATCGGTCACCACATAGGCGATCCAGCGTCCGTCGGGGGACGGTTGGGGATCGGAGACGCGGTGCAAGGCCATGAGATCCTCGAAGGTGACGGGACGGGGATCCGCCGCGGCGAGAGTGGCGGCGGCCATCAGGAGGGGGAGCAAGCGGAGGCGCATGGGAGGCGTGGGGCGGCGGGTTGAGACTGTATCCGGGAAAGGAGCCGTGCCGGCTCAGTATTTGAGGCCGTGCACGAATTCGCTGCCGGCGCGCAGGTCGGCCACGCGTTCGGTGCCGGCCTCGCGTTCGAAACACAGATCGCCCCGGAAATCGAGGTCGCGCAACGCACGGAAGAACCCCGGCCAATCGACCTGACCGGTCCCCACGACGACCTCTTCGCCCCAGTTGCCGGGGGTGGTCGTCCGCCGGGCATCCTTGAGGTGCACCTGTTTCACCCACGGAGCCAGTTCCCGGAGCGCCGACACGGGGTCGCCCTTGTCATAGAGCAGCATGTTGGCCGGGTCGAAATTGACGCCGACATTGGCGCGGTTCAAGGCGAGCAAGAAGTGCCGGAGCGTGGGGGCATCTTCCTGGCCCGTCTCGAAGGCGAGGTCGAGCCCGTGCCCGGCGAACAGGTCGGCGATCTGCCCGATCCGACCGACCAACGGGGCGAAAGCGGGGTCCTTCGGATCATGCGGAAGGAATCCGGCATGGAGCGTGACGAGGCGAAGTCCCAAGCCCGCGGCCACTTGGGCGTTGGCTTGGAAATTCTCCCAGTTCTGCGGCCACGTGGCGTCGGGCACCACGCCGCCGGTGCGACGGATGGAATCGAGCGTGGTATAATCCTCGCCCACGGTGGTCATCATGCCCGAGCACAGGCGGATTCCCCGTTCCCGGCAGAGCGTGGCGGTCCCGCCCCAGACGCCGGGGTTTTCCCGGAGCGGATCCAGGTGCAATTGGAGGGCGCGGACACCGGTCCCGGCCAGGCGGTCGAGCAGCTCGGCGGGCGTTGCGGGTTGCAGGGACCACGAACAGACGCCGGTGCGATCGATCGAAGGTGCGAAGGGCAGGGCGCGGACGAAGCGTTGAAATCCGGCGGCCTGTTCGCGGAGGCGGGAGACAATGCGGGCGTCGGTGAGTTGGCCCTCGGCGTCGAGGACGTCGTTGACGCCGGGTATGAAAACGCGTTCGGGATAGACATAGGCGTTCCGATAGCCGAACACGGCCTGCAATTGTTCGACGGGACGGAGCGCGCCCCATTGGCCCGCGGCCAATCCGACGAAGCAGAC
>JANYCC010000465.1 GCA_025360495.1 Verrucomicrobiota bacterium | reverse complement strand
TCCGAACACACACAGGAAACACAGCGGGACGGTGATGATCCAATCGACGATCAGGAACTCCTCGAGCATCCAAAGGTTGTCGAACACGAGCAGCATCGTGGCTGCGGCCGGATGAAAGGGGGTGCGCGGCGTCGGGGATCCGGATGGCGGCAAAGGCGGCGGGGTGCCCTGGGAATGACCCCGTTGCGGAGGCATCACTTCGACCGGCACGAAGGGCGGTTCATCGGGCACGCAGACGGATTGCCACGAATCGCGTCCGCAGGCAACCGGGGCGTGACGGCGCACACACCATTCGGAGCAAGGGACGAGTTACACGAGTCCCAACCTCAACCCCTCCGAAGGCTGTCTTCCCATAACGTTCCGTTCGACCTCAAAGCTCCAGATAGTCCACTTCCACGCCGTCGGGCTCCAACCGGATCACCGCGACACTCCGCTCCAGATTCAGCCGCGGCTTGCCGGCATAACCCGGGTTGAAGTACAGCCGTCCGTCCATCACCTCGTGGAAGGGCTTGTGCGTGTGACCGAACACCACGATGTCCGGCGCATGCTGCAACAACGCCTTCTGCAAGCGGTCCGTCGGTTCCAACGGGTCCACGATATGATGCAGCAGGAATTTTCTTCCGCCCAACTCCACCACCTCCATGTCCAGAAAGTCGGTGCGCGGATCGTCGTTATTGCCCAAGACCGCCGTCACGGGTGCAATCTCCTGCAATTCCATGATCAACGACGGGAATCCGATGTCGCCGGCGTGCAGGATGTGGTCGACCCCGGCGAACAGACCGGGGATGCGGGGGTCGAGGTGGCCGTGGGTATCGCTGATGACTCCGATGCGCATGGGATGAAATGGGAAGGTTTGAGGATGCCAGGGCCGGGGCTGGAGGCCGCGGACCGCAGGCCCGGGGCGTCAGGCCTGCGCTTCCCCGGGTGCTGGTTCGGCGGCGGATTCCTCCTCGCCTTTTTCACGCGGCGATTCGGAAGCGGTCAGTTTGTAAGCCCCGGCGAACAACCCCGTGAACAGGCCGCCGCTGAGGAGCGTGTTGCGGAAAAAGGTCCAGGTCTCCGGGTAACCGCCCGTGCCCTTGGTCAGCGCGATCCACCATCCGGCGACGTCGCGCGTGTACTCCGGATTGCGAAACGGATTCAGCAGCCAGGCCGACGTGTTGGTGACCAGGTAGAACAGCAGCGCCCCGAAGACGCCGGCCCCGATCAACCGAAGATACTGGCTGGCCGGTTGGAAGCGTCGTCCCAACCAGATCAACAGGCCGTAACCCGCGTAATTCCCTGCCAGATAGAGCACCAGACCGGGCGTGAACACCGGGTAGCCCTTGCCGAACTGGTACCAACAGTTCAACGCCAGATCGGTCGCCAGCATCACCGCGAAGGGCACCGTCCAACCGGTCGGCCGCGGGAAAAACACCCCGGCACAGAACATCAGGGCGTAGGCCGCACTGAAGCTCGCCGGCATCAACCCCGGCCAGCGCGACACCGCAAAGGCGGCGAGGAACACCCAGGGCAGTTTGCGTTTCCAACTTTCCCGCATCGCGCCCGACATTAATGTCGGGACCGCCCCGTGCAACCGGGATCTCCGGGGTCAATTCAAAGATGCGCCCATCCCCGCCTTCCTACCGCGCACCCTTTCCGCTCCACTGTCCTGCAGGCCGCCCGCCCCAGGCCTCACGTCTCACGGTTCACGGTTCACGGTTCACGTTTCACGCCTCCATGCCGCCCCTGATCCAGGTCCTCCACGAAGACGACACCCTGCTCGTCCTGCACAAGCCGGCCGGTCTCGTGTGCCATCCCACCAAGGGCGACGCCTATTCCAGCCTCGTCAGCCGGGTCCGACTCCACCTCGGTGCCGGGGCCGAACCCCAGATGGTCCATCGCCTCGACCGCGAGACCAGCGGCGTCATGGTGTTCGGCAAGACACCCGATGCCTCGGCCGAACTCCGCCGCCTCTGGGTCGCGGGACTCGTCACCAAGCAATACCTGGCCCTCGTCCATGGCCATCCCCCGTCCGATGCCGGCACGATCGACGCCCCGCTCGGACCCGACCTTGCCAGCGTGATCACCTTGAAGGACGCGGTGCGAAGCGATGGCGCCACGGCCCGGACCCGTTACCGCGTCCTGCAACGGTTCCAGCGTCCCGAGGGCGCCTTCTCGCTCCTCGCCCTGTGGCTTGACACCGGCCGCAAACATCAGATCCGGATCCACCTGGCGCATCTCGGGCATCCGATCGTCGGGGACAAATTATATGGGGGCGACGAATCCCTTTACCTCGAATTCGTCCATCGCCGTCTCACCGCGGAACAAAAGGGCCGGCTGATGCTCCCCTGCCAGGCGCTCCATGCCGGGAGCCTGTGGTTTCCGTGGGAAGGTGTGGAACGCGGGTTTGAAGCCCCGCCCGAAACGTGGTTCACCGCGTTCCTGAACGGCGAACCCGTGCCGTGGGAAGTGGACTTATATGACCCGCTGCTCCCCGGCCGCCCGGCAGAAACGGAACCGCCCGCAAAATGATTCCGGGGTATGAACCGCGGATGCCACGGATCACACGGATACAGAAACGCAGTTCTTGGAGCCCATCCGCGTCATCCGTGCCATCCGAGGTTAAAACCCTTCCCACGTGTTGCGGTGGTGCCCAAACCGGTGGTGGCCCAATCCGCCGCCTCCTGATACATTTCCACCCGTCATTCCATGGGCACCGGCGAACCAACCTCTTCCCTTAGCCGTGAAGTCATCCTGCGCGCGTTGGGCCGACTCTCCGAGGAACTCGCCCACCGGGATGTCTCCGGCGAACTCTGTCTCTTCGGCGGCACGGTGATGGTCCTTGCCTTCTCCGCACGGGTGACCACCAAGGACGTGGACGCGCTATTCCAACCTTCGCAAGCCATCCGGGAACTCGCCCGGCACCTCGCGGAGGAACAGGGACTTCCGACCGACTGGCTCAACGACGGGGTGAAGGGTTTCCTCTCAGCGCGCCACGAAACCACGGTCGGCAACCTGCCCCAGTTTCCCCATCTCCGGTTGACCATGCCCGTGCCGGAATATCTCCTGGCCATGAAATGCATGGCGTCCCGGTTGGGTGGCACCACGGGCGAACAGTCCGATGTGCCCGACATCCGTTTCCTGATCCGCCATCTGGGATTGAAGTCGGCTTCCGAAGTGCTGGATCTGGTCGCCCTGTATTATCCGTCCAACCGCATCCCGGTGAAAACGCAGTATCTCGTCGAAGGTCTGTTTGAGGAGGGTGGCCTATGAGACCGGCAACCCTGGCCGATGTCGCCGAACTGACCCTGAAGGGTGATTCCTTCGACCGTTGCCTGGCGAATTTCCTCGACGGCTTCTATGCCCATCCCGGCACGGGCGCGCTCGCACCGACTCCGGTCCTTCTCGCCCCGCACTGCGGCGAACTTGGGCGGGTGCAGGACGCCTATCTGGCCGCCACGGCGGAAGAGTTGGCGCGTCTTCACCACCTTCCCACCCCCGATTGGACCGCCACAGATCTCCGCGCGCTCCATCGGCCGTGGTTCGCCTCGCCGTTGGGCGCGCTCCGGGCCGTGCTGCTGTTGGAAAGCCCGCCCGCATTCCGATGCCGCAACCTCTTCGTCAGCGAGAACGCCCTGTCCCGCGCATGAATCCCGGTTTCCCCGGGACTTGAAAGGCGCCGAGACAACCGCCCGGGAAACGGTCTTCGTCAACGCGTGTCGGCCGGATGCCGCGTCGTCAGTAGACTGTCAGATTGGTAACCTTCCCGTTGTTGTCCAGATAGCGAAGTTCCCTACGTTCCACAGATGCAGTGTCAAGATTGAGAACTAAACTTTGCTTCCACCCGGCCCCCAACATGCCAACCGTCACCCGGTTCGACTGAACATATTCAACCGAATCGGCCCCGGCTCCCCGGGGCGCGCCTTGAAACCCGATTCCAGTTCCGAATCCCGAGTCATGGGTTTCGATTTGAACATCCTTTCCATTCCCCAAATTGAATAGGTGCAACCTCATATTGCCACCATTCATCCTGGTGACAAATAGGATTGAGTTGAGTTCCGGGATACCAAGGTAGTAAGGCGGCGATCCTTTCACCCTGTCGAATATCCGTCCATCGATCGCGAGATACTTCGGCGTTGAAGAGTGGACGCTGAGAGCACTGAAGAGGCTCCGGGATTCCCCTCCCGAAAACCTGCCACTCTCAAAAGTTTTTACACGCCGGCCCGAACACCAAAAGACAATGCTCACGATCATGCCAATCAGCACAATTCCCAAAATACCCTGCACATTGGATGCCCCAGTTTTGGCACCGACAGGGAGCCGGGTGTCAGTTGAATGCGCCATCATGGGTCCCGTCACCCGGAAGCTCCGGCGAAATATTCGGCGGGCGCCACGACCCGGATGGTGTTGGGAACCAAGCGGACGAAATCCCTTGCGTTGAGCGTCACGATCGCGTCGCACCCAGCCCGCGCCGCAGCTTCGGCGTGCATCCAATCATGAATGAGCCGGCCGCCCAACCCAGCCTTCACCGCAACACCCAGTGCGGTGAGCGCCTCGCGCCCCCCGATGTCGTGAAACTTCACTTTCGCAAATGTTTCCACGGCCGCCTGCCTGCCATCCGCGGGGGACACCGGCACCTTGACTGCCGTGCCATCAATGACTGTGAGCAGGCCCGGCCCGGTGAGCACGCAATAAAACTCCGCCACACTGTGCGCTCTCGTGATGCCTTCGGGCACCACCCCAACCCGCCAGGCACGAATGAGCGCGCTGGTATCCAGGTACGCTCTCACTCGCGGGACCCGGCGATGGCATCCAGAATGGCTTGATCGGAGATGGGCAGCCTGCGCAACTCTTCGGCGGGCAGGATCCGGCGCTCATAATCGGGGGAGATCATGGCGAGCGGTGCACCGTGCTCGGTGATCGCGACCTTCTTCCCGGCGACCACCGGCCGCATCACCTTGCGGGTGATCCGGTGCAGATCCGTCAACGTCGATTTCATACGCCTAAAGTGCGCACTTTGCGCGTTGTCGCAAGTCCTGTTCTACCATGGGTGCCGATTCCCGATCTCCGAATCCCCATCTCCGAATTTGCCTCCGCCCCGACCGTCCCCCAAGTTGCCGCCCGTGCTCGCCCAAACGCACTCCGCCTCCGTCGTCGGCATCGAGGCCGTCCCCGTCGAGGTCGAGGTCGATTCCAGTTATGGTGAAACCAAGATCATCGTCGTCGGACTCCCCGACACCGCCGTCAAGGAATCCAAGGACCGCGTTCTCACCGCCCTCACCAACTCGGCGTTCCGGTTCCCCATGGGACGGACCACCATCAATCTCGCCCCGGCCGACATCCGCAAGGAAGGCCCGAGTTTCGACCTCCCGATCGCCCTCGGCATCCTCGCCGCCACCGAACAGATCGAACCCACCGACCTCACCGGGGTCTCGGTCGTCGGTGAACTCGCCCTGACCGGAGCCGTGCGTCCCGTCAAAGGCGTCCTTTCGATCGCACTCCGGGCCCGTCAACAGGGCAAACGTGCACTCTTGGTCCCCGCCGAAAACGCCGCCGAAGCCGCCGTCGTGCGCGGGCTCGACGTCATCCCCATCCGCAATCTCCAGGAAGCCGCGTTCTGGCTCGAGGGCAAGGTGGTCATCGAACCGTTGCTGATTGACCACGACGCCCTGTTCACCACCCCACCCACCGACGAACTCGACCTGGCCGATGTGAAGGGGCAGGAAGGCGCAAAGCGGGCCCTCGAGATCGCCGCCGCCGGGGGACATAATCTGTTGCTCATCGGTCCGCCCGGCACCGGCAAAAGCATGCTGGCCCGGCGCATTCCGACGATCCTTCCGCCGCTCACCTTGGAGGAGGCACTGGAAACCACCAAGGTCCATAGCATCCTCGGGCTTGTCACCCCGGCGCATCCCTTGATCGTGCGGCGTCCTTTTCGCACGCCGCACCACACCGTCAGCGACGCCGGCCTGCTCGGTGGCAATGCGAACCCCACGCCCGGTGAAATCTCCCTCGCGCATAACGGAGTCCTTTTCCTTGATGAACTCCCCGAATTCAAACGCAGCGTCCTGGAAACCCTGCGCCAACCGTTGGAGGAAGGCCGCGTCACCATCAGCCGGGCGGCAGGCACGATGACCTTTCCCGCGCAATTCATGATGGTGGCCGCCATGAACCCGAGTCCGGACGGGAAAATGCCGCACGAAAGCCGGTCGTCCCCGCGGGAAATCGCCACGTATCTCGGACGCATTTCCGGCCCGTTGCTGGATCGCATCGACCTGCATGTCGAGGTGCCGGCGGTGAAGTTCTCGGATCTCGGCCAGGCACGGCCGGGCGAGGCGAGCGCCCTCATCCGGGCGCGGGTGGTGGCGGCGCGGGAGCGTCAACGCGTGCGTTTCACCGGGCGCCCGGTGACGTGCAACGCGCGCATGGGTCCGCGCGAACTGCGCCAGTTCGTGGTGCTCGACGAATCCACGATGGCGATGTTGAAGGTGGCGATGACCGACATGAATCTCTCGGCGCGCGCCTATGACCGGATCCTGAAGATGGCCCGCACCATCGCCGATCTGGAGGCGTGTGAAGCCGTCCGGGCGGAGCATGTCGGCGAGGCCATCCAATACCGCCAGTTGGACCGCCAGTTGTGGGGCTGATCCCGCCCCCCGGAGGAGCCCCGCGCAACCGGATCAGTTCAATGGGACATCGAACAGCTGCGACCATCTGCCGATCTTCGCGGAGCTGGCATCGCGGAGGGCAGACGCTCTCACACGGGAGGTCGACGCCGTTTCACCGGTGGCCACATTGAAGCCGCATTGACTGTAGACATGGACGGCGGCCTTCTCGCCATTCATCGGGTTTTTTTGAAGGATCGAGGCCTTCACGACCGATTCCAAATTGACCGGTGTCCCCAGGCCGACCGGAGGCTCGGGATTGCAATACTTGATCAATTCCAAGGCGAATCGGTGGATCAGGAAATAGCTGACACCCCGGCCGTCCGGGAAGCGGCTGTTCGCCAGATGGTCGATCCAGGCCACGCCTTTCTCAACAGAGCCCCATATTTCCGCGGTTCCACCCCCTGAAGACCCGATGACGATGTTGAGTTTCCTCTTGTTGCCGGTCTGATCCCAAACGGTGGTGACTTCATGGGTGGAGTGGGTGGCGGCGTCGCTGTAAAGAAAATGAAGGCTCATGTCGAATCTTAAGATTGATTGTTTCGCCAGGAGGAGGGCCGCATCGGCACCAGGATGATTGAAAGGGTCGGAATCGGTCAAGATACGGTTGCGGTTGCGGTTGCGGTTCGGCGCATCCTGCCAACACCCCCGCGACGGCGTCAGGCTGGACTTCTTTCGGGCTCAGCGCGATTTCGGATCGCCATTTTCCACCTCGACCAGCGCGCTCCAGACGCCGCCCGACAACACCCGGCACTTCACGACCATCCCCTCGCCGACCGGCACCGGCGCGGTATAAGTCCGGGCGTCCGGCGATGGGACACCCGTTCCATAAACGCGCGGATCCACCCCGTTGGTCGTATAATAAACCGTGGAATCCGCCGGGCTGATCGTGAGCATCCGGTGTTTCTCATCCGATCCGGGACCGAACCTCAGCACCGGCGCGGCGATCGCGGGATAAAGTCCCACGTTCCGCAACTGCCCGACGAGGAGGTCGGTGCGCCGGGGGAAATAACCGGTGACGAGGCGCCGCTGCTCCGCCAGCCAATCCCGATCCCGCGTATAGGGTGGGTCCCGTCGGAAACCTCCCCATCGCGCCGATTCCGCGATGATGGCCAGGTCGAGTTCCTTCGCCCGGGCCATCCAACGTGCCGTGACCGCATCGGGCGTCAATGCGCCACCGTTGAAACAGTGCCTCTGCACGCGGTCGGCGAAGGCGAGTCGGAATTCGGCATTCCCCCGCAACTCCTCCGCGAGCCGGAACGGGTTTTCATAGGGTTGGCTGACGATGTCCTCGCGCACGTGCTGGAAGATCTGCTCGCCGTCCCAGACGAAATACCGGAACGGACCCGCGGGTTGGCGGCGGCGCACGGCGTACCAATTCTTGCGTTCACCCCAATCGCGGTTGCCTCCATAATAATTCAACAGCAGGTAATCGATGTATTCGGTGACATCGAGTTGCTGCTGGAGCTTTTCATATTGGGGATTGCGGGCCACGCCATGCAGGGACCGGAGCGAGTTGAAGGCGTCGCGGGTCCCGCCCTTGACCTGGAACTCGTTGATGACGTCGTAATCCTCCCGTTCACCACCGAGATAGGAGGCCGCGAAATTGGTGTCGGGACGTTCTGCGATGTCGTACACGCCCCAATACAGTCCGTCCAGGAACAGGTGCACATAACGATTGTGTCCGGACAACCAGCCCATCGCCCGCTGCGAATCCTTCATCCAGGCATCGCGGATCCGCTGGCCGCGCACGCTGACCGAGGTGTCCCAGTGGATCCATGAATTGTTATAATCCGCCCGCAACACCAACGTGTCGAATTTCCCCACCCGCGAATCCGGGAAAACCGCATAATGCAACTTTGACGCGCCGTATTCCTTCTTGAACAGCAGCCGGAAGGAATGTTTCGGGGACTTCTCCGGGATCCGGTTATAATTGCCCTGCACCCGGATGCCGCAATCGATCTGGAATCCCGCCGTCCCATCGTTCGGGATCAGTTCCACCGAACACGCACGCTCCCACGATTCACCCCGTTGCAACGGGTTCACATAAATCCCGTTGGCCGACCCGAACAGGTCCGCCTTGGGGCAGACGATCGACAGTACGGGCAAGGATTTCAGCGCATCGGTCATCCGGTCCCGGTAGACGGGATCCTCGACGACGCGCCGGTCCATCGCATAGATGGAGGGTTCCCCGTTCCAGGCGTCGGGCCCGCTGGGAAAGCCGCGCGGACCGGATGGCTGGTGCCTGGCCTGCTCGAGAAACAGGTAGCTGCGGGTCGTGATTTGGGAAACGCGTTTCCCGGCTTGGAAGGCGGCGGCACGGATGAGGGCGGTGTTGGTGACCTGCATGGGGCCGGCATATTCGGAACCGGCGGTCCCGGTGGGCTCCTGGCCGTCGACGGTATAGCGGATGGGCAGTCCTCCGGCGGTCAACTCCAGGGTGAACGGCCCCTCACACCAGCGGTGCGGGACACTGAAGGCAACCGGCGGGGAAGGAGGCGGCGCGGGAGGAGGCGGCGCGGGTGCCGGGGCGGCGAGGGCGCGGGCCAGGAACAACGTTAGCAACACCCAACCGGCCCATCCGGTGGGCTTTTCCATGCTCTTCACCTCTCGTCGGTCACCGGGCACGGCGCATGTTAGTGGACAACTCCGGCTTGTCACCCGCCGTCCGTCCCCCTCCACTCCCCGCATGCAGCTCCGGTTCCGGCGTTTCGATCTCCGCCTCCGACATCACTGGACGATCGCCACCGATCTCGGGGACGGCGGCGGGAAGGATCTTTGTCCGGTCGTGTTCGTGGAGCTTTCCGACGCCCAGGGCCGGTCGGGCACCGGCGAGGCCTCGCCATCGAGCCAGTATGATGAATCCCCTGAGACCGTCGCGGCCTTTCTCGGACGCGTGGATCCCGCACGACTGAGCTTCGAAGACCTCGCAGGGAGCATGGCTTATGTGGAGACCGTGATGCCGGACAGTCCGCCGGCGCGATGCGCAATCAACCTGGCGCTCCTGGACGGTGCCGCGCAGGCCGCCGGGCTGCCCTTGTGCGAGTACCTGGGGCTGGGACCTTTCGCCGAGGGACGCCATCTCAGTTCTTTCACCATTGGGATCGACACCCCGGAAGTGATGGCGCGCAAAGCTGTGGAAGCCATCGTCTTTCCGGTGCTCAAGCTCAAGCTCGGCAGCCCGCGCGACCGTGAGAATTTCGCCGCCGTGCGCGGGGCGGCCCCGGACAAACGTCTGCGTGTGGATGCCAACGCCGCGTGGCCATCGCGGGACGAGGCGCTCCGCCAGATCGAATGGCTTGCCAGTGACGGTGGGGTCGAATTCGTCGAGCAACCCATGCCGGCGGAACTTCCCACCGTGGATTGGGTGTGGTTGAAAGAGCGTTCGCCATTGCCACTTTTTGGCGACGAATCCTACCAGGGGCCCGAGGACGCCGAACGTTGCGCCGAATGCGTCCATGGCGTGAATGTGAAACTCGTCAAGACCGGGGGTGCCAGCCGCGCCAAGCTGGCCCTTGAGTCCGCCCGCGCCCACGGATTGCAAACCATGCTCGGTTGCATGATTGAATCCTCCGTTCTCATCAGTGCCGCCGCCCATCTCGCCGCCCTGGCCGATCATCTCGACCTGGACGGATCGGTCCTCATCACCAACGACCCTTATGACGGCGTCCGGAATGATGCCGGAATCCTCCGCTTCGAGGACGTCGAACCCAGGACCGGATTGAGGGTGTCACTCCGACCCTGAGCCCGGATGAAGACCTTTTTCGGAGGTGTCGCTCTCGTGTTAGGGATCGTCGTGGCCGGATGCAACACGACGTCGACCCCGACCTTGCCCTCGCCCTCGCGGACGCCACTCGCGTTCCGGGCGGAAAAACTCGCGGAAATCGACCGCATCGCCGGCTCCCATGTGGCCGCGGGTGAATTGCCTGGAGGTGTGATCTGGCTCGAACACCACGGCTCGTCCCACCCGTTCACCTTCGGGAATCGCACCGTGGAACCCGCGCGAGAGGCGATGACCGTGGACACTCTTTTTGACGCGGCCTCGCTCACCAAAGTCATCGCCACCACGCCTTCGATCCTGCGCCTGGTCGAATCCGGGCGCCTCGATTTGGATGACCCCGTCGCCCGTCACCTGCCGGCCTTCGCAGCGCACGGGAAGGTTGGCATCACCGTGCGCCACCTGCTGACGCACACCAGCGGCCTGCGACCGGGGCTGCCCGCCGGCGGAGACTGGTCCGGACCCGCGGCCGCCCTCGCCCTGGCCTGTGCCGAGACGCCCACCCAACCTCCCGGCACACGCTTCGTTTATAGCGACATCAATTTCATCGTCCTCGGTGAATTGGTACGCGCCCGCAGCGGCCGGCCGTTGGATGAATTCGCGCGTGCGGAAGTTTTTCGTCCACTGGGCATGTTGGACACCGGATACCTTCCCTTGGCGAATGGTTTCCCGGTGGGACGCATCGCCCCGACCGAACGCCAATCCAACGGTGCCTGTCTCCGCGGAATCGTCCACGATCCCACCGCCCGACGCATGGGCGGGGTCGCCGGGCACGCCGGGTTGTTCACCACCGCCGCCGATCTGGCCCGTTACGGCCGCATGTTGCTCCACCAAGGCGAACTCGACGGACACCGCATCCTCCGGCGGGAAACCGTCGCCGCCATGACCTCCTTGCAAACCGGCGCGGGCATCCCCGCACGCGGCCTGGGCTGGGACATCGATTCGCCTTACGCCGGACCCCGCGGCCGACATTTCGGTGCCGGCAGCTATGGGCACACCGGATGGACCGGCACCTCGTTGTGGATCGATCCCCCGTCCGACACTTTCATAATCCTCCTGTCGAACCGGAATCATCCGACGGAAGCCGGTGACGTGCGGACATTGCGACGGGAACTGGGCACGCTCGCGGCCGAGGCGTTGGCGGATGTCGAGTGGCCGCCCCTGATCGGCGGACTTTTCCCGTCGGCGACGGGTGAGCAGGGGGGCAGGACGGACGACACGGTGGGTGCCGGGGCGGCCGGTCCGGTGGACGCCGGGGTGTTGCAAGGGATCGATGTGTGGGAGCGGGACGGTTTCCCGGGTTTGCGCGGTCTGCGCGTGGGGTTGGTGACCAACCACACGGGCCGGGACCGCGGGCGACGGGCGACGATCGACCTGTTGAAGGCGGCCCCCGGCGTGGAATTGGTGGCGTTGTTCAGCCCGGAACACGGCATTCGCGGCGTCCAGGATGAAAAGGTGGGGGACAGCCGGGACGAGGCGACGGGCCTGCCGGTTTACAGCCTTTATGGGGAACGTCACGCGCCGTCCGCCGAACAACTCACGGGGCTCGATGTGCTGGTGTTCGACATCCAAGACATTGGCTGCCGTTTTTACACCTATATCTCGACGTTGGGGAATTGCCTCGAGGCCGCGGGGATGGCACATAAACGGTTCATCGTGTTGGATCGTGTGAACCCCGTGAACGGCATCGAGGTGGAAGGACCCGTTCTCACCGCCGCGCATAGTTTTGTGGCGTGGCACGAGATCCCGGTGCGTCACGGAATGACCACGGGGGAACTTGCCGGGTTGTTCAACGCCGAGCGCCATCTGGGGGCCGATCTCACCGTGATCCGGTGCGAGGGCTGGCACCGGGCCGACTGGTTCGACGCCACCCAACTTCCGTGGACCAACCCGTCGCCGAACATGCGGAGCCTGAATGCCGCGACGCTTTATCCCGGGGTCGGACTCTTGGAATACTGCGCGGTCAGCGTGGGCCGCGGGACGGGGACGCCGTTCGAACTGATCGGGGCGCCTTATATCGATGACCGACGGTTCGCCGGCGAACTGAATGCCGCGGAATTGCCGGGTGTGCGATTCATCCCCACGCGCTTCACCCCGACGGCGAGCGTCTTCCAAGGCAAGGAATGCGGCGGGGTCCAGATGGTGATCACCGACCGGACGACATTGCGGGCCACTGATCTCGGGGTGGTGTTGGCGGCCACACTGCAGCGCCTTTATCCCAACGACCTGAAGTTGGAAAAAATGGCGACCCTGCTGGGCGACCCGCCGACGCTCGAAGCCATCCGAACCGGACGCCCGCTATCGGAAATCCGTACGGTGCGGGACCGGTTGCTGCCGGAATTCCTACGGCGTCGCCAACGGCACCTGCTTTACTGAACAATCCTTAACCGCGGTGCTGCTCACGGAAGCGTCGGGGAGTGATCCCAAACTGACGGCGGAAATGCGCCGTGAAATGACTTTGGTCGCAAAACCCGGATTGCTGGGCCACCTCGGCCAGCGTCACCCCGGTCTCCACCAGCAAATAGCGGGCGCGATCCAACCGGTGGTGCACCACGTATTGGTGAGGCGCCATCCCCGTGGTCTGTTTGAAGCGCCGGGCGAAATGAAACGCGCTCAGTCCCGCCGAACGCGCGATCGATTCCAAGGGGACGTCGCCTTCCAGGTGCGCATGGATGAATCCCGTGGCCTGGCGCAGTTGGGACGGCGACAGCCCGCCCATCTGGCGGTTTTCGGTGCGGGCCCGCCCATACGTGCGCACCAAATGCACCGACAACGCCGCCGCCAGGGTCTCGATATAAAGCCGTCCGTGCGGTCGTCGTGCGCTCACCTCCGCCCGGATCAAGCCACCGACCGCCGCGCAAAACGGGTCATCGACCGCGCGCAGTGAAGGGAGTTCCAAGGGTTGATGACGCGACAATTCCTCGGTGTGGCTGGCCAGAAACTGGGGCGTGATCGACACCATGAAGAACCGTCCTTCGGTCCGGGCACGCGCCGCGAACATCACGGACGCCGGATAGAGGCTGAACTGCCCCGGATGAATCTGGTACGAACGGTACGGTCCACCGTCGGAAGTCTCACAATCCACGGGGTGATCCAGGGGGAAACCTAAGAGATGGTTCACCGGCCGGGCGGGGGAATTCTCGTAGGTGCCGGGCGGATGCAATTCCAGATGCACGGAGGGCCATTCCACCGGGTCACTCGCCACCTCCGGCGGCCCAGGCACTGTCGGGCGGAGCCGACCGGTCACGGCATCGATCAACATTTCCCGGCCACCGGGCACCGGGCAGACAGATTCAAGTTCCTGGCGGTCCATGCGTCGGCTCCACTGATAGCAGTGAACGGGCCGGGTCAGGTGTGGTTACACCTTTTTTGCGATCAACTTGGCAATACCGGTTGATCCCGAAAGGTCATGCACACCAATGGCCCGGAAAGTCGCATCATCATCGGGGAATCCGGACCCGCCCGTCGATCAGCCGATGTTGAACGAACAAAGGAGCAGCTCCGTGCGTGCATAAAAACCAAGGTGTTCCCAGAAAGCCCGACCCGCCTCATTCGCCGCGAACACCAGGATGTGGACTCGGGTCACTCCGCCAGCCTCGAGACCGGTCACGCAACGTTCCACCAAGGCCCGGCCCACTCCGAGACCGCGTGATTCACGGTCCACGGCGAGGTGATAGATGAACCCGCGCCGGCCGTCGTGTCCGCACAACGCCGTTCCCACCAAAACGCCGTCCCGTTCCGCCACCCAGCTCAGTCCCGGGTTGCGCACCAGGAAACGCCCCACCTGCTCCTCCGTGTCGGCCGCGCCCAATCCCATCCCTTCAGTCCGCCGCCACAATCCGTGGGCGGCGGCATGGTCCGCGAGGGTCATCAAGCGCAGGAGGGGTCTCATGACGGCGCGTTCAAGCGTGCCGTCGACCTCCCGGCCCGGCAATCTTTCGGATCGCTGTTGAACCTCGACCCGTCCCCGGCTTAGCTGCGCAGGTTGAATCCCCCGTCGCGCCACCAGCCATCCACCCCGCGCCTCTGGATCTTCCGGATCACCGCGATGTTCCTCGCGGTCGCCGGCCTCCTCGGCGGACTCGAAATCGTCCTGCGCCTCGCCGGGATCGGCTGGCCCACCGGCTTCTTTCTCCCCGCCACTGTCAACGGCCGCAAGGTGGCCATCGAAAACAGCCGCTTCACCTGGCGTTTCATGACGCCTGAGCTCGCCCGCTCCCCGCAACCCCTCGCCCTCCCCGTCGTCCGTGAGACCAACTCCCTCCGCGTTTTCGTCCTCGGGGAATCCGCGGCGATGGGGGATCCCGAGCCCGCCATCGGATATCCGCGCGTTCTCCAAACCCTGTTGGAAGCCCGACTGCCCGGACGCACTGTCGAGGTCGTCAATGTCGCGATCACCGCCATCAATTCCCACGTGATCCGCGAGATCGCACGGGACTGCGCCACACAGGCAGGCGACGTGTGGATCATCTACGCCGGCAACAACGAGGTGATGGGTCCGTTCGGTCCGGGCACGGTTTTCGGACGACAATCCCCGCCCCCCGCGGTTCTCCGGGCCGGTCTGTGGTTCAAGACCACGCACACCGGACAGTGGTTTGACCAACTCGCCCGCCGCACCGGGCTCGCCCATCGGACCCCGGGACAATGGGGCGGCTTGGAAATGTTCCTCGAACAACAGGTGACCGCCAATGATCCGCGGCTCGGGGATGTTTATAATAATTTCCGCGACAACCTGGCTGATATCATCGACACGGGCCGTCGCTCCGGGGCCCGCGTGGTCGTCGGCACCGTTGCCGTCAATCTCAAGGACAGCGCCCCGTTCGGTTCCCGTCATGGGGCCGGACTTTCGGCAACGGCGCTGACGCAATGGGAGCAATGGTTTGCGCTGGGCCAGACCAACGCCGCCGCCGGACAGTGGACCGAGGCCTTGGCGGCGTGGTCGAAGGCCGCCGAATTGGACGATGCCCATGCGGAACTCGCCTTTCGGATGGGCCGGGCCTTGCTGATGCAAGGCAACACCAACGGCGCGGCCCAACTGCTGGCCCGGGCCCGCGATCAGGACACACTGCGGTTCCGCGCCGATTCAAGGATCAACGAGGTCATCCGGCAAACGTGCTCCAACCGGGTGTCGGAAGGGGTGTGGTTGGTGGACAGCGAACGGACCTTCGCCGTGAACAGCCCGCGCGGGATACCGGGCGACGAATTGTTCTGGGAACACGTCCATTTCCGGTTGCCCGGCAGCTACCTGTTGGCGCTGGCCACGGGCAGCGCGGTCCTTGAGGCGCTTCCGGAAACGGTCCGGGCGGGGGCGCGACCCGACTGGATTTCCCTGAACGAGGTGGCCCAACGGTTGGTGGTGACGCGTTGGGGCGATCACCGGGTCGCGGACGGCGTGCGCAGCCGGTTGCGACGGCCCCCGTTCAGCACCCAATCCAATGCCGTCGAACGCGACCAACGGCTCCAACGCGAGGTGGCGTCGCTGGCCTCGGGACTTTCACCGACCGCCTTCAACACCCAGGCCGAGGGCTTTCGCAAGGCGCTGGCACGAAACCCCGACGACTGGGTCCTTCATGATCAGTTCGGCCGGTTGCACGAGTCGTTCGGCGATTCCGAGGGCGCCGCGAAGGAATGGCGCCGGGTGATCGAACTCCTCCCCCATCATGCCGCGGTGCGACTCCAATTGGGACGGATGCTCGCCGCCAAGGACGCGACGGCGGCGGACGCGGTGCCGTACCTGCGTGAGGCGTTGGTCCTGCAACCGGGGAGTGCCGAGGCGCACGCCGCCTTGGGACAGGCCTTCGCACGACAGAAACAATTCACGGAATCTTATGCCGAGTTCGACCGGTCTTTGCGCCTGCGTCCCGATTTGGTGGAGGCCCAGCTGCAATGGGGTCTGGCCCTCGCCGCCGACCGGCAGACCAACGCCGCCCAAGGCCACTTCGAGCGGGCCCTCACGCTCAATTCCAACAGCGCGCTCGCCCATCTGCATCTCGCCCGGATCGCCGTCCAATCCGGTGACACCAACACGGCCAAATCCCATTACCTCGACGTGCTGCGGTTGTCCCCAAATTATCGGGAAGCACGCCAATTCTTCGAAGGCCCTCCCGCCCCGGACAGCCCCTCACCGGTCCGTGGCACCCCATGATCTGGGCCCAGAATTATAACCCGCTGGGTCACGCCGGGGGGTCCACGGCGGTCGCGGCGATCCCGGTCGTCGTCCTGTTGGGACTGGTCGCACTGGGACGGCTCCGGACCTGGGTGGCGGCATTGCTGGGACTCGGTGCCGCCCTGGGCATCGCGCTCTTCGCGTTCCGGATGCCGGTGCCGGCCGCCTTGGGCGCCGCGGCTTATGGGGCCGCCTATGGCCTCTTTCCGATCGGTTGGATCGTCCTGAACGTGATGTTCCTCCACGCGCTCACGGTGAAATCCGGCCGCTTCGACGCCCTCCGTCACCAACTCACCCGCCTGGTCCCGGATCCGCGCCTGCAACTGATCCTCGTCGCGTTCTGTTTCGGCGGATTCATCGAAGGTTCGGCGGGTTTTGGCGCGCCGGTCGCCATCACCGCCGCGATGCTTATGCAGTTGGGTTTCAAACCACTCGAGGCCTCCGTTCTCACCCTCATCGCCAACACCGCACCCGTCGCGTTCGGGTCGGTAGGCATCCCCATCACCACCCTCGCACAGGTCACCGGGCTCGATGTGTTCAAGCTCTCGCAGATGGCCGGCCGGCAATTGCCCCTGTTCTCGCTGGTGATCCCTTTCTGGATCGTGTGGGCGTGGGGCGGCTTCCGTGCCCTGCGCGGGGTCTGGCCTGCCGCGTTGGTCGCCGGTGCCTCCTTCGCCCTCGTCCAAGCCCTGGTCAGCAACCTCCACGGTCCGCTCATCGTGGACACTGCCGCCGGGCTCACCTCGATCGCCGCGTTCATGGGCCTCCTTCGCGTTTGGCGGCCGCGGGACTCTTGGACGGTGGTCGCGATGGCCAATTCCCCTTCCTCTTCCCCATCGCACCCAACATCGCCGAATCCGGATTCAAACCCGGAACCTAACGTGGCATTGCCGGGACCGGTCTCTCTCACCCGACCCTGGTTCCGGGCAGTCAATCCGTGGCTGCCCTGGGTCCTCCTGGCCGGGTTGTTATTCGTGTGGGGATTGCCCCCGGTGAAGACGGCGCTCGATGCCATGAGTGCCCCGAAATTCGCCACGCCGGGAATCCATAACCGGGTCATGCGCGTGCCGCCGGTCGTGGAAAAGCCGGTGCCCGATGCGCCGCCAAAAACCGAGCCGGCCGAATTCAAATTCAACTGGCTCTCGGCCAGCGGCACCGGAATCCTGATCGCAGCCTTGCTGTCCGGCGCAATCCTCGGATTCCGACCGCGACAACTCGTCGACACCTATCTGGAGACCCTCCGTCGCGTCCGCCCGTCCCTCCTCACCATCGCCGCCATGCTCGCCCTCGGAAACGTCACCAAGTACTCCGGGGCCGACGCCACCCTCGGACTCGCCCTGGCCGACACCGGGGGTTGGTATCCGTTCTTCGGCACCCTGCTCGGCTGGCTCGGCGTCGCTCTCACCGGGTCCGACACCGCGTCCAACGTGCTCTTTGGCAGCCTCCAGAAAATCACCGCACAACAACTCGGACTGAGCCCCTACCTGATGGCCGCCGCCAATTCCGTCGGCGGTGTGATGGGCAAGATGATCGACGCCCAAAGCATCGTGGTCGCGAGCGTGGCGACGGGTGTGCACGGGGCCGAGGGTCGGATCCTGCGCCGGGTCTTTTTCCACAGTCTCACGCTCGCCGTTTTGGTGGGCGTCTGGGTCACCCTCCAGGCGCGTTGGTCGGTCCTCAGCCGCCTGGTCGTATGGTGATGAACCCTTCTCCAACCCAGCCACCGCCCGGAGGGACGAGTTACACGCTTCCCCAAACCTTACAACTTGTTCGATGAGCCTCATTCCCGTGAACGTCTGGAAACCCATGCGCGCGCCCGCCCTCCTGATCACCCTCCTGTTCCCGCTGCTCGCCGCCGCCCATGACTGGCCCCAATGGCGCGGACCCGATCGCAACGGCATTTCCACCGAGACCGGATGGCTGGACACCTGGCCCGCCAACGGCCCGAAAACTGCGTGGAAATCGCATGTGGGACTGGGTTTCTCCTCGTTTGCGGTGGCCGACGGACGGGTCTTCACGATGGGCCATGCCGAGGACAAGGACACGGTTTTCTGCCTCGATGCCAGCACCGGCCGCGAGATTTGGAAACACGCTTATCCCGCGGAACTCGGGGACAAATTCTTCGACGGCGGCACGACGGGCACGCCCACGGTCAGCGGTGACCGGGTTTATAGCCTGAGCCGGTGGGGCGACGCCTTCTGTTTCCAAGCGGCCGACGGCAAGATCGTCTGGTCCGGGAATGTGCAGACGAAAACCGGCGCCCGCGTGCCGGACTGGGGTTTCGGCGGATCACCCTCGATCGTCGGGGATCGACTGATCCTCAACGTCGGTGAGACGGGACTCGCCATGGACCCGAAGACCGGCGCGATCCTTTGGCAATCCGCCGGCCGGAGCGCCGGTTATTCCACACCACTGCCCTGGAAAAGTGGGACCGAACAACTGGCGGTCTTCGGCTCCGAACAGGCTTATGTCGCGGTCAATGTCCGCGACGGGAAGGAGGCTTGGAGAATCCGCTGGTTGACCCAATATGGCGTCAATGCCTCCGATCCCATCCTCAGCGGCGACCAGGTTTTCCTGTCGACCGGTTATGGCAAAGGCGCCGCGCTCTTCAAACTGGGGGGTGCGGAGCCGGTGGAATTGTGGAAGTCCAAGAAACTCCGGACCCAGTTGAATGGCGCCATACTCTTCCAAGGCCACCTTTATGGCGTGGACGGCGACACCTCCGAGTCGGCGTCCTTGAAATGCATCGAATGGGCGACCGGCACCGAGAAATGGGTGCAGGCAGGATTCGGTTCCGGAGGGTTGGTGATTGCGGACGGAAAACTCGTCGCCCTCAGCGGCACGGGTGAACTGACGGTCGCGCCGGCCGACCCGGGTGGGTTCCATCCGACGGCGCGCGCCCAGGTGCTCGGGGGCAGATGCTGGACGGCGCCGGTCCTGGCCCAAGGCCGGATCCTTTGCCGCAATTCGCGCGGAGACATTGTCTGCCTCGACGTGCGAAAGCTTTGAACCATGAAGGACCTGTCGCTCTTGGATCGCCGCCGTTTCCTCCGCAACGCCACGCTGGCCGCGGGTGCATTCTCCGCCGCGCCGTTCATCCGGGCCGCGGATCCGGCCAGGAAATTCCGCACGGCCCTGATCGGATGCGGTTGGTGGGGGAAGAACATCCTGCGCGAAGCCATCGCCAGCGGGCGCGTGAAAGTGGTCGGATTATGCGACGTGGATTCGGGCGTGCGCGAGGTCGCCGCCGAACAGGTCACCGATCTCAATGGCGATCATCCGAAGACTTATAACGATTTCCGAGAACTGCTCGACCGGGAGAAACCCGAGATCGTGGTGATCGCCACGCCGGACCACTGGCATGCGTTGCAGACGATCGCCGCGGTCGGGGCCGGAGCCCATGTGTTCGTCGAGAAACCCACGGGACACACGGTGAACGAGAGCCGCGCCATGCTGCATGCCGCGCGCGCCAGTGGTCGTGTGGTGCAGGCCGGACTCCACCGGCGCATCGGGCCGCATCACGTCAGCGGCATGGCGTTCCTCCAGTCCGGCGCGGTCGGCGAGGTCGGCATGGTCCGGATCTTCGCCCATGGCGGCGGCGGAAAGGAACGACCCTCTGCGAACAGCGCCCCTCCCGCCGGCATGGATTGGGATCTCTGGTGCGGACCGGCACCCTTGCGTCCCTTCAACCAGAAACTACATCCCGGGGGCTGGCGCCACTTTCTGGACTATGGCAATGGCCAACTCGGCGACTGGGGCGTCCATTGGCTCGACCAGGTCCTGTGGTGGAGCGGGGAACAATATCCGAAACGGGTCTTCTCCTCCGCCGGCCGCCCCATCGCCGGTCCCGCGATCCTCAACGAAAAGGAGCAAACCTCCGACACCCCTGACCATCAGGTGGCGGTCTATGATTTCGAGAGGTTCACGTGCGTCTGGGAACACCGGCGTTTCGGTGAAAACCGCGCCGAGAAACACGCGATCGGTGCCTATTATTATGGCACCAAGGGAACCCTCCACATCGGCTGGAGGGACGGCTGGACCTTTTATCCGGCGGACTCCAATGCCCCGACCCGGCACGAGGACTCCCAGCTCCAGGAACCGGACGGACATAATCTCAGGCTGCTCTGGGCTGACTTCATCGAATCCATTGAGACCGGCAAGAAGGGCGTCGCGAACATCGAAATCGCGCATCGTTCCTCGGTGTTGCCCTTGCTGGGGATGATCTCCTGGAAGACTGGGCGGAGCATTGCCTGGGACGGCGACAAGGAACAGATCATCGGCGATGCGGAGGCGAGCAAGCTCCTAAGCCGGCCCTATCGCGGCCCCTGGGTTTATCCGGGGGTGTGAGTGGCAGCCCCTTATCCGGTTCAATCCCCCTTTGCGTTCCTTGCATTCTTGGCGTGAACTTCCTTCGTCCACCATGAAACCCGCCCTGCCCCAGTCCCGTCGCCAATTCCTCGCCCACACCGGGTTCGCCGCCGGACTCGTCGCAACCGTCCCCAACCTGCTCGCCGCCGATCCGCCTTCCGAACGTGTCCGTCTCGGCGTGATCGGGCTGGGCCGCGGCATGGACCACGTGACCGCCCTGCTTCAAGTCCCCCACGCCGAGGTGGCCTTCGTGTGCGACGTCGATGAGCGCCGCGCCAACGCCGCCGCCAAGAAGATCGAGGACCAATCCGGACGACGCCCCCGCGTCCATCGTGACCTGCGCCAACTGTTCGCCGAGCGCGATCTCGATGCGGTGACGATCGCCACGCCGAACTTCTGGCATGCACCCGCCACGATCCTGGCCTGCGCCGCGGGCAAACATGTTTATGTCGAAAAGCCCGGCAGCCATAATCCCCATGAGGGCGAGATGATGGTCGGTGCGGCCGCCAGACACCGGCGTTTGGTGCAGATGGGCAACCAACGACGGAGCACCGAGACCGTGCGACAGGCCATCGCCGAACTCCATGCGGGCGCGATCGGGCCCGTGCGTTTCGCCCGATGCTGGTACACCGGTGCGCGCGGCACCATCGGCCAGGGCAAACCGGTGCCCGTGCCGGCGTGGCTCAATTATGAACTCTGGCAGGGTCCCGTCCCCGAACGCCCTTATGTCGACAACCTCGTCCATTATAACTGGCATTGGCGCTGGCATTGGGGCGGCGGCGAACTCGCCAACAACGGCCCCCACGCCCTCGATGTCGCCCGCTGGGGCCTGGGCGTCGAATATCCGCGCCGCGTCACCGCCACCGGCGGCCGGTACCATTTCCAGGACGACCAGGAAACGCCGGACACCCTGACGGCCACCTATGATTTCGGGCACTGCGGCCTGTCATGGGACGCCGCCAGTTGCACCCCGCGCAAAGGGGACGCCGAGGGTTTCGTGAGTTTCTATGGCGATGGTGGCATCCTCGCGATTGACGGCAGCGGATCGTATCGCGTGCTGGACTTGAACGGGCGCGAAATCCGTGCGGTGAAGGGCCGGACCGCTGATGTGCCGCATTTCACCAATTTCGTGGAGGCGATCCGTTCCGGCACGCCCTTGAACTCCCCGATCGCCGAGGGCCAGAAGAGCACGTTGTTATGTCATCTGGGGAACATCTCCTGGCGCACTGGCCGCACCGTGGATGTGGATCCCCAGACCGGCCGGATGACGGGTGCGACCCGAAGCATGTCCAAGCTCTGGACGCGCGAATACCGCCGCGGCTGGGAACCGAAGGTATAGGAATAAAACCCCTCGGAGGGACGAGCTCCGAGAGTCCCACTTCCAGTCGCTTTGAATGGGGACTCGTGTAACTCGCCCCTCCGATCGGCCACCCTTCGGGACGAGACTGAGATGGGCTGCTTATCCGTGTCATCCGCGTAATCCGTGGTTCTCCCCCGTTCTCAGAGGTGACCCGTCACTCCCCCACCCCATTCGTTGAGGCTGCGTTCCGCGTGGCCGGCGACGCCTTCACCGAGGTGTTCCAACACTTCTCCCACCAGGTAAAGCGAACCGGTCACCAGCACAAACGGTTCACCTGCGACGGCCCGCAGCGCCGCATCCACGGATTGCACCGCCTCCACCATTCGGGTCCCGGCGACTTCCAGGCAGGCCGTTCGCAAGTCCTCTGCGGAAACCGTGCGCGCGCTGGACACGGGAACCGTGACAATCCGTCCGGCGACCGGTGCCAATTCACGGGCCATGGCCTGCCATTCCTTGTCCGACAACATCCCGAAAACCACGGCCGGGCGCACTCCGTTGTATCGTCCTGCGAGCGCGGCCCGGAGCGCCGCGATCCCGTCACGATTATGCGCGCCATCCAGGAGAAGGGTCTGGCTGCCGCGTCGGATCAACTGGAGACGGCCCGGCCACACCACCGTTTCCAATCCGTGTCGGAGTTGTTGTTCGGTCACCGGGAGGACGGGGTGCAAGGACCGCACCACGGCCGCCGCCAACGCCGCGTTCCATCGCTGGTGTTCCCCCGCCAAGGCCACCTCATATCCCAATGCCCCGACCTGTTCCGGACCGATCACGTCCAGCGAGGTATTGAGTTCGCGGGCCCGCGATTCCAGAACCGCCAGAGCTTCCGGATCTTGGGCGGCGGTGAATGCAGGCACGCCCGGCTTGAAGATCCCGGCCTTTTCCGTCGCGATCGACGTCAGGCTGTTCCCCAGGATGTGCTGGTGATCCCACCCGATGTTCGTCACCACGGCGGCCAACGGGAGGACGATGTTCGTCGCATCCCAGCGCCCGCCCAAACCCGTTTCCCAAATCACCAGGTCCACCTGCCGCTCCGCAAACCAGCAGAGTGCCAGGACGGTGGTGAATTCGAAGAACGTCGGTTGCAACGCCGGTTCCGCAGCCAGCACGCGCTCCTGCAACCAACCGGTGAGCCGGGCGAGGTCCGCGTCAGGAATCGGTTTCCGATCCACCTGGATCCGCTCGCCAAACCGAACGAGATGGGGAGAGGTATAAAGACCGGTCCGTCGGCCCGCGGCGCGATGCACCGATTCCAGCAGGGCGCACACGGAGCCCTTGCCATTGGTGCCCGCGACGTGGAGGAAGCGAAGCCGGGCCTGGGGATCACCTGCCAGGGCCGCGAGCCGGCGCGGCACATCGAGCCCCGGCTGGAATCCGAATTGCCGGAGCGAGTGCAGGTGGGCGAGCGCGGCCGCGTACGTCACGCCGTGCAACCTCTCGTGAACGGGGTCTTGGGAGAAGCGGGAATCCGGGCCGCTGCAAATGAAAAGGGCATGAGCCGAAGCCCATGCCCTTGGTGGTTGAGACCGGATCAATCGACCCCGGTCACTTGAAATTCGCGGTGAGCGAAAGGTTCGAATTCATCGTCACCGTGAGGGTTTTCGCGGTGCTGGTCACGCTGCCCGACCAACCGATCCAAGGTGATCCCGCGTCCGGCGTTGCCGTCAGCGTCACCACCGTGCCCGCGGCAAAGCTCGTGCCGATCGGATTCGTCGTCACCGTGCCCTTGCCGGTCTTGCTGATCGTGAGCTTATAGCTGGTGGCCGTGGATCCGCCGCCGCCGCCGCCACCACCACCACCGCCGCCACCACCGCTGGCGAGACCCTTGATCGTGACGGGGAAGGAGGCCTGGCCCCCGTTGGAATTCCACACGGTCGCCACGCTCGGCGCCGTTGCCATAAGGATGGAGGCGTTCCAAACGCCCAACTCCAGTTGCATGGTGCCGATGGGCCCATTGGCAGCAACCGTCCCAAAGGTCATGACGCTGTTCGGATAGCTCGTGTTGGCCTTGATCTTGAAGAGCAACGTCGTCGGGTCCCAGTCCGCCGACACGATCGTCACGGTGGGGATCGGGTTCACCATCGCCGTCGTGCTGAGATTGCCACCGTTATAAGTCGCCTTCACCGAGACGCCCTTCAACCCCGGCACCACCGAGGTGGTCGCAACGAACGTGGCGGAATAGGCCCCCTGGGGCACGGTCACCGTGGCGGGCACCTGCAGGGTGCTCGTATCGCCGCTGGCCAGGGCGATCACCGCACCGGCGGGATCCCGGACGAAGTTGTTCAACGTCACCGTGCCGAAGGCGGGTTGCCCACCCACGACATCAGGGATGCCCAAGGTCGCCAAGGCGACGACGGGTGCGGGATTGAGCGACACACTGCCGGTCACCGTCGTGCCATTGAAAGTGGCCGTGATAGGCACGCTGGTGAGGACGGAAACCGGCGCGGTGTTGATCGAGAAGTTGAGCGTCTGGTAGGCCTGCGGGATCGTCACGGTCGCCGGGACCGCGAGGAGCGCCGGGTTGCCGCTCGTGAGAGTCACGATCGCGCCGCCGGCCTGCGCGGGGATGGCGAGGGCCACCGTGCCGTAGGTGGCGAAGCCGCCTTCGACCGGGTTGCCGGCGACGCTGGCAAGCTTCACGACCGGAGTGAGCGTCAGGGCGGTGAACCTGCTGACGGCGCCGTCCGTGGCATAAAGCTTCAGGGTTGTGGGGATCGGCAATGAAAGCCCAGCGGTCGGCAAGGTGAAGGCCGCGCTGGTGTCGCCTTCAGCAATCGAGAGCGAGGCGGGCGTGGCGACGAGCAGCGGGTTGGTGCTCAGAAACGTGATGTTCACACCGCCCGCCGGGGCCGGGCCGCCGAGCGATACAGTGGCCTGAACCGTCGTGCCGGGTTCGACATTGGAGGAATCCAGCGTGACCGACGCGATCTGCGTGGCCGGCGCCGTGCCCGGGGCGAAAATCACGGCCACCGCACCCTGCGGGATCGTGACACCGGCTTGGAAGGTATTATAGGCATAGCCAACGACGTTGCCATCGGCATCGATGCCGGTCGCCACGCCATGGGTGTAGCCGACGGGGAGATATGGGTTCAGATCGACGACCGTGTCCGCCGTGCCCGACCAGGCGAGTGCGTGACGCACCGAACCGACCACGCCGGGCGTCCCGGTCCAACCCTCGCCGACCTGCTGCGACGCATTCATCGCGTTGATCCTCGACTCCGTATAAGCCGCGGGATGGAGATCCACCACGGAGTCCGCCGTGCCCGACCAGAGCAGCGCATGCAGTCGCGAGGTGCCGAGGATGAGGTAACCCCAGCCACCCTGCTGCGTGCCGGAGATGCAGGTCGCCTCGGAGGCATCAAAGCCCGCCGGATGCAGGTCCACCGCGCTCGCCGCCGTCCCGGACCAGCTCATCGCATGGCTGGTGGTGTGATAATACCCGTAGGAATAATCGCCTTCCGGATAAGCGACATTGGAGACGTAACCGACCTCGCCCCCGTCGTTGCACGCGACCGCGCGAGAAAAGGCATGGAGAGTCACCGGATGCAGATCCACCCCGGCCGCCGAGCCATGCCAGGAATAGGCATGGGATGCGGAGATGAAGTAGCTCTGTTGCTGGGCATAGCCGACCTGCTCCCCGTTGTGCACACCGAGGCAGTAGGAGAAGTTGTAGCCGCTGGGATTCAGATCCACATAAGACGCCGCCGAACCCGACCAGACCACCGCGTGCTGACCGGTGGCCAGATAGGCCCAACCGCCCTGCTGGGTGTCATCCGCACAGGTGGCCATCGATTCCCAGGCGGTCGCCGGGTTCAGGTCGATCGCCGTCACGGCATTGCCCGAAAGCAGCGCCGCATGGGGATAATAGGAGCCGGCGGGTTGCGAACCTCCGACCTGTCTGCCGGTGATGGCAGCCGTCAGTTTGCCCGATGCGGCATCCGCAGGCGTGACGTCGTTGGAGTGATACTGCTGGCCGAACGCCGGCGTGCCCAGGAGCAGCGCGCAGGCGGCGGATAGGATTGTTGTGTGTGAGGTTTTCATTTCTTTGTGCCCTCACCACGTGCTCCTTTCGGTCGGAAAGGAATCCACGCAGGAGGCACCACCCCCACTGCAATCACCCTGCCAAGCGCTCGATGCAGCATGACACCCCCTATTTCATGGGTGTTTTCGCACCAAAGTCTTTTTCGCCGCCCATCCTGCGGTCCGGTGCCGGACCACGACACACTCCGGAACCGGAATCCCCAACCCGGATCTGAATCGCCAGTCCCGACGTCGCGATCCTCACGGGCCCGGCAGTTCGGCGGGATCGTCCCTCACAAAGATGGACTCAAGCCAGCTTCACGCCGCGGCCTTTTCCCCCGGGGCACCATCCAAAGCCAGTACATCCCCGATGGGCGGCCTTCCGCCATCAGCCGCAGGCATAAACGTCCGGGAATCATCGACGACCACCAATTCTCCGTAAAATCGCCCGTGCACCGCGCCCTGGCGTCGGTCCGTTCCAGAGTGTGAGACCCGGCGAATCGCGCTCCCAGCGTCCGGCCGATACCGGCTTCAAAACAGTCGTGAACCTCCACGAGTAGGTGGCACCCCTCCAAGGCCGGCACCCGGGCCGGATCCAGCAGGATGCGCTCATATCCCTCCACATCACACACCACGAGGACGGGGCCTGGCGGAGCCCCGTCCAAAACCCGGTTCAATTCCGTGGGGGTGCACTCTCCAAGGATTTCAATATCACCCCGGAGACCATTTGCCTGGGCCAGATTGGCAATCAATCGCCGCCCCGATTCCTCGATCTCAAAACAAGTCACCTTAGTCTCCAACAATCGGGCGAGACCCACCGCATAAAAACCTTCTCCCCCACCGATGTCCACGCAGTGTGTAAAGCCCAAGCCTTGGAGCGAGCCGACGATCCCGTGCAATTCCAACTCATAAGTTCCAAGGAGCTTGGCGTTATAAACGCTCCCTTGCGAGCTGCCGAAATAGCGCATTCCCCGGAACGGCCCCGTGGCAACACCCCCAC
>JANYCC010000464.1 GCA_025360495.1 Verrucomicrobiota bacterium | reverse complement strand
GGAAAACCCGCCCCCCCGGAGCTGTCGCGACCGTCCTGGGAAGGCGGGTTTTCCTACCCGCCCCGCTTCTCCCATGACCCGCCCACCCACGAAGCCCACAGGCGCCCGGTTCGCCCGAGCCGCTCAGGAGGGATTCAGGCCAACAGATCGGCCGTCAGTTGGGCTTCGGCCTCATGCCAATGCCGTCGGTCCTGGCCTTGTGGGGAGCCTTCCGACAGGTAGATCTGGTGGGCTGCAGAGGCTATTTCCTCCGGCGACGGCCGGCCACTGGGATGGGCTGCGCGGTTCCAGTCCAGTGACGGCGGCAGCGTGATCCATTGGCGCCCACGGTGGAGGTTTGATTTGTTCACTGGCCCGATGTTGCTCGAGATTGGGAATCGCGCCATGGGGTGAAGCACCCAGGATGGATCGCGGGATGAGGCCCACGGCGGAGGGGCGCGACAGGGACCGTGAGCCTGCATTGACATTCCGATCGGTGCGCAGAATCCTGTTGAAATGCCCGATTTGAGCATCACCCGCCTGAGCGCGGTTGCCGCCGCCGTCTGCCTGTTCGCGACGGTGGCCTGTGCCACCAATCCGCCCAAGCCGTTCGCGCGCGCCCCGTACGTCCAGTTTTCCGGTCCCACCTTCATCCACGTGGCGTGGCGCACGGAAGGCCCGATCAACCCGGTGGTGCGTTACGGCACCGATTTGGGCAACCTGGACCACACCGCGGCCCCGGACGCCATCGTGATCCGGGCGGCGCTGGGGACCAACGGCCAGCCGATCCTGCCCCGGTGGCAGGTGTTGCGGACGCCGGAGAACCTGAAACTGCCCCGGCTCCATTCGGCCCCGGTCGGCACGTTCCAGTACGAGGTTCACCTGGGCGATCTCAAGCCGGACACCCGCCATTACTACGCCATCTATGACGGGACGAACCGCCTGACGCCGGCGGACGCTTCCTACCAATTCATCACGCATCCGCCCGTGGGCACGGTGCGACCCTACCGTTTCTGGGTCCTGGGCGACGGCGGCACGGGGCGTGAACCGCAGGCGGCGGTCCACCAGGCAATGCTCGACACGACCAAGCGGGAGGGGCAGGCGATCGATTTCCTGCTGCATGCGGGTGACATGGCGTACTCGACCGGGCGGGACACGGAGTTCCAGACCCATTTTTTCGAGAGCTACGATTCCACGCTCCGCAACAAGGTGTGCTGGCCGACGATGGGCAATCATGAGGGTCAAACCTCGAAGGGAACGACCGGTGTCGGCCCCTATTATGATGCGTACATGGTCCCGACCCGCGGCGAGGTGGGCGGCGTGGCGTCCGGCACCGAGGCTTATTATTCCTTCAATTATGGGAACATCCATTTCATCTGCCTGGATTCGCATGATCTCGACCGGAAACCGACGGCGGCGATGGGCAAGTGGCTGCGGGCCGACCTCGACAAGGCGCGGGCGGACTGGCAGATCGCCTTCTGGCATCATCCGGCCTACACGAAGGGGAGCCATGACAGCGACAAGGAGGCGGATCTCACCGAGGTTCGACGTTATATAATGCCCATCATCGAGGCGGGCGGTGTGGACCTCGTGTTGACCGGACACTCGCATGTCTTTGAACGGTCGATGCTGATGGACGGCGCCTATGCGACCCCGACGGTCTCGGAGAATGTGATTCTCGATGACGGCGACGGCGACCCGACGGGGGACGGCGCGTACCGCAAGAGCGCGGGGATCCATGCCCACGAGGGCACCGTCCAGGTCGTCACCGGGAACTCGGGCCAGAGCCTCGGCCGCAATGGCACCCTGCCGGTCATGCGCCGGACGCTGGTCGAGAACGGATCCGTGCTGATCGACGTCAATGGCGACACACTCACGGGTCGCATGATCAGCCGCAACGGCAGCCAGCGTGACGTATTCAGCATCGTCAAACAGGGACGCGTCATGGTGACCCGGCGCGCGTTGCCGTGGCAGCCGCCGGAGTACAAGAAGCCGGCCACCGAGGTGAAGGTGAAGGACGCCGGGCCGGTGGATCACCGCATGGTCATCCCGCGCAACGCTTCGTGGGCCTACCTCGCCGGCAGCCATCCGCGCGGGACCGACTGGACCCTGCCCGGTTTCAACGCCCAGGGCTGGAAGGAAGGCGCGGCGGGATTCGGCTATGGCGAGGGCACCTTCCGCACGAATCTTTCGGAATGGCGCCGCCGATTCACGGTGCTGTACCTGCGCAAGGAATTCACCGTTGAGCAGGCCGACCGCATCAATGAACTGGGCCTGGTGATCGATTACCAGGACGGATTCGTGGCCTATCTGAACGGGCGCGAGGTCGCCCGGGTCGGCGTGACCCGCAGCAGCGGACGGAACGCCCAGGGCGTGAAGGCGCGCGAAGATCACGGCGCCGTCTATGTGGTCTTGTCGAATCTGCAAGCCTCACTGCAGGACGGGACCAACGTTCTCGCCATCGAAGGCCATTCGGCTTCACCGGACGGGACGGATTTCCTGTTGGACCCATCCCTCAGTGCGGAGGACTGACGCCATGCCATTCACCCATAGGTTCTTCCGGTGTGCGGGTGTCCGTTGTGCCGTGGTTCTGCTGCTGGCGGTCCGGGTCGGCGCCCACGACGGGCCCGAGCATGTGATCGAGGAGTTAACCCTGCAGTTGGCCCGCGGGGAGACCGCCGATCTGCTGCTTCAACGGGCCATCGAATACCGGGTCTTGGGCAAGAACAGCGAAGCGGCCCACGACCTGGAGTGGGCGGTGCAGCTTGAGCCGGGGCTGTTTCTGGCCCAGCGGGAACTCGGGCGCGCCTATCATGCCCTCGGCAAGACCAACGAGGCGGTGGAGGTCGTCAGCCAGGCGTTGAAAATCCCCACCGAACAGTCGGACGAGATTGCCTCGCTCCGGATCGTCCGTGCGGAATTCCTCGCCGCCCGCAGTGAATTCAAGAAGGCCTTGGAGGATTGCGAGACAGCGATCCGCACCCGCCCCGGGAATGTCGAGTGGTACCTCCTGCGCAGCGACCTGCAGCGGCGGTTGAAACTGCCGAAGGAACGCATCACCGGGCTGCAGGACGGGATTGCGGAGACAGGGGCCGGCATCCTGGAGACGGAACTGACCGACGCGTTGCTCGACGATGGAAAATACGCCCTGGCCCTGCCGCGCATCGAGGAGGAGTTGAGGACCTCGCGAATCCGCGGTTCATGGCTGATCCGGCGTGCGCGGGTCCACCTGGGGTTGGAGGAGAAGGACGCCGCGAAAGCCGACCTCCAAGAGGCCCTGGCCGAGATCGGTCCCCGGCTCGGTGCCTCCGCATCCGACGCAGCGCTCCTGACCGATCGGGCCCGCGCACAGGAACTCCTGGGTGATCTGGAAGAGGCGCGCAAGACCTATGAACAGGCCCGCGACGCCGGTGCCGAGGAGTGGGTTCGGGACAAGATCAAAGTCCTGAAGGCCGGTGAGGAAGCCCGCGAGAAAAAACGGGAGAAGGATCTCGAGCGTATTTCCGAGGGTGAGAAGAAGTAGGCGTTTCGCCCACGACGTATCCGATCAACGGCGCCGGGAATAGAAAAAACCGCCGCCGCCGAGCAGGAGGAACGCCACGAGGATGATCAACAGAGTTTCAGTAGACATGCTCGTACCTTAGACCGGGAGATCACCGGTTGAAATGGGGTGTTTCCCCCATGCACAGCGATGAAACACCCCCCCGCGGTCATTGTCGGAGCCGGAAACAGGCTGTTTCCGATCCGGTCACGGCCCAGGGACTGGTGGTCGGAGATTCCGTCATGTCTTCCCACGCGGAGTCCACGGGGTCCAAGGTCCGGCTCCGTTGGAGGGTGAATCCTTCGCCGTTCCAATATAATGACACCGTGCTTCCCGACCGGATGAACCCGAGCAAATGGGCCGGATCGGGGGCCGGGATGAGCTCCCCTTGCGCGGTATGATCCAGGCCGTCCGCCCGGCATATGATCTGGAATGGATAGACCGTCCCGGAACTCAGTCCGGTCAGCGTCACGACATGGTTCGTAAGGTCTTGGGAGTTGGTCACGGTGCCCCGGCCATAACGGATGTCCTCGCCCCACTCGACCCGCGTGGAGGCCGGGGACGCGGTCGTCCAGAGAAGGTTCGCCGTCGTCTCGCCCGGCATCACGCGGATCCCCCGTATGAAATCGCCGCGACGGAGCAGGGGTGACACCCGGACGACATCGGCGGCCGCCAGCGTCTCCAACACCGGATCGCCCTCGGCCGTCAGGGTGAGGACATTGGTGACGGCCGGATCGAGCGCGACGCTTGCCAGCGGGATCCAATCGTTGGTGGGAAGCGGCGAGGTGAACCGGACCTTCGCCAATTCCACGTCTCCGGAAGTGATCTTATAAGTCAGGACCGGCGCGGGATTGGTCAGCTTCGGGACTTGGATCGAGACGGCGTGGATTCCCGGGATGGTCACCGGCAGGATCCACTGGGCGGCAGCGGATTCGCCGGGCGGCAGGCGCACGATCCGGGAATCGATCCCCCATGCCGCCGTGGCCGAGTTCGTCCAGGCGCCTGCGGTTTCCGAGTATCCGGCGTCCAGGTTGTCGACGAACCGGTCATCGGGGACGTATCGGATCAACCGCGTGGTCAGGTTTCCGGCGCGATCCGTCACCGCGATGCCGATCTTGGCGAGGCTGCCCCGCAAGAGGGGAACGGTGGCCGACCAAGCATTGGGACCCTCGGGCACGCATGTCACGATGCGGCATCTCTCGAAAATGTCTTTCGTCGCCACGAACGGTTCCGGTTGGAAGAGAGGCTCATCGGTCCGGAGATGGAGGGTGACGATCCCATTGTCATCGGACTCGGTGACCTCGAGTTGCGGGGGGGTGACGTCGTCGATCCCGCGCCATCGCTGCATCGCTTCCACTGCCGTGCAATAGCGGAATTTGACGGCGGGTTGGTTGGTGGCCGCCACATGGGCCAGGAGATCCATGCGGGCGATCTGGTCGAGGAAATTGGCCTCGGGCAGGTGGGCCCAGAAGGAGACGACCTGGTTGGTGCCCTTCGCGGCGGCGGCGAAGATGGCATCGACCACGGACTGGGTCACGTTGGGCATCTTCACCGAGCGCACGTTCCAAGCCGGACTGTCGCCGGCCACCTGGTAATTCGTGGTCGCCGGGTGGAACGGGACGAAATCCAGCGGGGCCTGGGACCAATCCAAGGAATTGAAAAGCGGTTCCACCACGGGCGCCGACCGGTTGGGGGAATCGTTGTCCATGTTATAAGGCCATAATTTGGCCGAGTAGTTCTGCCACTCGTTGTCCATGAAGTGCCATCCGCTGCGGAAGGTGACCGTGAACACCTCCTCCTCGATCAGCGACTGCGCGATGGCGAGGTCGAAATCGGAACGGCATTCATGGAACGTCCGGGCCTCGTTCCAAAAGGAGGTGCCGTCACCATTGTAATCGCTCCAGAGAAAGGTGTGATAATGAAGGGTCAGTTCATCCCCGAGCGCGCGGATCGAATCGCCGTGGTATTGCCGCATCAGGTGCAGCGGCATCAGGTTCGGGACCGGCACGTCATGGTTGTCGGAATGCCCGTAGACGCTGCCCACGAGCATCCACCAGGTGAGCTTCAACGGTGAGCCGAAGGAATCGGTGAACTGGGCGCGGAAGGAGGGATCCATCGCCTGATGGGCGCGCCCCTTCGGATCGGTGTACAATTCGCCGTTGAAGTGGTTGGTATGGACATAGACGTTCACCCCGCCCGGCCAGTTCCAGACGGCGGTGTCCGAACCGAGCACAAGGTACACTGTCCCCGGATCCGTCGCCCCGGCGGCCATGGCGAGGACGGACAGGCAGATTCCCACGCATGCAGCGCGAAGCCCTTGGACCAAAGGATGCCCTTTCATGAATGAGATGAGATCCAGCGGATGTGAATCTGGATTATATCACGGTGAATTACAATGGTAGCCGCCGAGGTGCGAGGCGGACCCCGGACGGACCTGGTGGGATCCGCCTCATGACTTCGGCGGGTGGAACCTCGCCCTACCAAAACAGACCGGGTCGGTGGGCACTTCGACTCGGTAGGGCGAGGCTCCGCCCGAGCCGCCCTGATGGCATCCAGAGGGCAGTGCCAAGATCTGCCCCCGCACCCGGATATTTCCGTTTGACAGCCCAACGCATTATATAAACAGTCACCGCCACCTGACACCTGATCCCAGCCTACGTGTTCATCGGCCTGACCCACGCTTTCTGATTCATAGTCCGTCCGCCCTGCATCAATCCCCGTGCCACACAAACC
>JANYCC010000249.1 GCA_025360495.1 Verrucomicrobiota bacterium | reverse complement strand
GCGTTGTCGGTCGCATTCTTCATCGCGACCATCCGCGCCGAATGTTCCGAGGCCCGCGCCTCCTGCAGGAATTGGAACATCTGGTAATTCAGGTAATGCGGCAACAGGTTCCCCAACACCGTGTCCGCCGCCGGCTCAAACAGATATTCCCGCCCGCCCGCCGCCTCAGCCGCCGCCTCACCGCGGCCCGTCCCCTCCAAGCCGGCCACCAGGGCCTCCAGGCGGACGATCGGCAGCAATTGCCGGACCTCCGGCTTCTGGGTGAGGGTGTTGATATAATTGGTGAACACCACGTCCACCCGGTCCACCTTGCCCTCCAGGAACAGGTCCTGCACAAACTTGGAGATCGCCCGGGCGTCGGCGAACAACGCCGGATCCTTATAGGAAAACTCGGCCACCAACTGCCGCTTCATCCGGCCCGCCCATTGCCCGCCCTTGCGGCCCGCACACACAAACTGTGTCGTGTCCTTGTCGAAGCGCACCGCCTCGCGCAGCAGGTTGGTGTTGAGCGCCCCGCACAACCCCTTGTCGGTGCTCACCACCACCACCGCCCGGCGCCGCACCTCGCGCGCCTCGAGCAACGGATGGCGGAAATCCCCCGCGCCCGCGGACGCCGCCGCCAACACCTGGTTCATCAACGCCGCATAAGGCCGGCCCGCCAGGGCGGCCAACTGCGCCTTGCGCATCTTCGCCGAGGCCACCATCTGCATGGCCTTGGTGATCTGCGCCGTGTTCTTGATCGACTTGATCCGGCGTCGGATGTCGCGCGTGCTGGGCATGGTGGGTTCGGTCCGCTCCGGCGGACCGGGGCTCGGTTCAGCGGAAGGTCGACTTGAATTCGGTCAACGCGGCCTTGAGTTCGACCGCGAGCGGATCGGACACCGCCTTTTCATTGCGAAGCTTCTCCATCACCGCGCCCTTCCGCGTGGTCAGGAACTCCGTCAATTGCTTCTGGAAATCTTTCACCTTCTCGACCGGCACATCGTCGAGGAAGTTGTTCTGCATCGACCACAACACCACGCTCTGGACCTCGACCGGGATCGGGTTGTATTGGACCTGCTTGAACAACTCCACGATGCGCTTGCCGCGCTCGAGGGTCGCCTGCGTCTTGGCATCCAAGTCCGACCCGAACTGCGCGAAGGCCGCCAGTTCGCGGTATTGCGCCAACTCCAGCTTGATCTTGCCGGCGACCTGCTTCATCGCCTTGATCTGGGCCGAGGATCCGACGCGGGACACGGACAGACCGACCGAGATGGCCGGACGGATGCCCTGATAGAACAGGTCGGTTTCCAGATAGATCTGGCCGTCCGTGATCGAGATGACATTCGTCGGGATATAGGCGGAAACGTCGCCCGCCTGCGTCTCGATGATGGGCAACGCGGTCAACGAACCGTTGCCGTTGGCCTCGCTCACGCGGGCGCTCCGCTCCAACAGGCGGCTGTGCAGGTAAAACACGTCGCCCGGGTACGCCTCACGGCCTGACGGACGCTTCAGCACCAGCGAAACCTGCCGGTAGGCCACCGCCTGCTTGGAAAGATCGTCATAGATGATCAACGCATCCATGCCGTTGTCCATGAACCATTCGCCGATCGCCGCCCCCGAGAATGGGGCCAGGTACTGGGCCGCCGCCGGTGCGTCCGCCGCCGCCGCCACGACGATCGTGTCGTCCATGGCCCCCGCCTTCTCCAACTCGGCGATCACCCGCGCGATGTTCGACTGCTTCTGCCCGATCGCGACGTAGATGTTATAAACCGGCCGGAAAGTCTTGTCGCCCGACGCGCGCCCCGTCTTGTTGATGCGCGCCTGGTTGATCATCGTGTCCACGCCGATCGTGGTCTTGCCCGTCGAACGGTCCCCGATGATCAGCTCACGCTGGCCGCGGCCGATCGGGATCATCGCGTCGATCGCCATGATGCCGGTCTGGAGCGGCTGGTTCACCGACTTCCGTTTCACGATGCCCGGCGCGATCTTTTCGACCGGATAGGACACGTCGGAAACGATCGGGCCCTTGCCATCGACCGGACGGCCCAGGGTGTCGACCACGCGGCCGAGCAGGCCCTTGCCCACGGGGACGGAAAGCAGCTTGCCGGTCGTCTTGACCTCGGCGCCCTCCTTGATGTTGAGGTAATCGCCCAGGATGATGGCGCCGACCTCGGTCTCCTCCAGATTGAGGGCGAGGCCGATGACCCCGTTGCCGAAGTCGAGCATCTCATTCGCCATGCAGTCCGTCAGGCCCTCGACCTTGGCGACGCCGTCGGAGATTTCGCGGACGAGGCCGACATTCTGCTTCTGGACCGCGGTCTTGGCGCCGGCGATCTGGGCTTCAATTTCCTGGAGTAGGGAACTCATATGCGGGGAAAACGGTCAGGTATAAAAGTCGGGTGCGGGGATCGGGCGGCTTAGAACTGTTCGGCCAACGCGGCCAACCGGCCGGCGACCGTGCCCTCGTAGATGTGGCTGCCCACGCGGACGCGCAGGCCGCCGATCACTTCCGGGGCGACCCGGAAACTGATCTGGAGCCCGGCACCGTGCCGGGCGCCGAGGTTGGCGCTCACCTGGGCTTGGAACGGCTGGGAAAGGACGGTGGCGCTTTCGACCACCGCGGTGCGTCGGGCAAGGTCGAGTTTCACCAACCGTTGGAAATGCTGGAGCACCGCCATGTAACCGCGGGGTTTCCCGGCCAGCACCCGGTTGACGACATCCCGGACACGGCTTTCTTCCAGAATCCCCTGGTTCCGGCACGCCCGAAACAGGGCCTTCGCGTCAGTCCGGGCTTGGCGGGTGATCTTCATTCAGGTCGCGCGGTATGAGAGAGGCTCGGGCCGGACCGGCTCAGGCCGCGAGTTGGCGGTTGGTTTCCTCGGCCAACCGCTGCTGGTCGTCGAGCGTCAGGATCTTGCCGGTCACGCGGGCGGAGGTGGCGACCACGAGGCGTCCCACTTCGCGGCGCAACTCGACCTTCATGCGGGCCAATTCGGCCTCGCTGGAGAGCCGGGCCTTCTCGATGATGTCCCGGGCGGCGGCCACGGATTTCTGGATCTCGGCCTCGGTCACACGGGCGGCGGCCACGCGGGCCTCCTCGATGATCTTGTTGGCCTGGAGCCCGGCCTGCACCAGGAGTTCCTGGGACTTGGCCTGGGCATTGGCGAGCTCGGCCTTCGCCTTGTCGGCGGCGGCCAGGCCCTGCGAGATCTTCTCACGACGCTCCTCCAGCATCTTCTGGATCGGGCCGATCGCCCAGACCTTGATGACGACCGCGACAACCAGGAAGCTGATGGCATTGGCCACGAGCGCCGGGATGTTGGCGCCGAAGGTTTCCTGGACCTGCACAAACGGGTTTGTGCTGGCTGCGGCGAGGAAAAGCAGGCTGTTCATGAGGCACTAAGGAACGGACCGGACAAAAATCACGGGTGCGGGACGTTGCCGTCCCGCACCTTCAAGATCATCACTTCGTCAGGTAGATCGAGAAGAACACAATGCCTTCTGCGAAGGCCGTGCTCAGGATCGCCTGCACAAGGATCTTGGTGGCGGCACCGGGATTCCGGCCGACCGCTTCCGAGGCACCCTTACCAATCAAACCCACGCCAATCGCAGCGCCCACGCAAGCGGCGGCGATATGGACATTACCTGTCATGTCTGCGAGCATCATATTTCTTAGCTTTTGTGTTACCAACCGTCCCGGCGGACTTGCCACCGTCTGACGGTCGAAATCGCAACCAAATCCTAGTGTTTCGCCGCGTCCGTTTGCGGCCCGTGGCCACGTCCGTGGCCATGCTCCTCCTCGTCGTGGGAGCAGATCAACAGGGTGAACACCGCCGTGAGCAGCATGAACACCAGTGCCTGGACCACACCGACCAGAAGTTCCATGAAGTAGAACGGGAGTGCCGTCAGCCAACCGAAGTACGCGCCGCCGATATGAGTCATCGCCTCGATGATGTTTTCACCGGCAAACGCATTGCCGTAGAGGCGGAAGCTGAGGGACACCGGGCGGAACATGATGGAGACGATCTCCAGCAGGCCCACCAGGGCGAACACCACGAACATCAGGACCTTCAACGCACCGCTCGTCTCGCCCTTGGGCGCGAAGATGTGCTTGATCACCCCGCCGAAACCGTTGGCTTGAAAGGCCCAAACCACCCAGAGCACAAAGAACACCATGGCCATGGCGAACGTCATGTTGAAATCCGCGTTCGCCCCCCGGAGAAACGGCGAGGTGACATGGAAGCCATGCTCGGTCTGGACCCCCATTCCCACCGTGCCCACGCCCGGCAGAATCCCGAACCAATTCGTGCACAGGATCAGGATGAACAGGGTCGAGAAAAACCAGAACGTCTTCTTCACCAATTCCGTCCCGATGATTCCCTCCAGAAAATTATAAAGGCTCTCGACCAGCCACTCCCAGAAATTCTGAGCGCCGGACGGCACCGCCTGCATCTTCCGGGTCGCGGTGCGGATCGCGATGACCAGCAACAGCGCCACCACCCAGGTGACGACCATGGCATTGGTCACCGGGAGCGGACCCACATGAAAGAGAATCGGGGAGGCTGTCGGGAGGCCTTCGGACGCGGCTTCGACCCCTTCGTGGCCCGCCGCCGTGGCGACGTGCGCCGCAGCGTTGGCCAGGGCGGCAGCCGGTTCCGCGGCCAGAGCGCCCAACTGCAGGCACGCCGCCAACACCAGCTTCAAAATCAAGTTCCACCCACGCATGATTTTACAGGATCGAGCACGTCAAATGGGGACGGTCCCCCACCTTGCAACCTAGTTGCGCTTCCGAAAGAAGGCGTGACGGTGCGGGATCGTGAAATGTTTCACAAGTGGTTTCTTCAGGTTTTTCTGAATCCGCGTGGCGCGCTCCCGGCGTGACTTGAAAAGGGGATGTCGGGAGCGGCGGCCAATGCGCGTTCTTACCCCAATCATCAATCCTCAATCTCCAATCCAAAATCATCAATCTCCCCCGACCCGCGTCCGAGGGGGGCCAGAATTGATGATTGGCGATTGGGGATTGTTGATTGCCAATTTGGGGATCTCGCCGGCCTGTGCCATCCCTTACGGGTGAAATGACTCCGCAGATTTTCTCTGAACGACTCTGGGACTTTGCGGCCCGTGTGGCGATCGTTGTCGATGCCCTGCCGGACACGCGTGTTGGCCGGCATGTGGCCGGACAATTGGTGCGTTGCGGGACCGCTTCGGCACCGAACTACGACGAGGGTTGCTCCGCCGAGAGCCTCGCGGACTTCGCCCACAAGATGAGCACGGCAACCAAGGAGATGCGTGAAACCCTCGGCTGGCTTCGGTTCACGGTGAAGATCCAGCTTCAGTCGGCCCACAAAATGGCACCCCTGATCGATGAAGCAGACCAGCTTTTGCGGATGCTCACCGCAACCGTCAAGAAAACGAAGAAACGTCCGGATCTGCCGCCCTGACGCGTCCCCAATCATCAATCCTCAATCTCCAATCCGAAATCATCAATGTCCCGGCCCGCATCGGAGGGGGAGATTGATGATTCGCGATTGAGCATTGTTGATTGCCAATTTGGGAAATTCGCCGACCGCGTCGTCCGACCGCCCATCCCTCCCCCAATCATCAATCCTCAATCTCCCATCCAAAATCATCAATCTCCCCCGACCCGCGCCCGCCCCGCAGCGGACCGTCTCGGAGTATCCACTGTCTCGTCCTCCTGCATCGTGCTATCCACCTCCGGAGTACGACGTGACATCCTGAGGGGTCCGTTTCGGCTGCCCTCGGCGCAGCGCGGTTCCCGGGTGGATGTCGCACCGGAGGCCGGTCGGACCGCACCACCACTGATCACAAGGAAACCCATAAACACCACGAAACTGACCCTTCTCGCCGCGCTCATCGCCGGCCGCGTCGCCTGCCCGGCGCAGCAATACACTGTCACCGGCCTGGGCACCCTTCGGAGCGGGGGTTTGGGGGCCAGCTCGGCCTTCGCCATCAACTCCACGGACGTCATCGTCGGATCGTCCGACACGGAGAGTGGACCCTCGCACGCCTTCCGGTTGAGACCCGGCGGGACGATGGAAGACCTGGGATCGATCAATTCACCGTCGTTCTTTTCGTTCGCCAGGGCCATCAACACCGCCGGGACCATCACCGGGGCGGGCGCCACCCAGTCGGGGGGGTTCGCCGAAGGGTTTGTCCACGACGATGGGACCACCCTGACTCCGCTGCCGTGGCTTCCCGGTGGAGGCGATTGCTACGGACAGGCCATCAACGCGGCGGGAACCATCGTCGGATGGAGCAATCGCGGCACTGGTTGCGGTGCCCCGACCTGCACCGGCTTTTCCGGCAACGCCGTCCGCTGGGATGGTCTGGTGATCCAGGCGCTCGTGGGATTGGGCGGGTATTATAGTGTGGCGACCGGGATCAACGATTCCGGTGACATTTGCGGTTACGGTTCGATACGGGATGATTCAGCGACCCACGGGTTCCGGTTTCCATCGGGCGGTGAGCACGGCCTGGATCTGGGCACTCTCGGCGGCACCGGCAGCCAGGCGGACGCCATCAACAATTCCGGGCAGATCGTCGGATGGGCCCAGATGCCCGGTGACACCGAAACCCACGCAGCCCTCTGGGCGGACGAGGGCGCCGAGGATCTGGGCACCCTGACTGGCAAGGCGCGGGCCGAGGCAGTGGCCATCAATGGGTCCGGGGTCATTGTCGGCTATTCCTCGGGTTTGGACGGATCCAATCCGATTGCCACGCTCTTCCGACCGGGAGCCCTGCCCATCGACCTCAACACCCTGATTCCCCCGGATTCCGGTTGGGTGCTGACCCTGGCTTATGGGATTGGCAGCTCGGGCAAAATCGTCGGGGTGGGTCTGACCAATGGGTTTTCGCGAGCCTTCGTGCTGACGCCGTCCGCTGCATGCCCCCAACTCACGGTTAAGCTTTCAACACAGGTCGACCTCGCCTGGAGTTCGAAATCCGGGGCCCTGTACCAGATTCAGTGGCGGTCCGACCTCGCCGCCGGCAACTGGACGGATTTGACGACAATCCTGCCCGGCAACGGATCGATCAACTCATTCTCCGATCCGATCCTTGAGGGTCAGTCACAGAAGTTTTACCGACTCGTCTGCCTGAGTCCCGGGGGGAACCAGGCCGGACGATGGGGAATCCCAAGGCGCTAAATGATGTTCTCCCCCTTCAGTCCGAAATGAGAGGCTGCCGCCAACAGGCGCGAGTCGTTGGAAAAGACCCTTGTGAACCCCCCCTCGGTTGCGCAGGCTAGGTGGATGGCGTCTGCAGCGCGCAAGACGACAGTTCGGGGCAGGCTCGCATAGGTTGATGTGAGGCGGATCACAACAGCCGGCGACAGTGGGAGCCATTGGAACGCGCCGGCACCCGAATCCCCGGCGAACTCTGTCAGCAATGTCCCCAACTCCTTTTGGTTGACCGCGCCCTCCCTGAATTTGCGATGGAATGCCGCGACCGTTTCGGCCTGGCCGTGGAGGCAACAGGCAAGCCTGTCGGTCCGGGCGAGGGCCCGCACCGGTTCCCAGCCGGCGTCCTTCGTGTAAAGCCGCACCAGGTAACTGGTGTCGAAATAGAGCATCAAGCCCGGTCCTCCCGATCCTCGGAGATCCATCGGGTGACATCCGGTCCGCGCCCGGTTCTGCCGCTTTCGTCCAACCGGAAAAAGGCTTTGGAAGGTTTGCGTCCGGCGAAATACGGAGTTCCGGTCCCCTCGGTTTCCGGCAGTATCTTGGCGATCGTGCGGCCGTTGTCCGTCACCAGGATCTGCCCGTGGCGCGAGGCATCGCGCACCAATTCACCCGTCTTGGCGTGAAGTTCCCGGATCGTGACCGTCCTCATGTGTCTCACTGTGACACGCCATGGGGACGACGTCAACCCGGTGCGGCGGGGACCGGGCCCGCCATCTCATCCATCGGCCGGGCCGCGTCGAAAGGGGGGGATTGATGACCGTCGATCGGGGATTGTTGATTGCCAGTCGGGTTGCCTCCCCGGCGTCACCTCGGGGGCGGCCTCAACCCGCCCTTTTGTTTCCAAAGCCGGTCTTTCAACTGCGGAAACAATTCGAGTGCGTTGTCCCGCATGACCTGCCGGCCGATGCGGAGCGCATCCTCCTCGCGCAGTTCGCCGCGGTCGACTTTCTCGGCGAGCGCCTCGGCCAGACAGCGGCGCGTGAACTCGGTGGCGCCGTAGATGCCCTCCACGTGATGGGCGTCGGCGCCCCACATCAGGCGGTTGCTGGGCATCACCTCGAGCCATTCCTGATAGGCCCGTTTGGCCATCGTATAGCTGATCGTCGGCAGCCACACGGAATCGATCCAGACATGCCGGCTGTGACGCTGCATGATGGCCCCGGTTTCACCCACCCAGGGATAACCCCCGTGGAAAAGGATGAACTTCGTCCGGGGGTTGGCCTCGATCAGGTCCAGGAGGTTCATCGGATTGGAGCCCTGGATGCGCGCGTGGCCCGTGTGGATTTGAAACGGCAACTCCAGTTGGGCGCTCAACGCCGTGAGATGCCACAGGATGAAATCCTCAAACTCCTTCACCTCGGCCTCGGAAAGTTGCGACTTCGGACGGCCATAGACCCGCGCCGCCCGTTCTTTCGGCACCCGGTCGAATTGCAACGTACGCTCATAGGCCGACGTGGTCTTGAGACACACCGCACCCGCCGCCCTGCCCGCCTTCAGCCAGTGTTCGATGACCGCCAGATAGTCGTCCAGCGTCGCCGTCGGCAGTTTCTCCTCCGCGGCATAGCGGAAGGGCGAGTCCACGCCGCCTGGATATTCCGACGGGTGAAAACCCCGCAACAGCCGGGTCACATTCAACACCGCGACCCCGAAGGGGTAGTGATTCGTGAGCGCAAGCCGGTCCCAATAGGGATCGTTGAACATCAACTCGATGTTGGCCCGTTCGGTGATCACTTCATAAATCCAGTCCTCGTGCTGATAGTTGGCGAAGATGCGGCGGTTCAGGTCGCGCGCCTGTTCATCCGTGATGGTCTCGAAGTCCACGCCGTAGAGGTCGGTGAACGCGGGCAATTGATAGCGATAGAAACTGGTGGCGCGGGCATTGGCGAAATCGTTCCGGGCCTTGGGCCACCAATCATCGAACCGCCCGCTCTCCGGCCAGGGGGTCAACGGGTTGATCCACGTGTAGTAACTGCTGCTCCAAAGCGAGAACAGGTTCATCCCAACCCCCTGCTCGGTGCGGACCGAGCCCTGCAGGATGCTGAAGGGCTTCAGATGATCGTGCGTGTCGATCGCCGGCACGCGGTCGAGGTGCGATTTGATCCGGCGGAAGAGGTCGGTCCCTTTGACATCGAGGGTCTGTGCGGCACCGGTGATTGCGATGAGCACGCAAAAGACCGCGCAGGCAATTCTCATGGGGCGAGGCTAGGCCGATCAACCGGGGGGGCTCAACGTCGAATTCTCGTGTGTCGAATCCCCGTGAGATCGACCCTTGGCCCGCCCCTGCGTCCGCCCCAAGTCGGGCTTGCCGGGTCGACTTTGGTGACTCATATTTGACTCACATGAAGACCGCCACGGTTCGTGAATTGCGAGGCGAATTCCCGCGCCTGCTTCGCTGGTTGCAGGCCGGTGAAACGGTGTCCATCTCCCGTCGCGGAAGCATCGTGGCCCGTTTGGTGCCGCCCACGGCGGACGTCGCCGCCGAGTTCAAACTTCCCGACTTCGCCGCCCAGCGCCGGGCGATCATCGGAAGCCGCCGGCCCACCCCGCTGCCGCGGAGCATTGTCGCCGAGGAGCGGGAAACTTACGACCGCTGACGCCGGTTGAGTCGGCAGACCTGTATAGCCGGGCGCGCGAACTCAGCGACCGCCATACCATCCGCGAAGCCTCGCGAACACTGGATCTCTTGCACGTGGCGGCAGCACTGACTTTGGGGGTTCGGGAGTTCCTGACGTTCGATCGGCGCCAGCACGCGGTGGCGAAAGCCGAGGGACTCCGTCTGCGCCCGGCCCGCCTTTCCGCCGCCTGATTTCCCCAGCCGGCACGATGCTCTCCGCAACTGTGGGGAGGACGGAGAGACGTCCCGACCGGCCACGCCGACCCGTCCAGCCCCAATTATCAATCCTCAATCTCCAATCCATAATCATCCATCTCCGACGGGCGCGAGTGGGGGGCTTTTCCGTTCCACTCACGCCAGCAGCCCGCGGATGACCTCCGCATCTACCACCCCGGTGAGCTTTTGCTCCAGCCCGCCATAGAAATAGGTGATCTTCCGATGGTCCAGACCCATCAGGTGCAGGATTGTCGCGTGCAGGTCCCTGATATGGTGCCGGTCCACCACCGCCGCATGTCCGAGTTCGTCGGTCTCACCATGACTCGTGCCTCCGCGCGAACCCCCGCCCGCAAGCCAGTAGGTGAATCCGAGCGGGTTATGATCCCGCCCGCCGTTGCCACCCTGGCTCAACGCTTGCCGCCCGAATTCACCACCCCATACGGCGAGTGTGGAATCCAGCAACCCGCGCCGGTCGAGGTCTTCCAATAACGCGGCGATGGGTTGGTCGATCTCGGGCGCATGGATCCGGAGGTTTTCCTCGACCCCGTTGTGCGCATCCCAGTTCTGCTGCTGATGCCCACCCCCGTGATAAATCTGGATGAACCGGACTCCACGCTCCACCAAACGCCGGGCGATGAGGCACTGGCGGCCGAACGGCGCCGGACCCAATGCCAGCGGATGATCATCGGGCCGTGCTGCATGGACCCCGTATAAGTCCAGGGTCGCGGCGCTTTCCTGCGACAGGTCAAGCGCCTCGGGGGCCGCGGACTGGAGTCGGAACGCCAGTTCATAGCTCGCGATCCGCGCCTGCAATTCGCCATAGCCCGGATGCATGGCGAGATGCCCCGCATTCAGATCATTGGCCGTGGTGATCAGGTCCCGCTGCATTGTCGCATCGAGTCCGGAGGCCGGGTCCAGATTGAGCACCGGTTGACCGGCGGACCGGAAGACCGTGCCTTGATAAGCCGCGGGCATGAATCCGCCCGACCAATTCGCCGAACCACTGATGGGCCCACCGCGCGGGTCGAGCATGACCACATAACCCGGAAGGTTCTGGCTGGGCGATCCCAACCCATACGAAAGCCAGGAACCCATCGAGGGCCAACCCTGGGTGATGCGCCCGGAATTCATCTGGAGCATCGCCGAACCGTGCGCAAAGGAATCGCAGTAAAGCGACTTGATCACCGCCAGTTTGTCGGCGTGCCTTGTCAGATGCGGCAGGGCGTCAGACACCCAAAGACCGGATCGCCCATGCTGGCGGAATTCGCGTTTCGACCCCAGCAAGGTGCCCTCCTTCACATCATTGCGCCGCTGCTCCAGGCTGGCGGTCTGACCGTGGCGACGGTTCAACTCGGGTTTATAATCAAACAGGTCCATCTGGGACGGACCGCCATACATGAAAAGGAAAATGCAGGCCTTGGCCTTGGCGGGCAGTTGCGGGACGTGCGGTGCCACCGAACCGGCCCCGGCCCCGGGCGATTCCGCCATGGCGCGCAGGCCCGGAAACCCGTCCCGGTCGAGCAGACCGGCCAATGCCATCCCGGTGAATCCCCCGCCCAACTGCCAGAGGAACTGACGGCGCGATCCGACGCAAAGTTTCGAACCGGGGTTCATCGGGTCCTCATTCGACATAGACAGTTTCGTTAAGATTGAGGATCAGAAGGCAGAATGTCTCCAATGCCTGTCGCGCCGCATCCGTCCGTCCGGGCGCGGGCCCGATCGGCGTGCGCCTTCCCCCGGTCTCCATCCCGAGATCATCGATGCTCAAGGCCGCGCCCCACGCCCTCACACCGATCACACCCGCACCGGCCAGCGGCGCCGGATCGGTGACCTTGAGAACCGGTTCGTCCCCGGCTCCGACCCACACTTTCCAAGTCGCACCGTCCGCCTCGATCCGCAATCCCAATTCCTCCCCGGTCGGCACCGCACACGGCACGGCCGCGAGGGTGAGGATGTTGGTGCCATGACGACGCAACGCAACGCCCTGTTCCCGCGGGTCCAACACCACTTCATATCCCTCGGGACGGTCGGCTTCATTGGACACCCTCAGCAGCAATCCACATCCCTCGGACGCCGTGTGGAGCAGCAGACGGGCGCGCAGGGTCCCGTCCTTGAAGCTCAGCCCGGGCAGGATCGCGAACGGCCCGTTGCCACGTTGCAGGATCCGGTTCCCCTCATATTGATCGGGCCAATTCCCCCGACGGGCCACCCAACCTGCCGGGACACGCATGAATTCCTCCGGACCAAGTTGGCTGAAATAAGTGATGTTCATGGTCGCCGGCACGTCCGCCCGGAATTCGAGGCGCGTCGGCCGCCTCCCAAAGCCTTCCCTCTGCCGGGCCAGGAAACGCCGTCCCAGCCCGGTCTCCCTCACCGAAACCCCGCGTCCGAAGGCGAGCCGATAAGTCTCCGCAATCAACGCCTCATCCGACGCTCCGTGTCCCACTCCGGCTGAGACACGCGCCGCGAACGCGACTGCCTGCGCGTGCATGAAACCGTCGTTCAACAACAACAGTGCCTGCGGCGCCACGGTCGTCGTCGGACGCTCGGTCAGTGGCGACGTGTAATTGGCGTAATCCAGCGTCTCCAGGAAGGGCACCGGCGAAGTCCGGCGGACATAGGCATAAAGACTGCGCCGGCTTTGTTCCGCGGTCGACGACACCTCCCAGTCGGTACCCGGACGCGACCCGCCGGCGAGCACCTCGCCGTCCAGATGCGGGAAAAAGCCCCGGCCGCCCGGGACCAGGTTGAGTCTCCCGCTGATGGCCAGCACCGAATCGCGGATCGCCTCCGCCTCCAACCGCCGCAGGTTTCCGCGCCATAGGAAATCGTTCCCGGGATCGACCGCGACCGGATCGGGAGTGGTGCCCGGATCCGGCATCTGGCTGGATCGCTGGTAAGCCTCGGACAGCATTATAAGTTTGTGGAGGCGTTTCAACGACCAGCCATTCGCCATGAATTCGTCCGCCAGCCAATCGAGCAACTCGGGATGGGTGGGTCGTGCCCCCACCCGGCCGAAATCACCGGTGGTCGCCACGATTCCGCGTCCGAAATGATGATGCCAGACGCGGTTCACGATCACCCGGGCGGTCAGTGGGTTCTCCGGGTTCGCAATCCACTCCGCCAGAACCCGGCGCCGTCCGGACGAAGGGGCGTTGGTCGCAACCGGTGGGATTTCCAACTCGGCGCGACCCAAAACGCCCAGGAATCCCGGCGCCACCTCGCCGCCCGGTTGATGCGCATTGCCACGTCTCAGCAACGTCGTCGTGGGTGGCTGGGGTCCGATCTCGCGCATCACCAAAGCGCGCTCGTACGGGGGTGACTCCTTTCGCAAGCCGTCGAGATCGCGTTTTAACAGTGCCTGCCCCTCGGGGGTCGCGGCCGCCACCCGGGCTTCGAGGTCCCGGATCTTGTCGGCATGCCCCGCCCACCAACCGGCCAACTCCCCCGGTGGGGCCAGCCATCCATGCGCTGTCGATTCCCGCGGATCGGATGTTTTCTCACTCGGCCGGACCCCGCGAAAGAATGCCAGGAGCTTATAATATTCAACCTGCGGTATCGGGTCGAACTTATGGTCGTGGCAACGTGCGCAGCCGAGCGTCAATCCCAGGAACGCCGTGCCCGTGGTGGACAACACATCGTCCAGCTCATCAAAACTGGCCGTCAATCGGTCATCCGGTTCGTCATCCAGGACGCCGAGCCGTGCAAAGCCGGTCGCGATGACCGCGTCGGGGGAATAGGGTTCCAACTCATCCCCGGCGAGATGTTCACGGACGAACCGGTCATAAGGTTTGTCGGCATTCAGGGATCGCACCACATAATCCCGGTAACGCCAGGCGAACGGCTTCTCGCCGTCCCTTTCATAGCCGTTGCTTTGGGCAAACCGCATCACGTCCAGCCAATGCCGGGCCCATCGTTCGCCGTGCAATGGGGAGGCGAGCAACCGGTCCACGACGCGTTCCCAGGCGTCCGGCCGGGAATCCGCCTCGAAGGCCGCCACCGCCGCGGGCGAAGGCGGCAACCCGATCAGGTCGAAGCTGGCCCGGCGGATCAATGCGCGTCGGCCGGCCCGGGGGTTCACCACGAGATGCCGGGCCTGCAATCCCACCTGTACGAAAGCATCGATGGGCGATCCACCCACCGCATTGGCGGGAACCACGGGACGCCGCACCGGCTGAAACGCCCACCAAGTCTGGTTCGTCTCCCGACCCGGCGCATCCACCACGGACGGGATCGGATCGGCCGCCCACAAGGACGGGGCGAGCGCAATGAGGGCCCCAACACGGCACCAAAACGCGACCCCGGCGTCGGAGATCCGGCGCCCGGTGCGACCCGCGAGTCGTGCAGGTGCCCGGTTCACTGGCGGGAAGGATCGACAGGAAGAGGGTTGGTTGAAACCACCGAATTGAGGGATCTTCCCAGCCGTGAGCCCCGTCAGCGGGCCGGACAATTTCCCCCTATCTCCGATCTCCGAACTCCGATCTCCTATCCCCCATGTCCTTCGCCGCCGAACTCGAACTGCTCGTCCGGGCGCGCTATCCCGTCTTATACCTCGTCACTGGAGAGGAGCTCCGCGCCTTGGATCTCCTCAACGAGGTCGCCGCCCGCCGGAACAAGAAACTCCATGAATGGTCCTGTTCCACCGGCCTCGTCCCCGCCGGCACCAACATCCAGTCCCGCAAACCCCTCAACCCCGCCACGCGCGACCCGCTCATCGCCCTCGACCATGTCCTCGAACTTGTCGATCCGGCTCTCTTCGTCTTCAAGGATTTCCACCCCTTCCTCAGCCGTTCCCAACCGGCCGTCATCCGCCGCCTCAAGGATATCGCCCTCCACCTGAAACACAGTCTCAAGACCCTCGTCATCCTGTCCCCCGTCCTGGAGGTCCCGCCCGAATTGGAGAAGGAGATCACTGTCCTTCACCTTCCCCTTCCCGACCCGACCGAACTCGGCGCGCTGCTCGACCAGATCGTCGGCGAACTCCAATCCCGCCATGAGGTCACCGTGGATCTCGATGACGCCGGTCGCACCCGTCTGTTGCAGGCCGCCTCCGGTCTCACCCTCGCCGAGGCCGAGAATGTCTTTGCCCGCATCATCGTCCAGGACGGGCGTCTCAGTGGTGAGGACGTCAACGCCGTGTTTGCGGAGAAACGTCAGATCGTCCGCAAGAGCGGCCTGCTCGAGTACATCGCCCATGGGGAACATTTCGGCCGGGTCGGCGGCCTGGATCTGCTGAAGGATTGGCTGACCAAGCGTGGCGCCGCATTCACCCCGGAAGCCCGTGCCTTCGGCCTGCCCGTCCCCCGCGGCGTCCTGCTGCTCGGGGTCCAGGGTTGTGGAAAAAGCCTCTGCGCCAAGGCGGTGTCGGCACTCTGGCAACTTCCCCTGCTTCGCTTTGACATGGGTCGCATGTTCGGTTCCCTCGTCGGTTCCTCCGAGGAGAACATGCGCCGTGCCATCGCCCTCGCCGAAGGGGTCGCGCCCGCCGTGCTCTGGGTCGACGAGATCGACAAGGCTTTCGCCGGATCGCAGGGCAGCGGCTCCGCCGACGGCGGCACAACCGCGCGCGTGCTCGGCACCTTCCTGACGTGGCTCTCCGAAAAATCCGCCCCCGTCTTCATCGTCGCGACGGCCAACGACATCTCCCATCTGCCGCCCGAACTGCTCCGCAAAGGCCGGCTCGATGAAATCTTCTTCATCGACCTTCCCGCCGAGCCTGAGCGCGCCGAAATCCTCCGGGTTCACCTCGCCGGCCGGGGACGTGATCCGGACCATTATGACATCCCGGTTCTCGCTGCGGCCGCCACCGATTTCAGCGGCGCCGAATTGGAAGAGGCCATCAACAGCGCCCTATTCGACGCCTATTACGGCAACACCGAGGTGACCACCGAACACATCCTCATCGCCCTCCAAGCCACCGTTCCCCTCGCCCGAACGATGGACGAACAGATCCGTCGCCTGCGCCACTGGGCCGATGGTCGCGCCCGACGCGCCAGCCTGCCGCCCGTGGTCGTGGAGGCGGGGGGCAATGACGAATGACGAATGACGAATGACGAATGACGTAACACGTAACACGTAACACGTAACACGTAACACGTTTCACGTTTCACGCATCACGACTCACTTGTCACGGCCCGTATTCCCCAGCAAAACGGGTCCCCCTCATCCAGCAGGAGCGTCGCCTCGGCGATGACATGCGCGGTCCCCGTCACCCGGGGCGCCACGATCCCTGCGGCCCGATCGAGCCACCGGAACCGGCCGGTGAAGGCTGTCCCCAGGATTCCTTCCTGCACCCAATCCACGTCTTCCCCCAGCTTCCCGTCGGCCGCCAGGCACGCCAGCTTGGCACTGGTCCCGGTCCCGCACGGTGACCGGTCATAGGCTTTCCCCGGACAAAGCACGAAATTCCGCGAATGCCCTCCAGGCGACCGGGCCGGGCCGAATAATTCCACGTGGTCGACCTCCGGGAAACCCTGTGCATTGACCGCCTGCCGGATGCGCCACGATCGGTCGGTCAACCGTTCCACGTTGCCCACCTCCAATTCCTCGCCCGGCAGTTCCGTCAGGAAGAACCAGTTTCCGCCCCACGCCACATCCCCCGCCACCCGGCCCACACCCGGCACATCAAACACCACGCCTTTGACCTTCCGATGGCTCGGCACATTGGCCACCGACACCGACCCATCGCCGTGAACCGTCGCCACGACCACCCCGACCGGAGTGTCGAGACGGTGTTCGCCGGGACCCACCCGACCAAGATGCACGAGCGTCACCATCAACCCGATGGCGCCATGCCCGCACATGCCGAGGTACCCGACGTTGTTGAAGAAAATCACGCCCGCGATGCAGCCGGGTTCATGGGGTTCGACACACAGCGCGCCGACGACCACATCGGATCCCCGCGGTTCATTGACAATACCAGAGCGGTAAGCGTCGAAGCCGGTGCGAAACCGTTCCACGCGCCCTGACAGCGGACCGTCACCGAGGTCGGGTCCGCCGGCGATGACCACGCGGGTGGGTTCGCCGCCGGTATGGGAATCAATGATCTGGATGCGATGCATGGAGTCGATGCGATCCTGACAGACGTGAGGGCCGGGGTCTTGGCCTGGACTTCGTTCAAGGCTGGCAAGTGGGGCACAGCCGGTGAAGGCCACGCCCGAAAGCGCCAGGGGACTGGCGCACTCCATGACGCTGCCGCGCCCTCGTTCACGCCCCGTGAAATCGACCACGATGACCGTCTTGGAGTCCGGTGGTCCCCTTCCATCGCACCCTCATTACAAGCCCAGGATGAAACTCTGGTCCACCATGATCAGATCCCCCGGTTGGAGTTCCACCCGGTTCGTAAGGGCCTGGCCATAGGCATGACGCTCCACCACGTCACCCCGTCGAACGCGAATCTTGCCCTGGGCCGCATTCGGGCTGAATCCTCCCGCCACGGCAATGGCCTCCACCAGATCCATCGGATGATCCGAGGGCATCTCGACCTGCCCCGGCCGGGCCACGAGGCCCAGCACCGAGACGAAGTGCTTCGGCAGGGCAATATCCACCAAATCCATTCTAGGCTGGACCGCCGCCAACTGTCGTTGCAACGCCAGCACCTCGCGACGCGCCCGCAACAGGTCGTCCTGCGATGCCTGTCCGGTCTCCACCCGCTTGCGCACATTCGCGAGTTGCTCCTGGGCCACGTCGATCTCCTCGGCGAAAAGCCGGCGCTGATCATCCCGCGGATTGCCCGTGGCCGGGAGGCTCGTCGCCGAATCGGATCGATCCTTTTCGAGTTCGCCCTCCAATGCCTTCAGTCGGGCCGACTGTCGATCAACACCCTGATGCGCCTCTTGGATCCGGCTCTCCATCGCGCTCAGTATGGCCACGACTTCGTGATCGATCAGCTCATGAAGCTCCTTGATCCCGACCAACGCCTTGCGCCTCTCCGGATGTTCGGGCCCGAAATCGGTGCTGAGCTGGGTCAGCCTCTGTTCCGCCTCAATGCGCCTCTCCTTCAACGCCGTCAGTGCCGGGGTCGGCTCATTCACCGCCAACACGTCGGTCAATCGATCCCGATCCATCGACCGGTAATGATCGAATTTGTCCCGCAACTCCGACTCCACGGACCTCAGCCGTTCCACTCCGCTCCGAACCTCCGTGATCTGCGCGTTCAGAAACGTCCGGTCGACCCGCGCCGTCTCCGGGGTCCCGACCTGTTTGCGGGCGAGCGTGACCAGGTTCGACTGTTCCCCGAACTCGCGCACCACCCGCAGATAATTGGCGCGGGCCTCATTCGTCTGGCCCAACCGGCGTTGAACCTCGGCCAACCGGAACAATGCGGTCGCATGAACCGTGCGTTGCGCGTCGGCGGCACGGACAGCCTCGGCATAAGACTCGGCGGCAGCCTTGAGATCGCGTTGGGATTCCTCGGCCAACAGACCGCGTTGGAGCGCGTCCCGGACGGGATCCTGTGCGGTCGCCGCCAGGGTCGCGGCGACCAGGACAAATAGTGTGAGTAAGTGTTTCATGACTCGGAAGGTTCTCCGCATAACATGGGACGGTCCGTCATGCCGGTTGTCAGGGAACTGTGAAATCCGTCGGCACCACCAATCTATAACCCAATCCATGCACCGTCTTAAGGTATCGCGGTGCGTCCGGCTCCGGCTCCACTTTCGCCCGCAGGCTCGCCATATGGGTGTCCACCGTGCGCGTCGTCGGAAACGCGGTCACCCCCCACACCACGTCGAGGAACCGTTCGCGCGACACCGGTTCCCCGGGTGTCTCGGCCAGCAGCCGGAGCATGGCGAATTCCTTGCCCGTCAGATGCAGCGACTGCCCCTTCCGACGCACCTCCAACCGCGCGAAGTCCACCTCCACGTCCCCCAAACTTAGCAATCCGCCGACCTCGCCACCGCTCCGCCGGAACCGCCGGAGCAATGCCCGCACCCGGGCCAGCAGTTCCCCGGTGCTGAACGGCTTCACGAGATAATCGTCGGAGCCGGAATCCAACCCTCGCACCCGATCCTCGACGCGCCCCTTCGCGGTCAGCATCAGGATCGGGGTCGGCCGTCCCAATCGACGCAGTTCGGTGGCCACGGCGAACCCATCCAACCGCGGCATCATGACATCCAATAATATAAGATCCGGCGACTCGGCCAGGGCGCGTTCGAGACCGGTCGCGCCGTTGTCGGCCGTCAGCACCCGGAATCCCTCGGCGACGAGCGCATCGGCCAAGGCGGTCCGCATCGGGGCCTCGTCCTCGATCACGAGAATGCGCGCAAGGTTGGCGGACGACGGCGGCTTCATGCTGTGATCCCTTCGGGCGGCGTCCGGGGCAGTTCGAGGACGAAGGTCGCGCCGTGACCGGGTTCGCTTTCGACCCAGACGCGTCCGCCGTGCGCGTTGACAATATGTTTCACGATTGCCAGGCCCAACCCCACGCCCTGGGTTTCCCGGCGCAACTCCGAACCGCACCGGTGAAAGCGCTCAAAGATTCGGAGATGTTCCTCGCGCGGGATGCCCGGACCGGTGTCCGAAACGGAGATGCGAAAGGCGGGAACGGGGGTCGGCGCCGGCACGAGGGCCACGCGGATGACCGAGCCTGCGGGCGCGTGCTTGAGGGCGTTGTCGAGCAGGTTGAGCAAAGCCTGTTGGATCGCCGGGGCATCGCCGCTGATCTCAACCGGTTGATCTGCCGGCGGCACGGAGCATTCGATGGTGACTTTGCGTTCCTCAGCGACGGGTCCGGGGACTTTCACCGTCTCCGTGACCAGACGGGCCAGGTCGGTGGGTTCAAAATGATAGGATTTGCGACCCTGTTCGATGCGGGCGAGGTCGAGGACATTATCGACCAGGGCCCCCAAACGGCGGGTCTCCTGCAGCAGGAATCCGGCGTACTCGCGCCGTTTGGATTCCTCGGTCACGCGGCCGCTGGCGAGTCCCTCGGCGAGGAGTCGCAGGCTGGCGAGAGGAGCGCGCAACTCGTGGGAGACGCTGGAGACGAAGTTGGACTTTTCCTCGTTGAGAATGAGTTGGCGTCGGAACGCGCGGTTCGTCTGCCAACCGCCGATCCCGGCAACGGCGGCCGTGGTGAGGATCATGGCGCCGAAGAGCCATTGTCTTCGCCGCTGGGAAGTGAACAGGGCGGAAGGATCCACCAGATGAAGGCTGACCGTGAACCGTGGATGGGATGGCCAGGATTCATATCTGTCATTCATCTCCGGGGCAGCAACGCTTTCCAAACGGAATTCCCCATCAGCCTCGGCAAAGATCGGGGCGTTCCCGTCCTCGGGCCGCAGGGTCCATTCGTTGGTGGGCAGTGGAAGCAAACGACCCTCCAGTTTCAGGCTCAACTTCAGCCCGGCCGGAAAACGGGGCGCCTTGCGATCCTCGCGATTCTCCACCGTGGTGACCAGGTGACAGGCATGGTGGGCGGCCCACGCCATGGTTTCTGCTGAGAAGGCACGCACTTCGGACTCGAAGTTGGTGACCGTCACCGCCACGCCATTCGATGATGTCAGCTTGAAGGATTGCGAGGGTTGGACGGCGGCGAACCAAGCGGTGCCGCTTCTTTCAATCCAGAGATTCTGTCGCCGCAAGGGTTCGATCCCCACCTCGCTCCGCAGTTGACGGGCCAACCCTCGGAGACGTTCCGCACTGTTCCAACGGGCCCGCAATTCCCGCATCATGTCGACGTGCTCGGGGGCATCGGAATGCCGCGCCATGGCATCCCCTTGATCCAGAGCCCACGGGGTGAGGCTCGACGGGCGACGCAGAGTCAGGTGACGCACCAGCTTGAAGGACTCCTGACTGAGTCCTGCCTCCGGATTCAAACGACGTGCTTCGGCCAGCGCGGCCACTGCCAGCGGCAACCCGGACTCGGTCTCGAAGTCCTTCTCATACACGCGTTCAGCGAATGCTTCAAAAACACGGGCGGCCTCCTTGGGCGGAGTTTCCTTCGCAAGACCCCGCCGTTCAACAAAGGACAGGTAAGCGGCAGAGGCAGCGTTGGTGAAGGTCGTGGTGAAACCAAGGATCGCTTCCGCCAATGCATTGGTTCCGCTTGGGTGGATCTCGGCGGCGTACACCGCTTCGAGCTTTTGACGGGCCTCAACGGACAATACCCGGATCCAATTCGCCGGCTGGGGCACGGCCGGATAGGGCTGGGGCCGGGCCAGGGTGCCATCCGCCGCCAAGCTCAACTGGACCGGTAACACTCCGGCTGGAGGTCCCGGATAACGATCCCTCCAGCGATGGAAGAATTGATCACCCACCCCCTGAGGATCCAGGTTGGCCGGCATTTCCCCGGGCCAGTGGACGGTGGTCGGCCCAATGACGCCATCGCCATTCCAGACATTGCCGGCCAGTTCGATTTGGCTGAGTTCCGAGGGCCAGGCGTGACCGAGCTGCTGCGCCAATTGCTGGGCGGATTCCGCAGCCCGCCGACGTGCTTCCTGCTCCACTTCCACACGATCCCGTCGCAGCGCGAACCAACCGATCGCAGCGAGTCCGAGGACCGGCAGCAGAATCAAGCCAAGTTGACGGCGCAATGACGGGGGGCCGTGGGGTCTGATCGTGGCTGGAGTCCGGGCGGATTCGGCTGCAGCGAGTCCACGAAGTCGTGGAATCTTCCTGCAAAGCCAAGGGGAGCGGAGGATCAACCCGGACAATCGCATAAGGGCGGCAGCGGACCGCGTGAGTCACTGTGACCCTGAGTCGACGTGTTTTGTCAGGGGAATGTCAAATCGTCCCCGCGGAGGCGGCTCGGGCGGATCCTCACGACACCCCTTACCTGACTCGCCGGAACGGATACGATAACTGTGCCCAGTACCCCTTCGGCACCGG
>JANYCC010000218.1 GCA_025360495.1 Verrucomicrobiota bacterium | reverse complement strand
GATGACGAATGACGAATGACGAATGACGAATGACGAATGACGAATGACGAATGACGAATGACGAATGACGAATGACGAATGTCTAATGTCTAATGTCCAAGGACCCGGCAGAAACGGAGGCTGCGACACGCCTTACGCCTCACGCCTCACGTTTCACGTTCAGTAACTTCGTTCCTTCACCGATTTCAGGACCGCATCCACCACATCGCGGGATTTCTTCCCGGACCCGGTGGCGCGGTAATTGACGATCACCCGGTGCTGCAACACCGGCAAGGCGACGGCCCGCACATCGTCGGTCTCGGGGGTGACCCGTCCGGCGAGCAGGGCCCGCGCCTTGGCGCCGAGCACCAGGTACTGCGAGGCGCGCGGACCCGCCCCCCATTCCACGAATTCCTTCGCCGCACCGGCCGCGCCCGGCCGGTTGGGCCGGGTGGCCGCGGCCAATTCCACCGCATAATCAATGACATGATCCGACACCGGTGCGGCCAACACGAGTCGCTGGACCCGCAGGATTTCCTCGGCCGAAACCCTCGCCGTGACGACGGGCGGCTCCCGGAGCGTGGTGCGCTTCACGATCTCGATCTCCTCGTCTTTGGAGGGATAATCGAGATAGAGGGAGAACATGAAGCGGTCGAGCTGGGCTTCGGGCAGCGGATAGGTCCCCTCCTGCTCAATGGGATTCTGGGTCGCCACCACCAGGAAGGGATCGGGCAGCGGACGCGACGTGCCGGCGACCGTGACCCGACGCTCCTGCATGGCTTCCAGCAGCGCGGCCTGCGTCTTGGGCGGGGTCCGGTTGATCTCGTCCGCCAATAACAGATGGGTGAAAACCGGCCCGGGCTGGTATTCGAATTCGAGCCGCCGGCCGTCCCGTTCCTGCAACACCTCCGATCCGATGATGTCACTGGGCATCAGGTCGGGTGTGAACTGGACCCGTTTGAAACCCAACTGGAGGGTTTCCGCGAGCGTCTTCACCAGCAGGGTCTTGGCCAGTCCGGGGACCCCGACCAACAGGCAATGGCCGCGGGCGAACAGGCTGATGAGGAGGAGGTCCACGATCTCATCCTGGCCGACAATGATCTGTCTCAGCTCCGAGAGAATCCGTCCATGCAGTTCCCGAACTTCGCCGGGTGAGATGTCGTTCATGATGGGTGGTTGGAACAAGCTACCCCGACCGATGGACCGGTCCAACCGCAATTGGTTCCGCAATTGGTCTCCCTAACCGCAGCACTTTTTGTATTTCTTGCCGCTGCCGCAGGGGCATGGGTCGTTGCGCCCGATCTTCGGTGGGGAACGGACGGGCAGGCCGGCAACGCCTCCCTCCGGGCCGCACAGCGTGTCGAACATCTCGGAATCCGGGTCAAAATCCCAAAGCTTGGGGATTGCTCCATCCCCTCCTGAACGGGCCCATTCCTCCGTTTCGGCGAGGACATCCCCGGCGAGCCGGTATTCCGCGAACAAGTCATCATGGATCGGGCCGGGCCACAGTTTGAGTTCGCGCTCGAGTTGCTCGAAGGTGACGACGTCCGGATCCACCCGGCCTTCCTCATAGGCATGGCGCAAGGTCTCGAGCAGATCGGGCGCGGGAAGGGCCGCCACGCCCACGGCCAGCTCGAACCAGGCGATGGAACCGTCCCGCGGCAATTTACCATCGAAAAGGCTCCTGAGGTATTCTTGGACCTCGGCGGTCGGGACCAGACCGGCCCGTCCCAAAATGACGAATGCCCTGACTCCGATGGCCCGGGACCACTCACCTGCCCCGGGATCCTCGATCAAGTGCCGGATCGGTTCCGATTCTCCGGCGTACGTGGACGCCAGAATCCGGGCCAGGACATCGGTCGACCCCTCACCGACCAATTCCACGAGGATCGCCTCGGGGATCGAGAGGATCCGGATGATGATTGGAAATGCCCGTGTCTCCCGAAACTGGGCCACCAAGTCCAGGGCGAACATATGGAGCATGTCCTCGTTGTTCAGGGCGTACCGAGCCGGATCGTCCGCGACTTTTTCCAGGGCGGCGAGGAGGTGCGGCGTGATGGCCTCCCGTTGTTCGAAGGCCCCCCTCAGGGCCGCCCGCGGGATGTGGCTGGGGGAGGTCAATTGCTTCAGGATCTCCTCAATGGTCATCGTGACCGCCATGTCGCCGTTGAAACCGTAGCCGGGCAAGCGCGATCCGATCAGGGCCCTGTCCCTCATGGATTCCTCCTCACCGGCTATTCACCGAAGCACACCCACGATTCCAACTCCGCCACGACATCCGTCCCGAGGGTGTACTCTGCAAACAGTCGGTCATGCTCCGGGCCGGGCCCCACTTTGAGATCGTGCTCGATTTCCTGGAGACCGACCACTTGGGGATTCACCCAGCCCTGTTTGTACGCCTGGCGCAGGTCCTCCAGCAATTCCGGGGCGGGGAGCGCCGCAACACCCACGGCCAACTCGTCCCAGACGGAGGAATCCTCGCGGGGCAGTTTTCCCCGGAACAGGCTCTTGAAATAGGCCTTCACCTCGGCCGCCGGCACCTGGCCCGACCGCGCCAGGATGACGACCGCCCTCAGGGCCCCGGAACGGGCCCCTTCGTCGGCGTCGGAGTCCTCGATCAAGGACCGGAGCGGCTCCCAATCCCCCCCATAAGTCGAGGCCAGCACCGTGGCCATGGTTTCGGCCAGGTCCTCCCCGATCAATTCCCCGAGGACTTCCGCCGGTGCGGAGGCGATCCGGATGGCGATCGGAAAAGCCCGTTTCTCGTGGAAATGGGCCAATAGATACATCCCAAACAGGTGCAGCATGTAATCGTCCTGCCCGGCGAACCGGTCCGGATCTTCGGCAACCTCCTGCAAGGCGGCGAGCAGGTGCGGCGTGATGGCGTCCTTCTGTTCGATGGCCGACACCACCGCCTCCCGGGGGAAGTGTCCGGTCAGCGAGGTCAATTGTTCCAAAATCTCCGGGATGGTCATCGCAACGGCCATGTCGCCCCGGAAACCCGACCGGGGCAAGCGTCATGAGGCACTGACACCGGGTGTCTTCCCATCAAACCCCACTCTGAACCGCAGTTCCAGTTTCCTTTGCGCCGCCGATTCGAAAGGCTCGCCAGACAGGTGGATCTGATGAATGTTCGGAGAACCTTGAACGCCCCCTCACAAGAACTCAAAAGCACCCCGATCATGAGCAAACCGGACGAATACGGCCTGATCCTGACCTACAACGACGGCAGCCACGATCAGTTCCGGTTTCCGCCCCAAATCGACAAGACGAAGATGATCAGTGTCTTGGAAAAACTGCTTTGTTCGGCGGTGATCTCGTTGCAGCTGGAGGACCGGTTGATGGTGATCCCCACGTCCAACATCCGTTCGGCCGAGCTGTTCCCCGTCCCCGAACTGCTGCCGGAACGCGTGTTGCGGAATGTCCGGCGGATCCACACCGCCCGCTGAGTGCCGGGGCGGAGGCCCTGGCCAGTCGTCGTCAATGGACGGGCGTCAACGGACGGCCGGTCCCGGACAAATCCGGCGGCACCGACTGCGTCCGACCGTTGGGAATTGTGCGACCGGCGGAGGTTTCCGAACGCGACGCTTGCCAAACCCCGGGCCATTCATAGGCTTCGGGCTCATTTTTACAAAAGCATGTCGGACTTTGCCGCACCCTCTTTTTTCGCCTTGATGCCTCCGCCGAACTCCGCGGATCCCAATGCCGCGAAGTCACAGACCCTGATGAACGTCGGCATGATTGTCGTCATGTTCGTGGTCATCTGGGTGGTGGTCCTGCGCCCCCAGCAGAAGCGCGCGAAGGAGCAGGCCACCCGCCTGAAATCGCTCAAATCGGGCGATCGCATCACTTTCAGCACGGGACTGGTCGGGGTGGTCCTGACCGTGAAGGAGCACACGCTGAAGGTCCAATGTGGCGACTCGAAGCTGGAGATCCTGAAGACCGCCGTCACCGATGTGACCGCCGGTGACAACGCCTCCGCCGGCAGCAATTGACGATTCCCTGACGATCCCCTTTCCATGAAACGCTCCCATCTCTGGAAGCTCCTGTTGATCCTGTTCGCGGTCTTCTGGGCCGCGACGGAGATCTACCCGCCCCAAGCCCGGAACCTGATCGATCAGTTCGACAAGACCGCGGTGCTCAACCCGGACCCCTCGCTCAATGAAGTCATCAAGCGGGCCAAGGAACTGGACGCGATGCAGGCGGGGAAGAAGTATTCCCCCACCCTCACCTACAGCAACCTGTTGGCGGCGATCGGGACGAATGACATCCGGAGGCATTTTCCGACCAACTACATACCGCGGGAGAGCGGCTTGGCGCCGACCGCGGCGATCCTGAACCGCCTGCAACGGGAGAGCGCCGGCAAATTCAAGCTCGGCATCGACCTTCAGGGTGGCACGCAGTTCATGTTGGAGATCGACTCTGAAAAGGCGGCCACCAACAACATGCGCCAAACGCTCGGGGCCTCCGCCTTCATCGAGCAGGCGATCGAGGTGCTCCGCAAACGCGTCGACGCCATGGGGGTCGCCGAACCGATCATCCAACCGGCCGGTGCGAACCGCATCCTGGTCCAATTGCCCGGACTCACGGCGTCGGCGACGGCGGAAGCGCGGGCCAACATCCAGCGGGCCGCCTATCTCGAGTTCCACATGGTGCACCCGCAATCCCGCGAGCACCTCGCCAACGGACGGATCCCGCCCGGCTACGAACGGAAGGTCATCCGCGGCAAGGCCGGCCCGAATGGCCAACCCGGGCAGGACGAGACGGTCCTGATCAAACGCGGGTCGGAACGCGGGATGGGCGGCACCCACATTGAGCGCACCTCGGTCATCCACAACCAGATGACCGGCGAACCGGAAATCAATTTCACCCTGACCTCCGAGGGCACCAAGTTGTTTGGCGAAGTCACCACCGCCCACGTCGGGGAACGGTTGGGCATCGTCCTCGACGGCGAAGTCATTTCGGCCCCGAACATCAACACCCCGATCACCGGCGGTTCCGGCCAGATCACCGGGCGCTTCACCGAGAAGGAGGCGAATGACCTCGCCGCCGCCCTCGACAACCCCCTTGCCGCCCCCCTTCACGTCATGGAGGAACGGTCGGTCGATCCGTCCTTGGGCGCCGATTCCGTCACCAGCGGCCTCAAGTCCGCCGTGTTCGGCATCCTGGCGGTCGGGTTGTTCATGCTCGTGTATTATCTCTTCGCGGGTCTGGTCGCCAACATCGCCCTGATGGTGAACATGCTCCTGCTCCTCGGCGTGATGTGCTCGCTGGATGTCACCTTCACCCTGCCCGGCATCGCGGGCATCGTGCTCACGGTCGGCATGGCCGTGGACGCCAACGTGCTGATCTATGAACGGATCCGGGAGGAACTCGCGGCGGGCAAATCCGTGCGGGGTGCCGTCGCCGCCGGTTACAGCAAGGCCTTCGGGACCATCTTCGATTCCCACCTCACCACCCTCATCTCCTCGGTGCTCCTGATCATCCTCGGCACCGGGCCGGTGAAGGGTTTCGGCGTCGCCCTGACGGTCGGTATTTTCCTCTCGCTGTTCACCGCGTTGATCGTCACGCGCCTGATCTTCGACACCTGGCTCGAGACCGGTGAGCGCAAGTCGGTCCCCATGCTCCACCTCATCCGTGGCACCAAGATCGACTTCCTGAAGTGGGCGCTGCCGGCGTTCGTGACTTCCTGGACCATCATCATCCTGGGCATCGGATACGGTGTCATCGTCCGCGGCCACAATCTGCTCGGCGTCGAATTTGCCGGCGGCGACACGGTCACCATGCGGTTCGAGTCGGCCGCCAAGCCCGGGGTCGATGAAATCCGCCGGACCGTCGAATCGCTCAAGATCGGTGATTCCGCGATCCAGTACCAAAGCGAGGGCGCGAAGGAATACCTGCGCGTCACCGTGTCCCATGCCGCGGATGCGACCCGGGGTGCGAAACCGGGAGCCGCCTTGGAATCCAGCAACGGTCTCAAGGCGGAGCAGGCGCTCCTCAAGGCCTTCCCGAATGCGAAATTCGAGCGGGTCCAACTCGACACCGTCGGCCCCACCATCGGCTTCGAAATCCAGAAGGCGGCGATCCTGGCCTCCCTGCTCTCACTCTTCGGCATCCTGATTTACGTCGCGTTCCGCTACGAGTTCAGCTTCGCCGTCGGCGCCGTGGTCGCCGTCCTCCACGACGTCCTGATGACGATCGGCATCTATTGCCTCACCGGGCTTTTCCACGACGGCAACCTCGGTCGCCAGTTCAATGCGACCTTCATCGCGGCGATCCTCACGATCATCGGGTTCTCCATCAACGACACGATCGTGATCTTCGACCGGATCCGCGAGGACCTGAAGCTGGGCAAGCGCGGCACGTTCCGGGAGATCATGAACACGGCGTTGAACGAGACGCTGAGCCGGACGATCATCACCTCGGGCACCGTCTTCCTCGCCACCATCATCCTGTTCCTGTTTGGCGGCGGACCGATCAACGACTTCGCCTTCACGTTCCTCGTCGGCATCCTGACGGGCACCTATTCGTCGATCTATATCGCCAGCGCGCTCGTGCTCTGGTGGCACAAGGGTGAACGGCCCAAGCTGGGCACCAACCCGACCACGCTGAGCGGGGTGATCGAGGTCGAGTCCACCCCGAAGGGCGCCTGATCCGCTTCCCAAACCACGCACGCGCGCCGGCAACACCGGCGCCCGTTTTCTTTTCCCTCGGTCACCTTCGGGGTTGTCGGCCCCCCGGTCCGCCCGCTTCACTCGCCGCGTGCCGGCCGGAGCCTATCAGCGGAACGTTCGCGCCACCCTGGTCGGTCTCGGGGTCAATCTCGTCTTGGGCCTGACCAAACTGGCCGCCGGTGTCCACGGAAACTCCGACGCCCTGATCGCCGATGCCGTCGAGTCCTTCGCTGACATCGTGGGCTCCCTGATTGTCTGGCAGGCCATTTCCGTCGCCGCCCGCCCGCCGGACGACGACCATCCCTACGGCCATGGCAAGGCGGAATCCCTCGCCGCCGCCGGGATCTCAACCCTGCTCCTGCTGGCCGCCGCCGGCATCGGGTTCCATTCGATCCGCGAGTTCTTCGGAACCCACCAGGTCCCCAAGGCCTTCACCCTGGCCGTCCTCCTCGGCATCGTCGCCATCAAGGAGGCATTGTACCGTTGGGTGCTCCAGGAAAGCCACGCCACCGAGAGCGCCGCCGTCCGCTCCGACGCCTGGCATCATCGCGCCGACGCCGTCACCTCCCTCGCGGCGGCCGTCGGCATCACCATCTCGCTCATCGGCGGCCCGCGCTGGGCCGGTGCCGACGACGTGGCCGCGGCCGTGGCGGCGGGGATCATCGCTTGGAACGGTTGGCGGTTGCTCCGGCCCGCGTTGGAGGAACTGATGGACACCCAACCCTCCGGCGAAGTCATGGTCCGCCTACGGAACACCGCCCTCGCGGTCCCCGGGGTCGATCACGTCGAAAAATGTCTCGTCCGCCGCATGGGCTATCACCTGTTGGTCGACATGCATGTCCACGTCGATCCCCAGATGACCGTCGAACGGTCCCATGCCATCGCCCACACCATCAAGGATGCCATCCGGCGGGAAATGACCGCGGTGCTGGACGTCCTGATCCACATCGAACCGAGCCGCCGGGGAGGTCCGACCCGGGCTTGACTCCCGGCCACGGTCCGCGAAATTGGCAACGGTGAGAGAGGTCACGCTTATGAAATCCCGCTTTTTCCAAATGCCGATCGCGTTGTCTGCCGGGGTGGTGCTGCTGTGGGGGGCTGCATCCGGGCTGAATGCCGCTGAGATCGTGGCCGCCGAGGTCGTGACGAAACCCGCGGAGGTCACAGCCACGCCGGCACCGTTGTCGGTCAGCGCCAACGAGGTGCTCAAACTGGTGCACGCGAAGCTGAATGAGGAAACCATCGTGGCGTACATCGCGGGTTCCTCCACCCCGCACCGACTGACCGCGACGGAGATCATCAGTCTGCGGAGCCAAGGGGTGTCGGAGCGGATCATCACCGCCATGCTGGTCCACCAAAATGAAAACCGTGGGGGACCGGGCCGGACGGCGCCCCCGCAGTACGCGACGGAGGCTGGGCCAACCCCCGCACCTGGACAGGCGGTCAACCCGGACGGTTCACCGGCGGTCGCCAATCCGACGGTCGTGGTGCAGGCGCCTCCCACCTACGTTGAGACGGAACCGAATTACGTCCCGTACTATGACTACCCGGTGTCACCCGTTTATCCGCCCGTCTATTCCTCGTATTATTCCTATTACCCCTATTATCCCTATTATTCCTATTACGGGTATCGCTCTCCCGGGGTCTCGCTCGCGTTCGGTTTTGGTCGGGGCTACCACGGGGGTGCTTTCCATGGAGGAAATCACTTTGTAGGCGGCGGCTTTCATGGCCCGGTCGGGGGTGGATTCCACGGAGGACCCACCGGAGGCGGGTTCCATGGCGGACCGGGTGGACACGGTGGACCGGTCGGAGGCGGTGGTGGGAGCCATCCGGGCGGAGGGGGCCCAGGCGGTGGATCCCATGGTGGGGGCGGCGGTGCCGGCCATGGCCACCATTGACTTCAGGCCAGTTTGAGTACCGCACGCGCCTCCGCCAGACCCGGGGCAGGCCGCCCGAATTCGCTGGCGGTCACCCGGGCCAACCCCACCAGATGCCGCCAACGAAAGGCGGCCCGCGTGGCGGCGAATTCCTCCGACGCCGTCCGGTAAAACTTTTCGGCGTGCAACGATCCGTCCTCGCTCACGGCGTAGCGTCGGAGAAGATCGAACACCGGGCCCGGGGGATGACCCAGTTCACCGTAACGATGCACCACGGCACTGGCCTTGGCTTGGAGATTGCCCCGGATGGCTTCGTCAACCTCCCGGAGCAGCGCGTCGGGTTCTGTGCCCTTGACCGCCCCCAGGTGCCATCGATCCGGAAGCGGTTCCCATTGGGAGAAATCACCGCCGCGGGCCGTGCGATCGAGGGCGACCTGATAGGCGCCCAGGATGAGACTGGCGAAACAGTTCCGGGCATTGGCCACCCGGGCCATGTTGCGCCAGGCATTGGCGGAATCCGACGCATGGACGCCAATGGAATCGCCGTGCACGCTGCCCACCGGTTTGCCGGACGATTCCTCCCGGGGTGACCGGCCTTGGTCGCGGAGGACCAGTTGGTTGGCGGTCAGCGTGAGGGCTTCACCCACTGCGGCCGGCGACATTCCTTCCGCCAAGGCCGCCGCCGCAGCCGCAGCAGCCTGCGCCGGGGTCGACTTGAAGAAGGTCTGGCTGAGTTGGTCCACCCACGCATCCTCGGCCAGTCGATCCCCCGGCATGCGCGTCAGCAGGTGATATTCCTCCAGCAATTTGGGCAGCAGTATCCGCGGTTCACCCGCAGCCTGCGATGCGGGCCAGGATTCCGCTTTGACGCAGTACCGCACGGATTGTCGCAGCAGCGTGTGGGCCTGCTCCTTGCCGATGAGCCCGAGCAGGTCCCAGGCGCGATAGGGCAGGACGACCCGATGGACCTCGGTGTGATCCTGCACGGCCCAGAGCAGGTGGTTGAAGGCGTCTTCCGGGGAACCTTGAGCCAACGCCGCAAAGGTCTGCTCGGCGGCATTCACGTCCTTGGCGCGCATGGCGTCCTGCAATAATTCACCCCCGTTCCGACCTGTCGGGAGAACTCCGGCATGGACCGCGTACAGGACCTCGCCCTTCCGGCCGCCATGCTCTTGGATCCGGTTGGTGTTCCGGTAGAGAACCTTGAAAACCGGCAACGGCTGCAGCTCGGCGGGAAGTTCCAAGGCGATATGGTAGGCCGGGGCCAAGGCCATCATCGTGTGAAATCCGACATAATCCTCCCCGCCGAAGGTCCGGGCATTGGCGAAGGCGGCGGCGGCCACCAACTGGCGCAGATCGGTCCCGCCCCGCAATCGCTCCCCCAGCGTGGACATCAGGCGATCCAAAGGCGTTTCCTGCAACAGGCACACCAGGGACTCGAGCGGACCGAACGACAGGGCATCGCTCGTTTCCCCGGCCAATGCGGGTGAAAGTGCCAGGCCGGTGGCGACCTCAAAACCGACGGTGGTGACCAGCATTCCCCGGCCGACTTCAGCCAGGAATTCTCGACGGGTACGCGGGGGGTTCATGGCGGTTCCTTTGCGACTATCCATCTGGGACGATGTATCTTTCATACACCTCTGACCCGCCCCGTCAATGCCGGCGAATAGGCCTGACCATCGCGGTCCGTGATTTCCGTCGTTGCCCGGGCATTCGGCTTGTTCCAATCCGGCCGGACCGATAACATGTGCCTTCCGTGGCCGCCGATTCCACACCTGCCCGCACCGCCGCAGAATTGCTCCGCCGCAGCCTCGCTCGCGGCCGTCTCGGCCATGCCTACCTGTTTTCGGGCGATGATCTGGACGCCTTGGAGGCCGCCGCCGTCGACCTCGCCCGCCTCCTGATTTGTGAACAACCACCGGAACGCGCCGAAAACGGTTCCCCCCTCGCCTCGTGTGGGATCTGTCGCCAGTGCCGCCGGATCGCCGCCCGCATCCATCCCGATGTCACGTGGGTGCACCCGGAATCAAAGATCCGCCAGATCACCGTCGACCAAACCCGGGAAGTCATCCGCATCCTCAATCTCCGTCCGGCGGAGGCTCCCCGGAAAGTCGCGGTGTTTGTCGCGGCCGACCGCCTGAATCCGGGTGCGGCCAACGCCTTTCTCAAGACCTTGGAGGAACCGCCCGCCGGCTCGGTGATCCTGCTGCTCTCGACCGAACCCGATCGGGTTTTGGAAACGATGATTTCCCGGTGCCTCCGGCTGAGTTTCGGGGCCGGGACCGTCCCCATGACCGATTCGGTGCGGACGTGGGTGACGGGTTTCGCAGCCTCCGTGGCGGAGACCAAATCGGGTTTGTTGTCCCGGTACCGACTGCTCGGCAACCTGCTTCAAGGACTGGGTGAAATCCGGGTGGCGCTCGAAGAGGTGCTCACGGCCGAATCCCCGCTGACGAAGTATGTGGACGCGTCCGGCGACCAGAAGGAGCATTGGGAAAAGGAGCTCGTTGCGACGATCGAATCGGAGTACCGGCGCCGCCGGGGTGAATTCCTGTCGGGGATCCTGGCTTGGTTGCGGGACGTGTGGTTGATCGCCGACGGCCACGGGACGGCCCCGTTGTTCCTGCCGGAGGCCGAGGTCGCTTCCCGGACGGTGGCGGGACGATTGGAGCCGGGCAGTGCCCGTCGCAATCTGGACGCTTGGGAACGGACCCATCGGCTCCTGTACACCAATGTTCAGGAAGCCCTCGCACTGGAGGTCGGGTTGTTGCGCCTGCACCTGTGACCCCTCCTTCCAAGCCCATCGCCACCGATCATCCCCGGTGGGTCCCCGTCCTGTTGGGGGCATTTCTGGGACTCGCCCTCCTGAAGTTCGGCAACCCGGTCATCCTCGACGCACAGGTCGGCACCCCGTCCGACCTGGCGGAACTTTGGATCCAACCCTGGCCGTTGCGCTGGAGTCTGCCCCCATTGCTCGCATTGTTCGCGGCCTTGTTGATCTCGGGACCGGTGCGCCGATTGGCGACCCGACGTCCCGTGCCGGTCGCCGCCGTGGTCTTGCCGTCCCTGTGGCTGAGCTGGCAGTTTTTGGTGGGCCAGGCCTCGGTGGACCCGACCCTCACCCACATCACTTTGGCGCACTTCACCGCCGTGGTGGCCTGTTACCTGGTGGGATTTCGTCTCCTTTCGCGAACCCGACAATGGGAGTGGTTGCTCGCCGGTTTGGGGGTGGCCGTGGCCGTCTGCTGGCTCCGGGCGATCAACCAACACCTGGTCGAGTTTCCCCAAGACCATGCCACGCTCCTGGAAGGGCAGCAGAACGGTTGGACCAATTTCCCTCCCTCCGCCGTGGATGAAATGCGGCACAATGGCCTGATTCTCCGCACCAATGGCGTCGAGGTGGCCAACCCGGCGATCCTCGAAAAACTGCGCCGTGGCCGGGTTTATGGGACGTTGGTCTATCCGAATGCCCTGGCCGGCTGCGTCCTGCTTCTGCTGCCGCTCATGCTGGCCGGGGCCATGATCCTCGGGCGACAATTGCGACCGGCCATCCGCCATCTGCTGGTTGGGATGATCAGCGTGCTCGGGTTGGCCAGCCTGTTTTGGAGCGGATCAAAATCCGGATGGTTGATTGCCCTTGCGGCCGCCGTCGTGGCCCTGTTTCGCCTGCCACAAGTCCGCCCCTTCCGTCGCCTGGCCGCCACCGGGGTGGTGGTGCTTGGTCTTGGCATTTTCGGGGCCCGCTTCTCGGGGTATTTCGCAAAAGGGGCCACCAGCGTGAGCGCACGGCTGGACTATTGGAGGGCGGCGGTGCGGATCACTGCTGAACATCCCGGTTTGGGGACCGGCCCGGGAACCTTTCAGAGGCCCTACGCCCGACTGAAACATCCGGACGCCGAAATGGCCCGTTTGACCCACAACGATTACCTGGAACAATTCTGCGATTCGGGCGTTTTGGGCGGGGGATTCTTTCTGGCGTGGATGGGCGCCAGCCTGGTGTGGTTGTGGCGGAAACCCTCCCCCGACCCGCTCCGTTGGGCGGCAACGCTGGGGGTCACCGCCTGGCTGGCCCAGAACGTCGCTGAATTCGGCCTTTATGTCCCGGGCCTGTCCTGGACCGGGTTCACCCTCCTGGGCGTGTTGGCGGGCGGACGGGAAATCGCGTGGACACCCGGGGGAACCGTCGCTCAGGCTGCCCCGAAGCCATGAAGATCCTCTTCCTGAACGGGCCGAACCTGAACCTGCTGGGGACCCGACAACCGGAAATCTATGGAAGGACCACCCTGGCGGACATCGAACGCAAGGTGCGGGACCGGGCGGAAGCGCTGGGGGTGGAGATCGAGTTCCGGCAGACCCAACATGAAGGCGAGTTGGTGGGCTGGATCCACCAGTCCAAAGGTCTCGTCCACGCCATCGTGCTGAATGCGGCCGCCCTCACCCACACCAGCGTCGCCGTCCGCGATGCGATCACTGCCGTCCAGGTCCCGGTGATTGAAGTCCACCTATCCAACATCCATGCCCGGGAAGAATTCCGTCATCATTCGATGATCGCAGCCGTGTGCCGGGGACAGATCGCCGGATTTGGCTTGGAATCGTATTTATTGGGCCTCCAAGCGGCCGTTAGCATTAACGACCATCCGTAAAGCGGTTCAAACGGTGGGATTGACATGGAAAAAACCGGAATGATCGGACTGGGTCCTTGACGGTTTTGTGACGAATACGTAGCGTGGCCCGGCAGTTGGGACGGAGCAGAACCTGAACGGGGGCTGCTCCGTTCGCTTTGAAACACCCTGACCTTAACCGCCGGTGCACGCTGGCCGGCTTCCCAGGAGTAGCGCTGTGGACCTGAAAGAGATCAAGGCGATCATCGACTTGATGAAAAAGAACTCCATCTCGGAGTTCGAGCTCGAGCAGAATGAATTCAAGATCAAGCTGAAGCGGGGGATGGGAATGCCGGTGGAGGGCGATGAAGCCTACTACCCGAAAGCCCTCACCGCCTCACCTATGCCGGCTGCGCTCCCCGCGGCCGCCCCGATCGTGCCGATCGTCAACGAGGCCGAGATCAAATCACCCATGATCGGGACGTTCTATGGAACGCCCTCGCCCGACGCCGCCGCGTATGTCGATGTGGGGGTCGAAGTCGGTCCGGAGACCGTGGTCTGCATCATCGAAGCGATGAAGGTCATGAATGAAATCAAGGCCGAGACCCGCGGAATCATCACTGCCATCGTGGCGGAGAACGCGAAACCGGTCGAATTCGGCCAACCGTTGTTCAAGATCCGTCCCATCTGATCCGACGCCTCCCGGCCCGGATTTCACCTCACCGTCCCTTTCGGCCCGCCCGATCTCCCCATCTCCCCTCCCCCATGTTCGAGAAGATCCTCGTCGCCAATCGCGGCGAAATCGCCATGCGCATCATCCGTGCATGCCGCGAACTCAGCATCAAGACCGTCGCCGTCTATTCGAAGGCTGACGCCAATTCCATGCATGTGCAGGTGGCCGATGAGGCGATCTGCATCGGGGACGGACCCTCGACCGACAGCTACCTGCGAATCGACCGCCTCATCAGCGCCGCGGAGATCGCCGACGTGGATGCCATCCATCCGGGATACGGGTTCCTGTCGGAAAACTCCCACTTCGCGGACGTGTGCGAGAAGTGCAACATCCGGTTCATCGGGCCGCGATCGGCGGCGATGAACGCGCTGCATGACAAGGCCGTGAGCCGGAATCTGGCCAAGAAGGCCGGCGTGCCTACCCCGCCGGGTTCCGAGGGCTTGGTGGAAACCGAGCAGGATGCCCTGTCGATCGCCAAACGGATCGGCTATCCGGTGATGATCAAGGCCGTGGCGGGGGGCGGGGGACGCGGCATGCGGGTGGCCCACAACGATGTCTCGCTGATCAAGGGTTACCACGCGGCCCGGACGGAGGCGGAGAAGGTTTTCAACAACAGCGGGGTTTACATCGAGAAATTCATCGAGAACCCGCACCACATCGAATTCCAGATCCTGGCCGACACCCGGGGCAACATCGTCCATCTCGGTGAACGCGATTGCTCGATCCAGCGGCGCAACCAGAAGCTGATCGAGGAGAGCCCCTCCCCCATGCTCGATCGCAAGGAATTCAAGGACCTGCGCAAAAAGATGGGCA
>JANYCC010000201.1 GCA_025360495.1 Verrucomicrobiota bacterium | reverse complement strand
ACATGCGCCCGTATTATGCCGAGGGGTCCAAGTCCATGGGGTTCGAGATCCAGGAACAGCTCGGCTGGCGCATCCCCGAGCACACCGTGGTGTGCATGGCCTCCGGATCGCTCCTGACCAAGATCCACAAGAGCTACCAGGAGTTTTCCAAGCTCGGGCTGGTGACGGAGACCCCGTGGAAAATCCATGGCGCCCAAGCCGCCGGCTGCAATCCGATCACCCAGGCCCAGAAGGCCGGGCTCGATTTCTTCAAGCCCCAAAAGCCCAACACCATCGCCAAATCGCTGGCGATCGGAACGCCGGCCGACGGCTTCTATGCGTTGCGGGTGATGAAGGAAACCGGCGGGCACGGCGAGGATGTGACCGACGACGAGATCCGTGACGGCATCAAGATGCTGGCTGAATGCGAGGGGATCTTCGCGGAGACGGCGGGGGGTGTGACCGTCGGGGTGGCCCGGAAACTGATCGCCCAAGGCCGGATCCCCCGGGATTCCAGTGCGGTGCTGTGCATCACCGGCAATGGCCTGAAAACGCTGGACGCCGTCGCGGGACACGTCGGATCGACGCGGGAGATCCGGCCCAGCCTGCGCGAGTTCGAGGCCTTGATGGCGCAGGACCGTCCCCAGGTGGTTGCGGGCTGAACCGGTCTGCCCGGCCTTGCGATGGGGCACGAAAACATGATCAGGATATCCATTCCGCCGACGTTGAGGCGTTTCTGTGGCGGAGAAGAGTGGGTGGAAGTGCGCCCGGGAACGGTGTCGGACGCCATCGGGCAATTGCAGGCGCGCTTCAACGGGATCCGCGACCGATTGTGCGACGAACGTGGCCAGATCCGGGGGTCGGTGCTGGTGTTCGTCAACGACGAGGACATCCGGTTTCTCAACCAACAGGCGACGCAACTCAAACCGGGCGATCAGGTGAGCATCATTCCGGCCTTTGCGGGTGGTTGAGGCGCACGTGAGGCCTTGGAGAGGAGGCCACGTTTGACACCGGGGGGGCGTCCGGCTTTGCTGCGCGGCATGTCGAGGAATGCCCGAAAGCTGGGGTTGTTGATCTCGTGTCCTCCGGAGGAGCCGGGTTTCCATCACGGTGTGCGCCTGGCGGCCGCCGCCTTGGGATTGGGGGTGGACGTCTATCTTTATTGCATCGATGACGGCGTGTCGGGGGTGAGGGACGCTGATTTGCAGGCGCTTCGGAACCGCGGGCTCAAGCTCTACGCGTGCGCCTACGGGGCCCATCAACGGGGCCTGCCGGTGGACGATTCGGCGGCGTACGCCGGCCTGACCGTGGTCAGCGACCTGATTGGCAGCACCGACCGGTTCGTGAGTTTCAATTGAGCACGGGCACCCAGCGGCACCGCATGAAACCCAAAGTGTTGATCCTGGTGACTTCGGACCCGCGCACGACCCATCGGCCTTCCGAGGCGGTGCGGATCGCGGCGGGCGTCGGGGCGTGGAAAAAGGCCGAGGTTCAACTTTACCTTCGCGGCCCGGCGATCCGGGTGGCCGGCGAATGGGTGGATGACCTGGTCCGGGAGGATGACCTGGTCCGTTATCTGCCGCTCACCGTCGGCCCGGGACGTCCATTGTGGGTCCAGGCGGGGGCGGCTGAACTGTCGGATTTGGGGGCGACGCCAGTGGAAGTGGAGCCGATCGACGACCGGGAACTCGCGCGGCGTTGCGCCGAAAGCACCTATATCCTGCGGTTTTAGGACTCCTGACATGAAACTCATGCTCCACATCCTGACTCGTCCCGCTGACGGGTTGGTGGCCGCGCTGATCGATCCGACCCTTCCGGCGACGGCGGGGGTGCGGGTCGAGGTGATCGACCTTTCGGTGGGGGATCCCGACTATGGGGCCCTGGTCGAAAAAGTGTTCGCCGCCGATGCCGTGGCCACCTGGTGAGGCCAGGGAATGACGGACGGTTCCCGGACTGAGGTTTGACAGCGGGCGCCCGTATTTTTAAGTTGCCGTTGTTATGAGCGTTGAAACCGTTGCCAACCCTGCCGCCGTCCCGGCGGCCGTCACCACCGATTCCGTTGTCACCCTGACCGAGTCGGCGGCCCGTCAGATTTCCTCAATGCTGGCCGATGACTCGGAGAATGCCGGCAAGCATCTGCGGGTGTTTGTCGAGGCGGGGGGCTGTTCGGGATTGCAGTACGGGATGGTCTTCGATGAGAAGCGGGATGACGACCAGGTGGCCGAGTTCCATGGGGTGAGTGTGCTGGTGGATCCTTTCAGCGCGGATTACGTGCGCGGCAGCGTGGTGGATTTCAGCGACGCGCTGACCGGAGGCGGTTTCAAGATCCAGAATCCACGGGCCGCCCATAGTTGCGGCTGCGGGAAATCGTTCGAAGCCTGACCCTGGCCGACTATTTCCCGTCCGGACGGAGCAGGTGCAACCCTTTCAGGAGGTCGAGCGCCCGGGCCAGCACCGGGTCCCGGACGGTCAGGGGAGGGACGATGGGACTGGGGGCGGAGACCGACCCGGAATCGGCTTCCAAGGTCTCGCCGGTCTTTCGGGCGCGGACCAACTCCGCCTCGTTGATCCGGCGCCGGACGTTGATGGAACTGACGATCCGGTTGGTCGGGGAATTGGAATTGGTGGAGCTCACCACGAGGTTGAACGGGTCGGCGAGGTACGCCCGTTCCAATTCCGGGCGAAGGATGACGGCGATGTCCGGGGGCAGGCCCGTGGAGGGCAGGGTCTGTCCGTCACCGGTGCGGATGCCGGCCACCGCAAGCCGGAGGCGGCGGCCATCGGCCAAGGGGATTTCGCGGAAGATCGCGGCCGTGCCCGAGGTGCGACCGCCGAGGAGCATGGCGGATTTCTGCAAACGAAGGATCCCGACCAAAGCTTCCGCAGCCCCGCGGGTTTCATGATTCACCAAGACTGCCACAGGTCGGGTCCAAGCATTGGTCTTCTCGGTCCCCTCGGCATGTCCGGAGCCCCAATCAAGGAGGGGGCCGGCCACCCGGTTGAAGAGATCCGCCGTGCTGGCGGCGCCGGCGTACTCCGTGCCCCCGGCAAAACGCAGGTCGAGGATCAGGCCGAGTGAATTGGTGGTGAACGCGGGGTCGTTCAGCACCACCGCCAATTGGGGGGCCAGTCCGAGCGTCACCTGACCGACCCGCACGTACAGGCAACCGGGCTCAAACCGGCGTTTATCCGCGATCGCCGGCGCGTCAGATTCCTCATTCACGATCTCGCCCGCGTCCAGGAGCCGGCCGTGAACGAGTCCCAGAAGGGCCCCACCAGCGGCCTGGTCGAGTTGATCGTCGGTGACTTGGAGGACGTTGGTTCGGATCAGTTCCCGCAGTTCGTGGAACGCGGGCAGGGGGGCGGCGGCACGGGCCGTCAACATCGGGGCCAAGGCCAACACGAATAGGGGAAGGATTGTCAATCGCAGCATGCCGGTGTTCTAATTCGCCCAGAATCGTCCTTGGCGCAACGGCGATCCGTGAAAGATATGGGTCCGAACCAAATAAAGGCGGGACTGGTGGCCCTGATGGCCGCCGGGTTGGTCACCTTGGTGGTCCATCAAAACCGCCCAATCCGGCAGTTGCAGGCCGAGTTGGTGGAGTTGCGGGCCCCGCCGCCCCCTCCGCCCACACTTCCTGAGGCCCCGGTGGCTCCAGCTCCTCCGTCCGAGGAGTTGCTGCGATTGCGCGGGGAAGTGGCCCGGCTCCGGTCCCAACAACCGGAATTGGACCGGTTGCGCACTGAGAATTCCCGTCTGCGAAACGTCGGAGCCCGGGTGGAGACCAGCCCGCAGGCCGGGACGGAGGATCCCGATCCGGAACGCGCCGCGGCCAAGCAACGGGGCATCGCCCGATTGAATTACGCCAAGGGCTGGGGGTTGGCTCTCGTTCAATTTGCCAACGCCAACAACGGACTGATGCCGGCCCGGTTGGCGGACGCCGGGCATCTTTTCCCGGCCGAGGCGGAGTCGGCCGAATTGACCGCGGATCAGTTCGAAATCGTTTACAAGGGCGCCCTCAAGGACCTTGCCGAACCGGCGAAGACGATCATTGTGCGTGAGAAGGAACCGTGGGCAACGCTGCGCCGGCCCGGGGCGTCCCGCACCTACCTGTTCGCGGACGGTCACAGCGAAATCCATTATGCGGCCGACGGGACATTCGACCAATGGGAGCAGGAACATCTGGGAGCCCGGTAGCAGACCGGACCCCAAGGACCCTATCATGAATTCATATCGAGGCATCCTGACAGGAAGGTCGCTGTTAGGGCGGGGCATGGTGCTGGCCTTCCTCGCATTCACCTTCATCCAGTTGACCCTCCCCCGCGTCCGAGCCGCCGCCAACATCGTGATTTGGGACACGATCGTGCCCTTGCCGGACACCGCCGACGGGTCCGACCGCTCCGTTTGGAAAGCCGTTCCCATTGATCTCCTGACCTTGGAAGCCGACCCGCCCAAGGCATCGTCCGATCCCGGGTACTATGGGCGGGAATACGCTTTCAAGGGAGACATGGTCGTCGAAAATCACAGCCTCGCTGCGGTGTTCCGGGCCACCCAGGGAAGGGTCGTCTTTCATTCAAAGTCTGACGCCGGGTCGAACGATGTCCGTGCGGTGGGCGCCGGCGGGCTCGGTCGGAAAATCTTGGAATTGGTGCCGCTCCAATCCACGACATCCCCGGCGCGCCTCAGCCATTTCGGGATCCTTCGTCATGGCGGCGACGAGGTGGCGGTGGAGGTTTCCTTTGCGGTCGCGGGCGCCGGGGATGTTTCGGCCACCTTCATCTTCGATAAGACCGGGATCGCCGAGATCAAACCCGGGGCAACCCTGAGGGGCGTCCGCCTCATGGGTGCCTTGGATCATGCCATCGTTCCCGGATTCATCACGGACGACCTGATTTTTGGGGCCACGGAGGCGACCGGGCCGGATTCGTTGAACCTTCCAGCGGAGAATCTGCTGGTGGGGTTGCTGAAGGGTGGGAATGACGAATGGGTGCTGACGTGGCCCAAGGGGAGACAACAGATCCGGTTGGCCATGGGCAAGGCCGAGGACGGGAAACGGCCCATTGAATCGGTGGATTTTGAGAATGATGGCCAGAGCCTTTATGTGGCGACATTGGGGGCGCCCGGGATCTGGCATCGGGAAGAGCTGAAGCCTTCGTATCTGGAAAAGGATGCGGCGATCGGGTGGAAGCGGCCCTTCCCGGCCAGATGGAAAACCCAATTGTACGAGGAGGGTGTGAGGACGACTTTCACCTTTCGCGAGGCCAAGGGACAGATCTGGCGCGGCGTGCCCGGTTCCTACAGTTACCCGGTCTGGTTTGATGGGGACAACGCACAGTATCATTTGGGCAAGAAGGTCCCGCCCAAGGGGGAATCCCTCATCTATTTCCTCGAGGGACAGGACACGCCCCGGTCCGTCACCACGCCTTTTGAGATCCTGCAGGCAACCCTGGGCCGTTCCGTCAGCGATCCGATCCTCGACTTGGGCGGCCGCACGTTGAGCACCCATCATCGGCGCGGGAGCGACGGGGTCCGACGCGCCTGCACGTGTGGTTGCACGGAGGTCATCCAGGCGTTTTTCGAAGCCGGTGAGGAGGCGGGCAAGATCAAGGAGATCCAGGCGGCGCTCGATGACATGCGTTTCTTTGTCGAGCATCACGTCGCGCGGATTGATGAGTATCGGCGCTTTGCCGATGACCTCGTGAAGTTCCTTCATGCACAGGGGAAGGGTGCCCCCGGGACCCAGGCATATCTCGACAGCCTGGAATCGATCGTCCTGCAGATCCCGCAGGAATATGGCGTTCAGAAGGAGAACATGGGTTCCCCGGAATACGCCGACCAGTTGACGCGGCAGACCCTCGCACTGGCCGGCAAAAAGGACCCGGGCAACCTGAAGGCCTACATGGACCTGCTCAAGGCCTGGCGGGCGATGGGGGGCGCCCAGGATTATGTCCTGGCCCGATGTCATATGATCACCCGCAAATTATGCCAGGAGGCGGGTTACGGTTCTGTGAACCAGCCCGGGACCGTGGCGCTCGCGATGGATATTCGGTCACGGTGCCGCCAGATTCTCAGGAATCCGGATGGGTATGAGATCTGGGCGGATTATTGACGCGGACAGCCTTCCCGATGAGACGAACCCCTCCCACCGGACCTTTCCCCGTTTCCACCACGCGGGGCGGGGGAGTGGAACCGCGTCGGCACGGGCTGTCGGTCGTATGGATCCTTTGTGGCATCCTGACCCTGCTTCCGGGCTGTGAACGCAAGGCGGCCCACCAGCCTCCACAGACGCCGGCCGCCGCCACACTGGCCGCCGCCACACCGATTGCGGCCGGCACGCCCAAGCCCGACCTTGCGCCGGCTCCAGTCGCGAAAGATTTCCACACCAACATGGTCCTGATCCCCGGGGGAAGGTTTCTCATGGGCGATAAGGAGCAGATCGATGCCCCGCCGCACGAAGTCGTGATCAGCCCGTTTCAAATGGACCGGTATCTCGTGACGCAGGAGCTGTTCCAGAAAGTGATGGGATCGAATCCGTCCCGGTGGAAGGCCGACCGGAACCCGGTGGAACAGGTGCGTTGGTCCGATGTGGCGGAATTTTGTAACAAGCGTTCCGCGATGGAGGGGCTGCAGCCCTGTTACGATCTGAAGGGTTGGAAATGCAACTTCGACGCCAATGGCTACCGGCTCCCGACCGAGGCGGAATGGGAATATGCCTGCCGGGCGGGGACGACGACCGCCTATTTTTTCGGGGACACGCCCGCAAAACTCCACGAATATGGTTGGTTCGAAAAGAATGCCGGCGGCCGACCCCGGCCGGTAGGCCAGAAGCAGCCCAATCCGTGGGGGCTCCAGGACATGTGTGGCAACGTCTGGGAATGGTGCAACGATTTCTATAAGGTCGATTATTATGCCGAATCCCCGCGGCAGGATCCGCGGGGTCCGGCGACGGGCGAGACCAAGGTGGTGCGGGGCGGAGCCTGGCGTTTCAGTGCCGAGAGTTGTCGTTCGGGCTATCGCTATAATGAGAATCCCGGTTATGCGGATGTCTGTTTCGGATACGACATCTATGGATTCCGGTGCGTGAGGAATGCGGGCGGTGACCGTTCGGAGGGACGAGTCCTGCGAATCCCCAACTGAGACCGGATGGAAATGGGACTCTCGGAGCTCGTCCCTCCGAGGGTGGTCGTTCGGAGGGACGAGTTATACGAGTCCCCAATCAAACCTGGTCCCCAGTCGGAATCACCCCGGCACCACGACCGATTGGAAGAAACCCTCTGCCGTCCAGTTGCGGAACCACAGGCGCAGCCGCCCGGCGATCTCCTCCGCGTCTCCGTCCGGATCCCACGCCGCCGCTGCGACGGCATCCCCGATGGATTCGCCCCGCATCAGGGCCGAAAGCAACCCATGCTCCAGCGCCGAAAGTTCATAGCGTCGCACGATATAATCCCGCCGGGTCAGTGCGACATAGGAGTCGATCGGTTCCGGGATCGGCACGACCTGCTCTTCCTCTGCATGGCGCAGGGCCGTGAAATACTCATTCACGGGAAACCGCGTCGCGAGCAATTGGAGGCAGGGAACCGGCCTGAGTTGCACCCGGGGCCAGTCTTCCGGGGGGATGATCGCCAGATCCCCGACCTGCAGCAGCGGTTGATCCTCGACGCCCGGCCCGTCAAACACTTGGTAAATCGCCCATTCCAACCGGGCGAGTTCGATCAGCAAATCGCCCCAGCCGGGCATCAGCATCGCGCCGGGTTCCCCGGCGTCGGACTCCTCCGCACGGCCCACATCGTCCGCATCATCCGTATCGTCCGCGGGCCGGGTTTCGCGGAGGTACTGGGGGAAATGCCGACCCAGTTCGTTGAGGGTATAGGACTTCGACGGATAGACCTGGAGATAATCGAACGCCAGGTCATTGAAGGCCTCCTCCCCGAGCATGCGTTTGAGCATCGGGAACACTTCGCCCAGGCATTCCAGCAACCGGGTGTGGTAGGCATTCGCGTAGATCGCCAGTCGTTCCGCGGCGGTCAGCGCCCGCGAACGGGTGATCACCGTTTCCAAGGCACCCGGACCGAGGTCGATCAGGTGGCGCGCGTCGGCCGACCCCAGTCCGGCTTCCGCACCTTCCGGATGGGTGATGACCGTCTCGAACCAACGTTGGACGACGCCCAGTCCGGCGGGGCGGGCGATGGGGTCGGGGCCGCTCATAAGACTTCCGCGACAATGTGGTGGAGCGGGCAGGACACGCCGGATCCGCCGGGGGATTCGGGTTCCATGGGTTCCGGGTCGGGATCGGTCCAATCGGCGGCCAGATGGCGTCGGGCCTTCAGGACTTCGGCATGAACCTCCGGGAAGGGCGGGATCTTGGCGTCCCATTCCAGCAGGGTCGAAACGCCGCCCGTCAGTTCATGGGCCAGGCGGTATAATTTCCAGACCGGATCGATCACCGGGCTGTCGTGGGTGTCGATGAGATGGGTGTGGCGGTTGGTGTGGCCGGCGATATGGAACTGCACGACCCGTTCGTGCGGGACGGAGCGGATGAATTCCTCGGGATCGAAGTCATGGTTGACGCTGGAGACATAGACATTGTTGACGTCCAGCAACAGGCCGCAGTCCGCGTCCCGGGCCATCCGGGTCAAAAACTCCCACTCAGGCATGGTGGACCCGGTGAAGCCGACATAGGTGCTCGGATTCTCGAAAACGAAGGGTCGCTCCAATACGTCCTGCACGATGCGGATGCGTTCGACCACATGGCGGAGGGATTCCTCGGTGAGCGGGATCGGGAGCAGATCGTGGGTGTTGCGACCGGCCACACCGGTCCAGCAGACATGATCGGAGATCCAGAGGGGCTTGATTTCGGAAGCCAGGGCCTTCAAGCGGCGCAGGTATTCCATGTCCAACGGATCGACGCTGCCGATGGAAAGTGAAACCCCGTGCATCACCAGGGGATAACGTTCGGCAATCTGTCGGAGCACATGACGGGGGCGCCCCTGCGAATCCATGAAATTCTCGGAAATGATCTCGAACCAATCCACGGCGGGCCGGTGCTCGAGGATATGCCCGAAGTGGACGGTCCGGAGACCGATTCCCAGTCCGAGATGGGGATGACCGAGTCGAGGGGGGATCATGGGTTTCACGCAAAGGCCGCCAAGGACGCCAAGGTTCTGGAGAGAATCGTGCCGGGTCGATCCCGCACCCACCCTGGGGTGAAAGGATGGGCACGAGTCACCCTGGCTGCCTTTGCGGGCTTGGCGACCTTTGCGTGAAATATTCCTTTTTGAGAACCGGTTGGGGCCGGAGGCAGGTTTACGGCGTCAGGCCTTGGCCTTCGGGGCCGGGCCGACCGTCTTGCCGGCCTTCTTCATCTGGGCCTCGAAAGCCTTCCGGGCCTTCTTCCAAGTCTTGGCGTCGAGCGGCACCGAGCAATCACCCTGGCCCTTGCAGGCGTTCTGGCCGGCATGTTCCCCGCAGCCGCCCTGGCCCTTGCAGGCGTTGTCACCCTTGCAGGTGTGCTTGTCGGCGATGGCGCAATTGCCCTGGCCGGCACAGGTGTTCTTGCCGCCGGCGCCCTTGCCGGTGCAGGTGTTGAGCCCGCGGCAGACATGTTTGTCCTGCAGCAGCAGCGCGGGGTCATCCTTGGCGTCCTTGTCGGCGGCGTGGGCCAGCAGGGAACTCCCGATCAGGACTCCGCCGAAAGCCGCGGCGGTGAGCCGGCTGAAATCGCGACGGGACACGGGGGATGGTTGGGACTCGTTCGAATGTTTCATGGCACTGTTGATGATGCGATTGAGGGCCGATCGGAGGATCCCGCTTCCGGTGCGGAGCCCGACGGTCGGTGTTTCCCCGATAGCAGACAACCGGGAGGCGTTTTTTTCCAGAAGTTTATAGCCGACGTGACCAGGGGTGCCTCTTTGTTGTTCAAAACCCCGGCGATCACTGCATCGGGAGCGTGAGTTCGATGCGCTGTTGCCCACGTAGCACGCTGGCCTTCACCTGCTCATCGGGAACGTGCTGCTGCAACAGGCGTCCGATCATTTCCCCTTCGCCCACCCGGCCCTTGGCACCATCCAACTCCACGATCACGTCGTCCTTTTGGAAGCCCGCCTTTTTTGCGGCGGCGTGTTTGCCATATTCCCCCACGTATTTGACCCGCAGCGCCAGGTCGCCCGTGCCCAGGCCTCGTTGATCCCGCTCGGCGTCGGTAAGATCCTCCAAGACCATCCCGCCGCTGGCCATGCCACGCATCCCCCAGGTCCCGACCCGCCGCGAGATGTCCGAATGACTGCGCCAGCCCGCGGGAAGGGTGAGGTCCAAGGCCTTCGTCCCGGTCCCCCGTCTCACCCCCATCGCGAGGGAACCGGACTCCGGCGCGCGATGGAGAATCCAGCTCACGTCGGCAATGGACACCAACGGTTGGCCGGCAAGGGTGACGATCTCATCTCCTGATTGCAGTCCCGCCTGGGCGGCGGGGGAACCCGCGAGCGTCGAGGTCACCCGTGCGACCTGATCCTCGGCGAGCACCAATCCGATGGTTTCGGGAGCGGGCGTGGGCCAGATCAGGTCGGCCGGGATGGGCTGTTTTTTGTTCCGATAAGAAAGTCGCAGGGCATCGCCGATCTGGTGGCAATGGACACAGCTAGGGACGACCTTTCCGTTCCAATTGAGGTCGAGGGAATACTTGCCGCTGAGTTCGGGGATTTCGACCGGGGTTTTATAGGCCGTGGGGACGCCCTGTTTGCCCGCGAGCGACGCCCGGTTGCCCGGATAACCCTGATGGAGCACGAGGGTGGCCTCAAGCGCCCGACGGAATCCGGCGGTGGTCGTGTCCTGCGCGTCTTTTTGGTGCGACCACGACCCATAGCGGCCATAGACGGTCCCGTCGCCATTGAAGAAAAGGGTCGAGAACGAGAGGTCGAAATCGAATTGGAACAGCGCGAGATCGAGGGCGTTGGCGTTGATCACGCGGACGCAGACGAACTGGTCCAGCAGCGGGGTGATCTCGGAATTTTGCAGGAGCACCTGGGCATCGATGCCGGCGCAGGCGACGCAGGGGACACAGCGCAGGACCACGAGCAGGGGTTTGCCGGTGCGGCGGGCCTCGGAGAACCCGCGCTGGACCTCGTTATAAACCCAGCGTTCGTCCTTTTCCAGGGCGGCCCGATCCTGCCGCACCGCCCCTTCACGATCCTTCACGGCCTCGGCGTAGGCGGTGGACAGGCCCGCGACGATCCATGCGGCCGAGAGGATCCAGATCCGGAGGGTGTTCACGGGGACGTCTTACGCCTCGGATGGGCTTTTGCAACGGGCGCATTCTCCGCCTTGCCCCGCGAAGCCAGAAGTTGAACAGGAGGCAGCAGAGATCGCAGAGGCTCGTTGCTCTGCTACCTCTGCTCTCTCCTGTTCAAGTCCCGCCGAGTCCTGTGGGGCTCAAGGCCCGGCCGATTCTGGTTGCGTACGTGGCGGCGGATGAATCCATCAGGGCCGCATGACGAAGACCGAAAGCAACGGACCTCCGGTATCGAAGTCCCCCGGGCCGGTGCCTCCCGACGGCGGTGGGGGCGGGGTTGGCGGGGCGTTGACCGCGGGTGAAGCCGACCGGATCATGCTCGAGGGCCCGCGCTCACGTCTTGGCGAGTTGGTGACCCTGCTGCGGGTGTTGCGCGATTTCCTGCGCGGGTTCCGGGCCCTTCATTTCGTGGATCCTTGCATCACCGTGTTTGGTTCCGCCCGGACCGGGGAGCACGACCCCCATTACCAAATGGCCCGGGAGATGGGCGCGGCAATTGCCAAACTCGGATTCACCGTGATGACCGGTGGCGGGCCGGGCCTCATGGAAGCGGCGAATCGCGGGGCCAAGGACGCCGGCGGCCGGTCGGTCGGTTGCAACATCGAACTGCCGGTGGAACAGAGTCCCAACCGCTACCTCGACCACTTTGTCACGTTGCGCCACTTCTTTGTCCGCAAGGTGCTGCTCCTGAAATATAGTTATGGTTTTGTCGTGTTTCCGGGCGGATTTGGAACCTCCGACGAACTGTTCGAGGCGTTGACGCTGATCCAGACCGGAAAGGTCCAACATTTCCCGATCGTGGTCATGGGCACCGAATACTGGAGCGGGTTGCTCGGCGTCATCCACCAGATGGCCCAGTCCGGAACCATCGATGCAAAGGACGTGGAACTGATCCATGTGACGGATTCCGTGGAGGACGCCATCGGCTACATCCGGGAGAAATCCATCAAGCCGTTCAGCCTGAAGCCGGCGGTCCCGAAACGCTCCCGTTTGCTGGGGGAATGACACATGTCGCCGTCCAATGGAGATTGTCCGACGGGCCACCCAGGGCATAAACTGGGGCATCAACCCTGGCAGCTACGGGTAGCCGACCCTGTGAGGAGGCGGGTCCCATCTGGCCTGTCGGGTCCGCCTCATTACTTCGGCGGCTACATTGGACCGCCTCGTACCTCGGCGGGTACGGGCGATCTGGGGATTGCCGGGTTCGGGACGGGTGGCCATGCTGCGCCCGCATTTCTCCCATGAAGATTCTCGCCATCCTTGCGGCTGCCTTTCTGGGCACGGCCCTCACTCTCGCGCAATCCGGCCCGGCGTTCCCGCTATGGCCGGAAGGCACCACCCCCGGCGCCACCGGCACGACCCCCAAGGATATCCCTGATCTCACTCCGTATCTGCCGGAAAAAGGCAAGGAAACCGGCGCCGCCATGGTGATCTGTCCGGGCGGTGGCTACGGCGGCCTGGCGCCTCATGAGGGAAATGATTACGCCGAATTCCTCCGCCAGCACGGCATCGCCTCCTTCGTCCTCAAGTACCGGCTCGGTTCCAGTGGTTACCGTCATCCGATCATGCTCAACGACGCCGCCCGGGCCCTGCGCCTGGTGCGCTCCCGGGCCGTCGAATTCGGAGTCGACCCGCAGCGCGTCGGCATCATGGGCAGCAGCGCGGGCGGGCATCTGGCGTCGACGTTGCTGACCCATTATGACGGCGGGAAGGCTGACGCGTCGGACCCGGTGGAACGGCAGAGTTCGCGCCCGACCTTGGCGGTGTTGTGTTATCCGGTGGTGACGCTCGGGGAATTCACGCACCAGGGATCGAAGAAGAATCTGCTTGGGGACAATCCGTCGCCGGAATTGGTGGACTTTCTCTCGAATGAGAAACAGGTGACCAAGGACACCCCGCCGGCCTTCATGTGGCACACGTGGGAAGACCAGGCCGTGCCGGTGGAGAATGTCCTGCAACTGGCCACCGCGATGCGCAAAGCAGGGGTGAAATTCGACCTGCACATCTACCAGAAGGGTCAGCATGGAATCGGATTGCAGTCGCGTCCGCCGGCGTTTGAGAACCCGCATCCATGGGCGGCGGACCTGCTGGTGTGGCTGAAGGTTCAGGGATTTGTGAAGTGACACGGCCGCGGCGGGGATTCACAACCAAGGGCACCAAGGGTCCGCGCACTCAGCGTCAATGGATCGGTGACTTTCCAGCGACCCGGCCGCGTCTTCGTTGCGCCCTTGGCACCCTTCGTTGTTAATCCTTCCGGCAACCACGCCCGCATGGCAAACGACCCCATTGTCCAAGTCCGCGACCTCCGCAAGGTCTTCCGCCAGGGCGACCTCGATGTCATCGCCCTGAACGGCGTGTCGGTCGACATCGCCCCGTGCGAATTCGTCGCGCTCATGGGGCCGTCGGGCTCGGGTAAATCGACATTGTTGCACCTCATCGCCGGAATCGACCGTCCCACCTCCGGGACCGTGCTGGTGCAGGGGATCAACGTGGCGGAGTTGAACGAATCGCAACTGGCCGACTGGCGGAACCAGAACGTCGGTTTTGTGTTCCAGACCTTCAACCTGATCCCGGTCCTGACGGGATTCGAGAACGTGGAACTGCCCCTGTTGCTGACCCAACTGAAGCGGTCGGAACGGCGCCGACAGGTCGAGACGGCCCTGGAACTGGTCGGGTTGTCCGACCGCATGCATCATCGACCGGACCAGTTGTCGGGTGGACAACAGCAGCGGGTGGCGATCGCGCGGGCCCTGGTGACCGATCCGGCGCTGATCGTGGCGGACGAGCCGACGGGCAATCTGGACGCGAAATCGGCGGCGGACGTGATGTTGATCCTCCAGGCGTTGGCGCGTTCCTCCGGCAAGACCGTGATCATGGTGACGCACGACCCGAAGGCGGCGGCCTACGGGACGCGGAGTCTGCATCTGGAGAAGGGCGAGATCGCGGCGTGAATGTCCTGTCGTTCATCGCGAAAAACGCGCTGCGGAACGGCCGCCGGGTGACGCTGACGGTGTCGAGCGTGGCGGTGAGTTGCGCCCTGTTGGTGACCCTGCAGACGTTGCAGCGCGAACTGACCATCCCGCCCGAGAGCGAGGGGGCCTCCCTGCGGGTGATCGTCCGCAACAAGGTTTCCCTCATGCAACCGCTGCCGGCGCGCCAACTGTCGGTGATCGAACGCATCCCCGGCGTGGTCGCTGTGTCTCCCTTCACCTTTTTCGGCGGGACTTATGCCGGGGAGACCGTGACCAGTTTCGCCCAGTTCGCCATCGATCCCGAACGGTTCCGCGGATTGCTGGTGGAGGGACGGATCGCGTCGGGCGATTACGATGACTTCGTGCGGGACCGCACCAGTTGCCTGGTCGGGGCGGACACGATGACGCGCTATAAACTCAAGGTGGGGGACCGGATGAAATTCACCGGGACGTTCTACCCGATCGACCCGGACTTGCGGATCGCAGCGGTGTTCGCGGGAACGGTCGACGACCGCGGGGTGTTCTTTAATCACAAGCTGCTGGACGACGTCACGGGCGGCGGCAGTACGGTCGGGACGTGGTACCTGCGGGTGGCTTCGGCGAAGGTGGCACCGGATGTGATCACGGCGATCAATGCGGCCTTTGCCAACAGTTCAGCCGAGGTGCGGGCGGAGACCGAGCGGGCCTTCCAGATGAGTTTCATGGCGATGCTGGGGGACGTGAAATCCCTGACGTTGTCGATCAGCGCGGTGGTGGTGTTCACACTGATGCTGGTGTCGGTGAGCACCATGAGCATGTCGATCCGGGAACGGTTCCGGGAACTGGCCGTGCTGAAGGCCTTGGGATTCCGCCGGCGCGAGATCTTCAGCTTCATCCTCGCGGAAAGTTTCGGCCTGGCGTTCGTGGGGGCCGTGTTCGGGATCGGGGGCACGTGGCTGTTCTGGTCCCATATCAACCTCCAGAAGCTGAGCAACGGATTCCTGATCTATTTCGAGGTGACGCCACGGATCATGGCGATGGGCGGCACCGTCGCAGCCGTGCTCGGGATCCTTTCCGCCATCGCCCCCGCCATCGCCGTCGCACGCATGAGCGTGGCGGATGGTTTGCGAACGCTCGATTGAACCCGCCATGGCCCTGCCGCTGAAATATAATCTGCGCAATGTGATCGTGCGCTGGCGCTCCAGCATGGCGACGGTGCTTGGCATCGCGGCGGTGGTGGCGGTGTTCATCGTGCTGCGCGGGATGGCGCGCGGATTGGAGGCGTCCAGCGGCAACACCGGAGATCCGCGCAATGTGCTGATCGTTCGCAAAGGTTCGCAGGCCGAGTCGGGCAGCCTGGTGAGCCGGGAACATTTCCGCACCCTGCTCTATATGGAGGAGGTGGCGCGTAATGAACGGAATGAACCGGTTATTTCCGCCGAGGTGATCGTGATGGTCACCGCGCCGCGCCGGGACGGATCGGGCGAGGCGAATGTCCTGCTCCGGGGACTGACCCCGCGCGGGATGGAGTTGCGGCCACAGGTCAGCCTGGTCGCCGGACGCTGGTTTGAGCCCGGCCACCACGAGGCCGTGGTGTCGCAACGTCTGGCCCGGCGGTTTGCCGGTTTTGAGGTCGGCGGGACGATCCGAGCGGGACCGACCACCCTCGCCATCGTCGGACAGATGGACGGCGGCGGCAGCGCCTTCGATTCCGAGGCGTGGCTCGACGCGGACGAGGCCCGGTCGATTTTCGAACGCGACCAGTATTCGAGCATCCTGGTCCGGCCGCGCGACGAGGCCGCCCTGATCCGGTTGGTGAAGAAAGTGGAGGAGGACAAGCGGTTGACGCTCCGGGCCGAGCGCGAGGTCGAATATTATGCCAAGCAGACCCTGACGGCCAAGCCGATCAAGATCGTGGCGAGCCTGCTGGGGATGGCCATGTCCCTCGGGGCCGTGTTCGCCGCGATGAACACCATGTATGCGAGCGTGGCCTCGCGGACGCGGGAGATCGGCACCCTCCGGGTCCTGGGTTTCTCGCGACGCACCGTGGTGGCCTGCTTCGTGATCGAGGGCGGCCTGCTGGCGGGTTTCGGCGGACTGGTGGGTTGCCTGCTGTCGCTCCTGATGAACGGCTATTCCGCAGGCACCCTCGATTTCCAGTCGTTCGCCGAGACGGTCTTCCAATTCCGCATCACGCCCGACCTGATGTTGTTGGGGGTCGCTTTTTCGGTGGCGATCGGTGTGGCCGGCAGCCTCTTGCCCGCACTCCGCGCCGCCCGTCTCCCCGTAATCTCCGCCTTGAAAGCCCCATGAACCCGGATCCCCTCGAACGTCTGCGCATCGATTCCCAACGAAAACGTCGCTCCGGCGGGACAGCCTGGTGGATTGGTCTCGCCGTCCTGGCCCTGACCCTGGCGGTCGGCGTTTATGCCGTGCCCCGGGAGTCCGACAAGGATCGCAGCGGCCTGAAATCCAGCCGGGAGACGGCGTCCGAAAAAGCGGACCGCGAAAAGGCCGCACCGGCGAAGGGCGGGGCGGGCGGTTCGGGGACTCCGCGAGCGTCCAACCCGGGGGGCGGATTCGGCGCGACCGCCGAGAAGGCCGGTCACGGACGGGTGGAGGGATCGGTCCTCATGGTCACCGGTTATATCGTGGCCCACGAACGCATCGAACTCAGCCCGCGGTTCATGGGGATCGTGCGGTGGATCGGGGTTCACAAAGGGGACACGGTGACCAACGGCCAGGTGGTCGTGCGCTTGGACGATTCCGAATTCCAGGCGCGTTTGGCGGAGAACGACGGACAGATGGCGGTGGCGCGGGTGGCGGTGGACCGGGCCCGGATGGATTTGAAGCGGGCCGAGGGATTGGTGGCGAGCAAGGTGGAGATGCAGAAGCTGTTGGACGACGCCCGGTTGGCATTGAGTGCGGCGGAGGCGGGGATCAAACAGGTCGAGGGGGCGCGACGCCTGATGGAGACCTATATCGAATGGTGCACGATCCGTTCGCCGGTGAACGGGGTGGTGATGGAGCGGTTGGTGGATGCCAATGAATTGGTGACCCCGCAGACCTTTGGCGGCACGCGCGGCCCGAGCACGTCGTTGGTGGCGGTGGCGGATCTCAACGACCTGCAGATCGAGATCGACGTCAGTGAGAAAGAGTTGCCGAAAGTGGCCTTGAGACAGAAATGCACGATCAGTCCGGAGGCGTATCCGGAGCGGCATTATGACGGCGAGGTGGTGGAGATCGCGCCCGAGGCGAGCCGACTGAAGGGGACGTTGCAGGTTAAGGTGCAGGTGTCCAAGCCGGACCGGTTCCTAACGCCGGAACTGAGCGCGCAGGTGGATTTCATCGGGGCCAAGTGAGGGGCAGCCGAAGGCGGCTGTTTTTGGTAGGGCGAGGCTCCGCCCGAGCCGCCCACGCTGCCTTCCAACCCGCACCCATCGCCCGGTCCCACGCTTCCCAGAATCGGCTCGGGTGGAACCTCGCCCTACCGACGACACCGGGCCGGAGCCCGTCCCTCGGTTCGGTTCGGGCATTGCGTGGAAGGGGTCTTTCGGCCATAAATCCCGGATGGATTCGCGTCTGTTGGTTCGTCAATTCGCCCCGCTGGGGTTGATGCTGGTCGCCGGGATCGCCCTGGGAGCCGAACAACTCACGTCGGACCTCGATCCCGTGTGCGGGCTGCCCCGCCTGAACCTGCGCCAGACCGCCCCGGATTCGCTCTACGAACTCCTCGCCGCCGATGATCCGACGGCCTCCACGTGGGAACGCGTCTTGCAGGTGGCACCCGAGGGGCATGACCATTCATGGCACGATCCCGTGGCCCGGGCCCAACAACTCCGCTTTTACCGTTGGAACCGCGTCCAGCCGCGTCCGCCGCTGGCACCCGTCGACAATTTCCGCCTGATTGACCATGCGGGCGTCTCGCACGAGGTGCTGCGCGATGCCGATGCGGCGGCGATCGTGCTGGTGTTCACGGACAATGTGTCGTTGGCGGAAACCTGGGCGCAACTGGACCCGGTGCGGCAGGCTTTTGCGGACGGATCGGTGCGCTTCTGGATGATCAACCCGAAGGATGCCCGGGGCGACCTGGCGGCGGCGGTCCAGGCCGCCGGGGTCCAGATACCGGTGTTGCACGATGCGGCCCAGGTGGTGGCGCGGGCGTACCATGCCGAACGTTCGGGCGAGGTCGTGGTGCTTTCGCCCGGGAACATGGACGAATTATATCGGGGCGCGATTTCCGACCGGTGCGTCGTCAACGGCGTGGAGGTGCGGCAGGATTTCCTCGCCGATGCGCTGACGCTGAACCAGGCGGGGAAACCTGTGAAGGTGACGTTGACCCGGGCCTTGGGCGCAGGCCTCGGATTGGGGGCGGTTGCGGTCCCGGATTATGCGCACGACGTGGCGCCGGTGTTGCAACAGAACTGTGTGAAGTGTCATCGGCCGGGCGACATCGGTTCGTTCGCGATGACCAACCACGCGATCATCGCGGCGAAGGCGTTGGTGATGCGGGCGAACCTGCTGGAGGGGTTGATGCCGCCGTGGCATGCGGATGCGCCGGTGGGGACCTTTTCGAACGACCAATCGATGGCGCCGGCCGACGTGGCGAAACTGGTGGCGTGGGTGGACGCGGGGTCGCCGAAGGGGACCGGGGGCGATCCGCTCGCGGAGAACGTGGTTCCGCCGGCGGAGGATTGGCCGCTGGGCAAGCCCGATGCGATCGTGTCGATCCCGCGGCAGACGATCCCCTCGTGGACCCACGGGCGGACGATCCCCTATCAATACTTGGTTGTGGGGGCCCCTTTCACGAAGGACACGTGGTTGCGGGCGGCGGTGGTGAAGCCGGGGAACCGCAAGGTGGTGCACCATGCGCTGCTGTTCACCGCCACCAGCTTTCTGGACGTGTTGCAAGTGCAGGGCGGGTTGGGTGGATTTTTCGCGGGCTACGTCCCCGGGGTGGAACCGGCGATCTATCCGGCGGGCACGGGGAAGCTGATGAAGAAGGGCACTTTCATCGTGTTCCAGATGCATTACACGCCGGTGGAGTCGGAGGAGACCGACCAGACCCAGGTCGGTTTATATGTCTCGTCCCAGGTGCCGGACCGCGAGTTGAAGACCGGATCGGCCTATACGACCGGCTTCACGATCCCGCCGGGGGTCAAGGAATCCCCGACCTCGGCCGAGTCGGTGTTTGCGAAGCCGATCATCCTATATGAGATGAGCCCGCACATGCATTTCCGGGGGAAATCGATGAAGTTCGAGGCGGTGTTGCCGGATGGATCGGTGGAGACGCTGCTGAACGTGCCGAAGTATGATTTCGCGTGGCAATCGATGTACCGGTTGGCGCAGCCGAAATCCCTGCCGGCGGGCACGACGATCCGGGTCAGCGGGGCTTTCGACAATTCGCAATGGAACCCCTTCAACCCGGATCCGACGGCCAGTGTGACCTTTGGTGAACAGACGAGTGACGAGATGTTCATCGGCTACCTGAACTACGCCGAGGTGCAGTGACCGGGCGACGGAGGTTTCCCGCATTCTCCGCGTGATCGATTCTTCGGATCCGTCCGATAGGTCATTCTCCCCTGCGGGCGACCGGATTTCGTTGCCCTTAGACAATCCCGATGCGGCTTGTTTCCGTGTTCTGGTGGATGAATGAGAATCAAAATCGGTTGGAATGAGGCAGCCGGGGGCAAGCCCGGTTCGAATGCAACGGGAAGCGGCGGCGAGTCGAGGTACGAGAGGAATCGAAGCGATGGTCCAAATCCGTAAACCCGAGCTGTTTTTCCAACCGCGCCACATCCTTCGCCGCCTTCAAGGTCCCGGAGTCGATGATCCCGGTGAACGGGTTGCAATGCTCCCGTGGGGGCTTCCCCTCAGGGTCCGGAACACCGAGACGATCGGGCGCCTGGTCCTGGCACATGGGTTGTTCGATATCGTCGTATGCGAGGTCCTCTGGCGTCTCGCCGGCTCGGGTGAATGGGCTCTGGATGTGGGCGCGAACATCGGGCACATGACCGGCCTGCTCGCAAGACGCGTCGGTCCGTCGGGCCGCGTCTGGAGTTTCGAGCCCCATCCAGCCGTGCGGAACGACCTGCAACGGCATGTTGATTCGTGGCGGGACATTCCAGGAATGGGGCCCATCACCGTTCATGCACCGGCGTTGGCGGACGCTGCAGGAGTGGGGCGCCTCCATGTGCCGGAGTGCTTCGAGGAAAACCGTGGGCTGGCGAGTCTGACCGGAGATCCGGGTGGATTGGCGATCGAGTTGGCGACTCTCGACTCATTGATGCCTCCCGACGGATCCTCGGTGGGCGTGATGAAGATGGACGTCGAGGGGGCTGAAGAGCGGGTGTTGATGGGTGCGGCGAAAACCCTCGAATCCGGTCGTGTGAGGGACCTCATCTTTGAGGATCACGAGGCGTTTCCGTCGGCCGTCGCCAGGCGATTACAGGGGTGGGGGTTCCATTTGTTCACCCTGCGGGCCGGAATTCTCGGTCCGGTGGCGCGGGTTGGCGGGCAATCGACCCTGTCGCTTCGCTCGTGGGATTCGCCCAGCTTGCTGGCGACGCGTGAACCTGGGCGGGCGAAACGTTTGCTCGGTCCGCGCGGTTGGCGGTGCCTCCACGGGGAATCCCGATACGGCCTATTTCCGAATCCTCTTCGATAGATGAGAATCAAGGTCCGGCTGGAATGCGCCATGGAGGCAAAAGCCCCGTCCGTTTGAAACGCGGCGGGAGGCGACGGCGGGTTGAAGCGTGGGTCCCGGTCCGCCCTCATCCGCGATGGCGTTCCCGGGCAAGGTCCTCGATGGCGCGGACGGCCAACGCAGTCCATCCGGTCTGATGGTTGGCCCCGCAACCACGGCCGGTCTCCGCATGGAAGTATTCGTGAAATAGCACAAGGTCCTTCCAATGCGGATCGGTGGTGAACCGGGAATCGGTGCCGTGGCAGGGACGACGCCCGTGGACATCGGGCATGAACAGCGAGGCGAGCCGTCGCTGCAGCTCGAGCGCGATTTCGCACAGCGTTTTCTGGTGCCCGGAACCGGTCGGGAATTCCACGGTGAACTCGTCCCCATAGAAGTGGTGGTAACGTTCCAGGGCCTCGATCAGCAGGTAGTTGACCGGGAACCACACCGGACCTCGCCAGTTGGAGTTTCCGCCGAAAATCCACGAATTGGATTCGCCCGGCACATAATCCACGTGGTGTTCCTCGCCCCCGACGACCAGTGAAAAGGGGTGCGCCTCGTGGTGCCGGGACAGGGAGCGGATGCCGAAGGGCGAGAGGAATTCCGCCTCGTCGAACAGGTAACGCAGCACGCTCCGGAGACGGTCGCGGGTCGGGATGGCGAGGAGCAGCTTGTGACGGCTGTTGGAGCGGGCCAGGGCGATGCCGCGGGTGAGGGCGTGTTTGTGCTTGAGGAACCATTGGAGCCGCGACTTGAACCCCGGAAGCCGGTTGATGTCCGGTTCGTCGAGCACCTCGACCGCGATCAGCGGGAGCAATCCGACCAGGGAGCGCGTGCGCAGGGGGATGGCCTGCCCGGCGACGTCCAGTTGGTCATAGTAAAAACCGTCGGTGGCGTCCCAGAGCCCGCTCCCGCCGAGCGTGTTCATGGCCTCCGCGATCTGGACGAAGTGCTCGAGGAACTTGCTCGCCATGTCCTCATAGGCGGGCCGGATCTTGTCGCCATCGAGGGCGAGTTCGAGGGCGATGGCCAGCATCGTGGAGCAATAGAACGCCATCCACGCGGTGCCATCCGCCTGCTG
>JANYCC010000190.1 GCA_025360495.1 Verrucomicrobiota bacterium | reverse complement strand
TCGCAGGAGCGCCTGGTTCGCCGCGTCCGTTCATGATCGCACAACTCACCACATGATAGGCTCTTCCGGGTTTGGCAAAGAAAACGGTGCGCAAATACCTGCCAGTCAACTGATCGACAAAATACTTCATACCAGCGCCACGTTCGTTAACAGCGATATCAATCCTCCACCGAAGATTCGCACCCGGATCGGCGACTGGCAGGATGCAACTTTTCCCCGGGGCCAACTCCCAGCCAAACGGCAGCCACTCAAATGCCTGAGCGACCCAATTGCCGTCCTGTAACACTCGAACCTCTTCAAGGCGCAAGTATACGTTCTGGGTGGTGCCATTCGTAAACCGGAAGAGGCCGACAAGTTTCGAAGTCGGTGCATTAGAAATGCCCATCGCTACGGTATCGAATCGAGGAAACTCAGGTGTACCATCGCCTAGATAGCCTCCGGTTGCGAGGTTGGTTGATCCGAGAAAGGCGACTTGAAAAACTCCGGGAGCGGAGGATGGCGCGAGGTAGAGACGGGTGAGCACGAGCGAGCCAAATGCGAACAACACACCTACTACCACTATGACCTTACTGCGGCGCATACGCTTTTCCCGCCGAGATCAGCTCAGGGACGCCGGGCTCCAGGCGTAAGAATGGAAGCACAACGCCGTCCGGGCGTTCCCTGGAGCGGCCTGTTCGGGAATCTGGCAGGCCCTGGTGGCGGAACCAGCTTGGGAACGTGCCTGCCCCGTCGCATCGCAGCCGGGGACGCCGATGGTCCTGAACCCTGCATGCGGGGAATCTATGGAGCGGCGACCCATCGGCAAGAACGGAGACTGATATCCCGCGGACCCAAACTCCGGAGCTGATCCGAATCTCAGAACCTCAGAACCACAGAGCGGCCGTCCTCCTCCGCCAGGCCTCGACAAGTGGGCCTCGAGACCCGCGAACAATGATCAGCAAGGCTCGGGAATACTATCAGGCCGTCCAGCTCTTTGGTTCCCGAACATGAATTCTGACGAACCGCCTGGTGGGTCATAGGGTGGGAATCTGGCCTCTCTGCCCAAGCGTGTGGTCATAGGACCCTCATTTCCCGGAGAATCGCCCAAGGTGCCGGGCAGAGGAGGGCCGGTTTCCGAGTTTTGGAAAAGCCCTCAGTCATAACGCCGGTCGGTGACCTTTCCCCGCGCTCGGGGGTCGCACGTCCGCAAGCCCTTGGGGAGGATCGTCCTGATTACCTTGCGGATCTCATCCCGGCACCCGGTGGCAAGCCCGATTCCAGGGCGTCACCCGGTCCCGGGACATCGACGCGCCGCCCCGTCACTTCGCAGCTGGGTCTGGCATTCGCCTCAGGTTCTTGAAGTGGCTGAACTTGGGGGTTAAGCGAGGACGGATCAAGGGCGAAGAGGGCCCTTCTGTCCCTTGTCGGGACCATCGCAATTTGCAGCGCGTCGCGTTGTCGTTTTCGCAATCTGCAATCCTGGAAGATTGCAAAGGTCGAAAAACCCGCCGGTTTCATCACCGGACTGGGGGGCATGTTTCTTGATGGTGAGTCCGGTTGCCGCAAGCGAATCATGCGGTCCGAACCCATGGGAACTATGAATGCGGTGACAATTTCGCAAGATGATCAGTCGGTCGGTGGTTCGAGGCAGACACGCACCTCACCCCCTTCCGCAGCCCAATCCGGCTCAAGCTCCAAAAGTGGGGATATCGGAACCTGTCAGGCATGGGTTGCGAAGGGGCCAAAACAGCCATTGGTGCTCGAGGCCGTTGATCTTGGCCCACTCGGGGCCGAGGACGTTGAAGTCGCCGTCGAATACTGCGGGTTGTGTCACTCCGATCTCTCCGCTCTGGACAACAACTGGGGTATTTCCCAATACCCCGCGATTCTCGGCCATGAGGTCACCGGTCGGGTCACCGCCATCGGTCCGAACGCCAAGGGACTCAAGCTTGGACAACGCGTCGGTGTCGGCTGGAATTCGGGTAGCTGCATGCATTGTCACCAATGTATGTCGGGGAGCCATCACCTGTGCCCCGAAGTGCAAACGACCATATTCGGTCATCGCGGTGGGTTCGCCACCCACATCCGCTCGCACTGGGCCTGGGCCATCCCGCTGCCGGAGAAACTCGACTTCGTTGAAGCCGGGCCGCTGCTTTGCGGGGGCGTCACGGTCTTCGCGCCGCTCGCCATGCATGCCAATCCCAACAGTCGGGTCGGCATCATCGGCATCGGCGGGTTGGGGCACATGGCCGTCAAGTTCGCCGCCGCCTACGGTTGCGAGGTGACGGCGTTCACGTCCAACGAGAGCAAGTTCGACGAGGCAAAGGGCTTCGGGGCGAACCACGTCGTTTCGAGCAGGGATTCTGCGGCGATCGGGAAACTCGGCGGCCGCTTCGACCTCCTGATCAGCACTGTCAATGTGGCGCTCGACTGGAACGCGATGATCGGAACGCTCGCGCCCAACGGCCGTTTGCACATCGTCGGTGCCGTGCTGGAACCGATCCCAGTGACGGCGTTTTCGCTGATCTTCGGGCAGCATAGCGTCTCCGGTTCGCCGTCGGGTTCGCCGGTGGCGATGGGGACGATGCTGGATTTCGCATCCCGGCACCATATTGCGCCGCAGACCGAGCACTTCCCGATGAGCAGAATAAACGATGCCCTCGCACGCCTTGCCTCAGGCAAGGCCCGTTACCGCATCGTGCTGGACGCGGATTTCCGAACCGCCTGACCAACACTTCATGACCTCCCATCAGCCCCCGAACCTTCGCACTGCCAGAATACAACTTAACTCTGGCGCTGCCGTCGACGAGATCAACCGGATTCAAACCCGGAGAAGGCTCAACCCGGTGGTGGAGACCGGGGTTCCAGGTTTCATTGGGAAAGGTGGCTGACATTCCAGCCCGCAACGGCTCGGAGAATCAGTGGCGCGGTTGGGACAATCTGCCACTCTGCGGCTCCGGACGGAGCCCCACTCCATCCGGCCGAAGCCATGATCAAGCTCTGCCGTTGCCTGATTGCGTTCCTGCTGCTGTGTTCGACCGGTGCAGCCGACACCCTCCCGCCCGGCAGTCGATTGCTGACGGTCGGCATCCCACCAGTCGGCCACCCGGCCTTGGGACCGGATGGAACATTGTACCTTAGCGGGCGTGGCGGACTGCATGCGCTCGACACCTATGGGAAGATCCGCTGGTCGGGCTTCACGAACGATCCGGACATCTATCCGCTCGCCGGGGTCTCCATCGCGCCGGATCACAGTCTGCGGGTGGGGATCAACGATAATTCCATCACCGCACTCAACCCGGACGGTTCGATCCGATGGAGTTACCCGGCGGTTGAACCTTCCTACAGCACACTTTCGATCGGTGCGGATGGGGCCACCTACGGGGGGAATTTTTCTCTCATCGCCATCAACGCCGATGGCACGCTGCGCTGGAAATACCTGCCGGGTTTCGCCGCACATGGTCCGTCCGCCATCGCCGGCGACGGGACGGTCTATTTTGGTTCCATGGACTTCGGAGTCTATGCGGTGAAGCCGGACGGCACGCTGAAATGGAGATACGCCACCGCGGGATATGTCCAGGAAGGTCCGGCATTGGGCACCGACGGCACGGTGTACATCGGATCCGGAGACAAGAACCTGTATGCGCTGAAACCGGATGGCACCCTGCGTTGGAAATACACGAGCGAAGACAGTCCGACGCAAGCCGTGGTCGGGCCCGACGGCATCCTCTACTTTGGCAACGGTCGCGGATTCCTGACTGCACTGCGACCGGACGGGACGTTGCAATGGAAGTTCAGCACCCAGGACAAGCCCATCTGGCTGACTCCCTCACTGGCCGCGGATGGAAGCGTTGTCGTGGTCGGGGACGTGCTGGTTTTCGGGGTCTCGCCGTCAGGAACGGAACGTTGGCGGTTTGATGCCCAGACCTACCTCGTCGGTCCGCCGCTCATCGGCCTGGATGGCGCAGTGCATCTCGCCATCTCCCAGTTCCAAAAAGCCATCGCCATTGCGGGCACGGCGCCTTCCACGCAGTCGGCGTGGCCCACTTTTCTCGGAGGTTCCTTCCACGATGGCCGGGTGCAGACATCCACCCCCGCGGCGCCCCAGATGGTCGCACCGCCCCGCGACCAGATCGCCACCAACGATGCGAGCCTGGTTTTGCGCGTGGAGGCGACCGGCGTGCCAACACCCACGTGGCAATGGCGTCATGGGGGCGTGCCGATCGCCGGCGCCACCAACGCGATCTATTTCAGGGCCACGGTGGCTTCGGTGGACAACGGCGCTTATGACGTGATCGTGGCCAACAACCACGGGGCAATCACGAGCGCCCCGGTCACCGTGTCGGTGATCAGCCCGCCCTTCATCACGTCCCAACCTAAGCCCGCCGTGGTGCGTCCCGGGGCCTCCACCACCTTGGAAGTTGTCGCCGGCGGAACTGCGCCGCTGGGTTACCGGTGGCTGTTCAATGACAACCCCGTTTCCGGCGCCAATGCCAGCACACTGGGGTTGCCCAATTTTCAGGCCGCCAACGAGGGCCTTTATTCCGTCATCGTCACCAATGTGCACGGGTCCATCACCAGTGCGCCGGTGCGGGTCACCCTGCTCGTGCCGGGAGTGATCCGTTGGACTCTGAACCTTCCGCAAGGGCTTCCCCGCATCCCCGCCATCGCTCCCGATGGCACGATGTATTTCGGGGGAGGGGGCGGTGATCCGAATTTCTACGCCGTCTCACCGGCGGGCTTGATCCTTTGGACGTATCCGTTGGGCAATAACGTCGGTGGCTCGACCATGATCGGTCCCGACGGCACCCTCTACTTTGGGCAGTTGGATGGGACCGTCACCGCCCTGCGATCCGACGGCACGTTGCGATGGACTTATAAGACGGCGGGGTTGGTGCTCGCGACTCCCGCCTTGGGACGCGATGGGAGCATCCATATCGGCTCCTCGGACGGCATGTACACCCTGAACCCGGACGGAACCCTGAAATGGAAGGTCCCGTTCCCGGCAAATATCACCTCGTCGGCAGCCGTGGGCTCGGACGGGACCCTTTATTTCGGTGGCAACGAAGGCAAATTCCATGCGCTGAACCCCGACGGCTCCGAAAAGTGGTCCTACCAAATCGGTCCGTCCGTGAGTTCCTCCCCAGCCTTGGGTGCTGACGGCACCGTGTACTTCGGCGCGGACGACCAGAAAATATACGCCCTCAATGCCGATGGCAGCCTGCGGTGGTTCTATAGTGCGCCCGGGGGTGGCGGGAGCCCGGTGATTGGCGTCGATGGCACGATCTATTGCGGTTCTGGCGATGGAAAACTGCACGCCATCACACCGGCTGGCCTCCGCAAATGGGTCTTTCCGGTGGACGAAGGGAGTCCGTCCATCGCGGTCGTCGGTTCCACGGGAACGCTCTACTTCTGCGATCGTCGCACCCTTTACGCACTCAAGGGCACGGGTGAGTTGGAGTGGAAGCTCACCGATGGGGAACAAGTCACAACCGGACCGCAGATCACGCCCGATGGCGGCATCATTTTTGGCGGTCGTCTCCAGAAGTTGGTTGCCGTGGAAGCAGCGGGAACCCTGGCCCCAAGCCCATGGCCCACGTTCCACCGCAACCTGCAATTCACCGGCCAGGGCATGCGGTTGCCGGAGATCCGGATGGATGCGCCGCTGCCGGGCGAAAGCCACGTCACCGGCGAGACGATCGGAATCCGGGTCCAGGCCAGCAGTCCCAATGGTGCCATTGCCCGCATAGTGTTGGTCGCCAACAAAACGAACCTGGCCGTCCTCCCTGCGGGCCAGTTGTCCTTTGATTGGGTGGTGGTTGTGCCCGGTGATTACACCCTGACGGCCACGGCGATCGACAGCGCGGGCGCACGGCAATCGACCCCGCCGGTGACCTTGAGCGTGCTCACGGCGGGAACCAAACCGTTCATCACGCTGCAACCGTCGGATCAGCGGACAACCAATGGTGCCACCGTCCTGGTCGAAGCCGGAGTCCAAGGTTCATTGCCGCTCGGGTTCCAGTGGTATAAGGACGGACTGGCGGTGCCCGGTGCGATGGCGCCCCATTTGAATCTGGCGAACGTTTCCCTGTCCGATTCCGCCCGGTATTTTTTGACGGCGCAGAATGCCGCGGGTTCGGTCACCAGCTCGATCATCTCCGTCTCCGTGCTCCAGCCGGTCCCGGAACATCGGGAGACCGAAGTGCAGTTCCTGCGTTACCCGCCGGCGATCGGTCCGGACGGAAATATTTATGCCATCGCCGACACGGAACTCCGGGCTTTTGACCGGGATGGCGGACTCCTCTGGCGCTATGGGAAAGTGGGTCAACAGGGGCCTTCCATCTCCACGGAGAACCGCATCCTTCTACCCGGGTATTCCGACAACTACGTCAGCATCCTTCCCGACGGAACCAAACTTTGGGACACGGCCACAGGTGCCCCGGCCAGTGGGGCGTCGGCGATCGGGGCGGACGGCAGGATTTTCTTTGGGACAACGGTTCCGTTCTCACGCGACGGGCACGTGCGCGCGATGGCGCCGGACGGAACCCCCCTCTGGGATTATCCGGTGGTGGGGGAGATCTATGGCACTCCCGCCATCGCGGTGAATGGCGATGTCCATATCGGCGCCGGGACCAATCTGCTGTGCCTGTCGGGCGACGGTCATTTGAAATGGAGTTTCGCCACCCGGGACCGGATTGAATCATCACCCGCGATTGGCAACGATGGCACCGTCTATTTTGGTTCACTGGATGGCCGGTTCCGCGCCGTGACGCCAGCCGGGGCACTCCAATGGGAATTGGATGCCAATGGACCGGTGGCCTCGGCGCCGTGCATCGGCACGGACGGGACGATCTATGTCTCCACTTTGGGAAACCAGGTCCCCAACACGCCTTATACGACGGGGCGCCTGCTGGCCGTAAGCCCCGGAGGCGCAATCCGCTGGGATTTTCCCGTGCGCCAACGCATGCATTCGTCGCCGGCGGTGGCGGCCGACGGAACCATTTATGTCGGGAGCGACCCGGGAGTGTTTTTCGCCATCAATGCGAACGGCACGGAAAAGTGGGAATACCCGGGCGGCGGCGGTTTTCAGAGCGGCGTCACGATCGGTCCCGACGGAACGGTTTATTTCGGGGCCAGCCTGATGATTGCCTTTGCGGCGGGAACCCCGCCGGCGACCAGTGTCTGGCCAATGTCCGGGCGTGACTACCGGCACCGGGGGCGGGCGTCCGGCGGGCGGGCGCCAATCGTCTCGATCACCGCGCCGCAGGACAATGCCAGTGTCCCGATCGGAACGAAGGTCGGCCTTGCAGTATCCGTCATGGAGACCGATGAGCCCGTCCAGAAAGTGCAATGGCTGTTGGACGGGGCTGCGGTGGCCACTGCGAACTGGGCGCCCTATTCCGCGGATTGGAAGGACCCGGCGATCGGCGACCATCAATTGATCGCCCGGGTGACCGACCGCATGGGCGCCGTGACCGATTCACCGGCCGTGACCTTCAGCATCGTGCCTCCGGTGGTGGTGACGCTTTCAAGCCCGGGCGGGGGAGACACCTTTGTTGCGGGCGACCCGATTCCGCTGCGGGTCAGCTTTGCGGCGAACGCCCCGGCCATCGTCCAAGTGACCTACTACGATGGGCCGACGCCGGTGGATACCGTGAGCACCGCCCCTTTCAGCAAGGATTGGAACAATGCGTCCGTCGGCCCGCATCTGCTCACCGCCCGCGCCACGGACGCCCAGGGATTGCAGCTCATCTCCGCCCCCGTCGGCATCACGGTTCTGCCACGACCGCCCATTTCCCTGACCGCGCCGACCGCACGCTCCGTGTTCACACCGGGCACCGCCGTGACGCTGGCGGCGGATGTTTCGGGGGACGCGAATCCGATCCAGCGCGTCGAGTTTCTGGCCAATGGGCTGCCGGTCGGCAGCGCGGCGACGGCACCCTTTCAATTCACCTGGCACAACTCCGCGCCCGGTCCCTTCCAATTGACCGCCCGTTCGATCGACACCGCCAACCACACCAACACGTCGGCGCCGCTGACCGTCTGGTTTTTCGCGTACGGCACGCAGGCGGTGGATTTCGTGAAATTCAACTCCGGAACGGGAATCCTCACCCAAGGGGATGCGACGGTGGCGGACAATCGACTGTCACTGACCACAGGCGGCAACAACCAAAGCGTCGGCGCCGCCTGGATCGACCTCCCGGTCTTTCTCATGCAGGGCTTCGAGTGTGTGTTCCAGTTTCGCACCACCAACCGGGTGGCGGGCGGCGGCGCGGGTCTGGCGATGGTGATCCAAGGCAATCCGCTGCCGGTCAGTGGCCGTGGCGGTTCCGGTATTGGCTATGAGGGAATCCCAAGGAGTCTCGCCATTGAGTTCGACAGTCACCAGGACGCCGTCCGGCAGGACCCCGGCAGTCATCAGGTCGGCGTGCACACGCGTCATCTGGAACCGAACAGTGCCGACGAAGCCTTCGCCATCGCGTCGGTGGCCGGGGAGGATGATTTCACCGACGGTCGGCCCCGCCGGGTGCACGTGGTCTACACACCGGGAAAGCGTGACGGTGCCAACCGCGAATTCGGGACGCTCTCGGTCACGATCGAGCCCCGCACCTCCCCAGATCTGAACCTCGCCCTCGATTTGGATGAGGCGCTCGGGTTGGTGAATGGTGGTGCCTGGATCGGGTTGACCGCGGCCAACGGTCCCGGCAGCGAGACTCACGAGATTATGCAGTGGAAGTTCAATGCCATCGCCGCCACCCCGGTGATCACCGAACAACCGCCCGCGACCACGGTGGTGGTGGGGGGAGCCACCACGACGCTCTCGGTGAAGGCGACCGGTCTCGCGCCGCTTCAGTACCAATGGCAGTTCAATGGGACCGCACTTCCCGGCAGGACGGAGTCGACCCTGACCCTGACAGCGGTCCAACCAAGCCAGACCGGCGACTACACGGTGGAAATCACCAATCCGGCCGGGCGCATTGTCAGTCGCGCGGCCCATGTGGAGGTCACGCTGGACGGGACGGTGAAATGGCAATACCAGGGACTCCGCGCCGCCACCTCCCCGCTGGCGATGGACACCGATGGCGCCCTCTACTTCGGCGCCACCGGAAGCGGTCTCGGTGACCGGTTGATTTCGCTGGCAGCCGATGGTCACCTCCGGTGGGAGGTTCCCAGTCATTACACCCTTACCGCCGCCCCGGTGATCAGTGCCCGCCATGTCCTCTATGTCGTGTCGTATGATCACCACCTTTACGCGGTCGACAATGACGGCCATGAACTTTGGTCCTTTGTTGCCGACGGCGCCCTCTCCCTTTCCCCGGCGCTCGGAACGGATGAAACCATCCATATCATCACCGATGACGGTCATCTTTATGCCGTCCGTCCCGACGGGGCCGTTGCCTGGGATTATGAAACGCACGCAGCGGTCCATGGCTCCCCCGTCATCGGGGCCGACGGAACCGTCTATTTCGGGGACGTCCAGCACCGTTTCCACGCCCTGAATCCGGATGGAACGGCGCGCTGGACCTATACCGCGGGAGGGGAGATCCACTCGGCCCCGGCGATCGGACCCGACGGCTCCCTCCATTTCTCGGCGTTCGACGGGAAACATTATGTCTTGAATCCCGATGGGACCTTGAAGTGGACGGCCGCCAACGCCGCGTCCCGTCTGGGACCGATGGTCGCACCGGACGGGAGTGTCTATATCGCCAGTGGCAAGGACCTGCGCGCGCTCGATGCACAGGGTGGGTTTCGCTGGATTTTTCCGACGGGCGACGTGCTGGGTGCGGGTCCCACCGTGGCCGCGAACGGTACCATTTTCCTCGGTTCCCCGGACGGACGGCTCTACGCCTTGCGTCCGGATGGCACCACCCTGTGGTCGGTCCCGGTTGGAAACGGGATTTACGCACCCGGAACATTGATCGGGCCGGATGGCACCCTCTACGCGGCCACGGGTGACGGCCGGGTGATTGCGTTCCGCGGTAGCTCACCGCTGGCGTCCACCGGATGGCCGACCTTTCACCGGGACCTGGCGCGGACCGGAGCCGTGCCACCGTCCGGGCCTCCGGTCCTGACGCTGCAACCCCTCCCTCAGACCCTGGGTGCCGGCACGAATCTGGCCCTGCGGGTTTCGGCCACCGGCGCGCAACCGCTGGGCTATAAGTGGCGTCGCAACGGAATCACGCTCCAGGACGGCGACAATATCTCCGGCTCCCGGACCCCCACACTGGTCATCACCGGCACACGCCTGGACCAGGGTGGTTATTATACCGTGTTGGTCACCAACAGCGCCGGTGTCACCCCCAGCATGACGGCACGGGTCACGGTGGTTCCCTTTTATCAACCGCCGGGCACCGTGATCTGGTCGCGGCAACTGGCCTCCCAGATCCTGACCTCCCCGGCGCGCGGCCCCAATGGCGATCTCTACTTCTCCAACGAGGCGGACGAACTCGTGGCGGTCGATGCGAAGGGTGCTGACCGGTGGAAATTCCCGGCGGGCACGCGTTGCTCGGCGGCGGTGGTGGATCCGGCCGGGGTGATTTATTTCTCCGCCGACCAACCCGCCAACCGCTTCCTGGCGGTGTACCCCGATGGAACCAAGAAATGGGAGGTTCCACTGCAGGTCAACACCTTGAGCGTTCCCGTCATCACTTATGATGGCCGGATCTATGTGACGAGCGGTGATGGCCTGTTGAATGCGTTGAATCCCGATGGCTCCGTGATCTGGTCCACTCAGTTGGGGACCCGCTTCAATGTTTCCCCGCCGAGCATCGGCCGCGATGGCACGATCTTCATCGGTGCGGGCCATCCGGACCCGCTCCAGCAATATACCGTCGGCGACTGCCTGGCGCTTTATCCCGATGGCAGCATTGCCTGGAAGTTCAGCACGCGGGGACCCTTTGCCTCACCCGCGATCGGGCGTGACAACTCCGTCTACTTTGCCGCGGAACAAACCTTCGCGTTTGACCGCCTGGGCCACCCGCTATGGAAGGATGCCGAACCGACGGATTATTACTGGGGCCCGGTGAGCGGCCCGGACGGGACCGTCCTCACCACCACCGGCCTGGCCCTCAGCGCGAACGGCACGAGGAAGTGGCGCGGGATCAGCCGCACTCCCGGGGCGCTCGGCTCGGACGGAGCGGCCCATCTCGTGGATCAGGACGGGAATTTGCGGTCGTATAATCCCGAGGGCAAATTGCAATGGGTCACCAACATCAACTCGTTTGGCGTGGCCATCGCCCCGATCCTTACTCCGGAGGGAATTCTCTATGCGGCACGGGGCAATGTGCTCATGGCCGTGCAGGCATCCGCCGGCCTGGCGGCAAGTGGATGGCCCATGGGCATGCTGAATCCCGCCCGCAACGCCAACCTGCAACTCGGCCCGGTGCCCATCGTGGTCATCACCGCTCCCGTGGATGGGTTTCATGTCCGGGGCGGATCCGATATCCCGCTCGAGGTGCGTTTTCCCGCCACCGGTGTCGGGGTGGACACGGTCTCGTACCGGTTGGACGGCAGACCTCTCGCGACCGCGTCAGCGCCTCCATTCGCCACGGTGTGGCGCAATGCGGCGTTCGGCACGCACCGGTTGTCGGCCGTCGTCATCGACGCCAATTCGATCAGCAATCCATCCGTCGAGGTGACCGTCGTGGTCAGTGACCCCCCACACGTCGTCTTGCAGCAACCGGTCGACGGCAGCATCTACCTGGACGGCGATAACGTGGTGCTGGCCGCGGAGGCATTCGATAATGACGGGTCGGTTGCACGGGTGGATTTCTTCCGGGGGGACGCACTGATCGGTTCCGTCACCACCCGCCCTTACCGCCTGGTCTGGAGGCAGCCGGCCCCGGGCGTCCACCACCTGCACGCCCGCGCGATCGATGATTCGGGGGACAGCACCGTGACACCGGAGATCGGGATCGTGGTGGATGCCCTCCCGACAGTTTCCCTGGTCCAACCGCTGGACAATACGACCACGGGGGACACGCATCCGATCAGGCTGGCCGCCGAAGCCGCGGATGCGGACGACACCATCGCACGCGTGGATTTCCATGACGGATCCACGCTCCTCGGCTCGGTGGGCACCGCACCCTATGAATGGACGGTTCAGCAACCTTCCACCGGATCGCACTATTTCCATGCGCGGGCCTTTGACACCCGGGGCGGCTCCGCACGCTCGGGGGTGGCGACCGTCCTGGTGAATCCTCCGGATCAGCCGCCTGCCATCACCTTCGTGTCGCCATTCCACCGGGCCCATGTCGCACCGGGGATTCCCGTGCCGGTGTCGGTGACGGCTCTCGACTCCGGCGGACCGGTGGCCTCGCTGGACCTGCTCCTGGATGACGCGCTGGTGGCCGGCCCGTCCGCCGGTTCCAGCGTGCAATGGAGTTGGACGGATCCGAAATCGGGCAACCATCGACTGACCGCGCGGGCGACGGACAACCAGGGCAACGTGGCGACCCGGAGCATTGACGTTTCCGTGGTGGAGCCCGGGGCCGACCTGCCCGCGCCGCTGCTCCCGTCCGCGGAAAACCGGCCGGCTCTTTGGACTCCCGACGGCCCGGTCCACGCGCTGTTTCGCACGAACGGGACGCTTTATATCGGCGGCGAGTTCACCCATGTGGGCCAACTCGTGTCGGGCAATTCGGTCATCGAGGTTTCCGCCGCCGCGCCCGACCTGACCCAGCCTGCCGTGGACACGCTGATCGACACATTGATCGGGGACGAACGCGGCGGTTATTATGTGGGCGGTTTGTTCAACACGATGGGTGGCGTGCCCCGGCGCAATCTCGCACACGTGAACGCGGACCGGTCTGTCGATCTGGCTTTCCGTGCCGACAGCGATGGCCATGTCCTCACGCTCACGCTGGCCAACGGTGTCCTTTATGCAGGCGGCGAGTTCCGCAACATCGGAGGACTTCCCCAACGCTATGTGGCAGCGCTGAATCCGATCACCGGCGAAGTTCTGCCCTGGAATCCGGCACCGACGGACTGGGTCGGCGGAATCGCCGTTGGGGACGGTGTCGTGTACCTCGGTGGCAACTTCGAGTACGTGGGGGGCGACTACCGTGACTATATCGCGGCCGTCAGCGCCACGGACGGCGTGGCCCTGGCGTGGGACCCCGGTGCGGACAAGTCGGTGGGACAATTGCTCCTCGCCGGCGGACGACTCTATGCGGTCGGCCAATTCGGTCGCATGGGGGGAACGGCTCGCAATGGAGTGGCCGCGCTGGATCCGGTGACGGGCGCCTTGGATGCGTTCTATCCGGCCGGGATTGCCGGTGCGCACTGCCTCACGGCCGACCAGGGGATCCTCTATGCGGGTGGTTCCTCCTTCGTGCGGGGCATCAATCCCGCGACCGGCGCGACCGTGCTCAACGTGACGGTGACCGGGGTGGTCTATGGTCTCGAGGTGTCCGGCGACACCGTTTATCTCGATGGCGATTTCACCCAGGTCAACGGCATCGCCCGGAAGCGCGTCGCGGCGGTGAACCGCACCACCGGCGCCGTCTCCAGCCTGGACCTCAATCCTTCGGGTCGGTTCGTCGTGATGGGAAAATCCGGCGGGAAGGTTTTCGCGGCGGGCCAGATCGGTCTCATTCAGGTGCCCCGGCGCGGACTCGCCGCCATTGACGAGGCCACCGGATTCGCGACGTCGTGGAATCCCGGAACCGACGGCGCCGTCTATGCGTTTGAGTGCCGCGGCGATGAACTCTATGTGGGAGGCCAGTTCAACAACCTGGCCGGCGAACCGCGCGACGGCTTGGGTGCGGTGAGTCGGACCACCGGACGCGCCACCGGATGGCGGACCCATGTTGTGAATGTCCGGTCACTGTTGCTCTCGGAGGAATCCCTGTTTGCCGGCGGGTACTTCAACCTGGTCGGCGACGTCGTCCGCAATCATATGGTGGAGGTGGACCTGCGTTCCGGTCGGCCGACTGATTGGAACCCGGATGCCGACGGTGCCGTGCTCACCATGGCCCGGGTCGGCGACACCCTCTATCTCGGCGGCGAATTCACCCAGATCGGCGGCAAGTCGCGCAACCATGCGGCGGCGGTGAACCCCTACTCGGGCAAACCACTGCCTTGGAATCCCGATTTGAACGGCTTCGTGGTCAGCCTGGCGGCTCGGGATGGCTTCCTCCTTGCCGGGGGCGGGTTCAACCAGGTGGGCGGCCGGAATCGCCGCTATCTGGCCGCGTTGGATGCCGAGACCGGCCTCGCTGCGGATTGGTTTCCCGAGGCGGACGGAGGGGTCCTTGCCCTGCGCTCGGGTGGCGCACTGCTTTATGTTGCCGGACAATTCGCGCATCTCGGCGGGGTGCCGCGCCTCAACCTCGGGGCGATTGACGGACGAAGCTTCCCGCCGCTGGTGACGCCTTGGAATCCCGGCCCCGGCACCGATCCATCCGATGCCGTCATCCACACGATCCTGGTGACCGAGAGCAGTCTCTATGCGGGCGGACGATTCCGGACACCGACGCCCAATCTGGTCGGGTACGATTTTCCCGCCCGGGCGGAGTCGCCGGTGCTTCTTCCCGCGGATTTGTTCCGCCTGAATTTCCACGGGCCGCTCGGTTATTTCTATGTCTTCGAGGCCTCGACAAACCTCGTCGATTGGAGCCCGATCCTGACCAACAAACCGCCGTTGCTTTTCGAGGATTTGGACGCCTTCAGGCATCCCGCCCGTTTCTACCGCGCCCGCCCGCTGCAATAGCTGCGATTACGTCTGGAACATCACCCGTCGGGTGGATGCCGAGGTCGTCGGCACGGTGTCCTGGTATCCCGCCACGCGGAGTCATCGGGTGGCGAGGGGCCGGTTCTTCACGGAAACCGATCAAATCGCCGCGGAGAACGTCTGCGTCCTGGGCGCGGCGATGGCTCGCACGCTTTTCCCGATGGAATCCCCGCTGGGGCAGACGGTGCGGGACATCATCTGACGAGTTCCTCCGAAAACAACGTGTAATCGCTGCTTCGCGGGGGGACCTTGATCCCGAGGGAACCCGCGGCCTGTTCGGCCACTTCCCGAAGCTGATGACGGGGCGCGCAGTTGATCAGCAGCCGCGTGGGAAGATCTGAGAGGGGAAGTCGATACTCGATTATGGCACCACTCGCCAAAGTGCCGTGCCCGACAAATATGTTTGAGCCACGGCGTTCCTGAATCGCGGAATAATCCACCTGGGCCGGTCCGGGATTCGTCAGCACAAGGATCGCCACCTTCACTTGGCTGTTGTTCGTCACATAACCACCGAACTGCAATCTTGCCGGCGAGATCGGTCCGGCCCGGTGGAACGTCCGCACGATCACCACCAGCAGAATGAATGCGGCGACAGCGACGAACGCCGCCTTCCTAATGGGGTGTCTCATGATGCCCGACGATCAGTCCGGGGATGGCGGCGACGGATCAGGGGAGCCGGCCTTCGTCCAGCACCTTTTGCAAATGCTCAGGGGCAATGGGGTCGAACTTGGCGAAATATAAAATGGCATCGTCCGTGCGAACCCAGATGATCCATTCTAAGAATTGCTATCGCATTGCCCTTGAGCGGGTCGAAAAGGCACTTCAGTATGCCTATCGGGATCGCCGAACCAAAAAGCGGGATTTCCGTGCCCTTTGGATTCAGC
>JANYCC010000452.1 GCA_025360495.1 Verrucomicrobiota bacterium | reverse complement strand
CGATGACAAGGCCAAAACGCAGGCCGCCGCGACCATTCCATACGAGCGCTCAGTGCTCAGTTTCATTTTCAGTAGGCAGAATTGGGACATTGACCGACACCCCTTTTCTACACGGACCGGAGGCGTTTTGTCAACGCTGGGCTTCGGGAATTCCTTCGAAGGAACGTCAGCGCATGCACTTAAACGGCTCGTACGTGTAAGGAAAAGACTTGGGCATCTGTAAGGGTGCCGATCGGCCGGGCCAGGGAAGGCAGCGGCGGGCCGAAGCGATTTCAATGCGGGCGTGACCGGCCGGTCGTCGCCTTCGCGCGCGACGAGGACCGGGCCGGCTGAAGCCCGGGACTCCGAACCACCGTCAGGCACGGACCCCGAGCCCGACGACGTCGCGCAGCCAGGCGACGCTGCGTTCGAGTTCGCCCCGCTGTTTTTCGCGGTCATTGGCGTCGAAGGCGGCGACCGCCTTGCCGCGGTGGGCCAAGGCGAGGAAGCGGGCGAATTCCGCGGCGGGCTTCTTGGGGAAAACTTCCCAGAACGACGGGTCCAGATACGGGAAATCCACCTGGAAACCTCCGATGGTCTCGATGTTCACGGCCACGCCCGGGCAAAGTGCGCCGAATCGCCTGAAGTACTGTTGCCAGTCGATGACCCCGCCTTCGCCAAAAGCCGTCCATTGCACCTTGCAGCCTTGGTCGGTCTCCCAGACGGCCGAATCGCGGAGGCTGGTCGCGAAGGTGTATTTGCCGAGGATTTCCAAGCTGGCGGTCGGGTCCTCCAAGGTCCAGAGGGCGTTGCCGGAATCGAGGTTCACCCCGACGACGTCGCTGCCCGCGGCCTCCACCAGTCCGACCAGCTCGGTGGCCGTCATGTCGCCGGCGTGGTTCTCGATGGCGATTTTCACCTGGGAATCCTGGGCCAGGCTGCGCTGGGAACGGAGCACCTTCACGGTGTCGGCGATGCGGGCCTCGATGCCGCCGGGGCTGCGGCGGTCCTCGCGCGTGCCCAGCACGGCGCGGAAGATGGGGGATCCGATGGCTCGGGCGAGGCGGATCCCGGTGGCGAGATGTTCCTCGGCCGTGCCCCAGTCCTTCTTGAACACCTTGGAAGTCGGGCAAACGCTCCACGAACCGAGTTGGATTTCGACGCCCTTGTCGGTCGCGATGCGGCGCAATTCCCGGGCCCCGTCCTCGGTCAGGGTCCCCAGCGCGGGCAGGTCGGTCACGAAGAGGGTGTCGAGTTTGAGGGACGCGGCGTAGTCGATGAGTTCCTTGCCCTTCCACCCGAAGGCGCGCACGGAGAAATTATCCATCCCGAGGCGGATTTTCTGGCCGCGGGCATCGGGGAGTTTGGGGGCGGCGGCGGACAACGGTTGGGTGGCCACCGCAGCACTGGCGGCGGCGATCGTGGTGACGAACTGGCGGCGAGTCATGCGTTTTGAAATTGTTCGCATGGGGCGGGAATCAGGGAAAGCGGGATCGGGGCGTTGTAGCAGCGCATGGGAATGCGCCTCAGTCGCCGCCCGTCCCCAATCAGTCCACGAAAACAAACTCGTTCGCCGACAGCAGGACCTGGGCGTACTTTTCCCACGCATCGATCGGGGCGGGATCCGCATTCGGGCCCCGGAAATCACGGACGGATTCCCAGCTCCGCGATGGCGCGCTGTCCGGGGCGCCCGCGATCGAGATCGTCCGGATCACGGGGGCCCAGTTGAAGGAGTCGGTGTTGTCGGATTCAATGGCGTCCACGATGAAGTCGAGCGTGTCGCCCGGTTTCACCGACACCGAGGCGACATGCGTGGCTTTTTTCCCGGTCTTGGCAATCCATTCGCCCACGAGACCGGCGCGGCTGCCGACCACCCGACCGCGAACACCGTCGCCCTCCTTGCCCGGGTGATCGAGTTCGCCCTCGATGACGACCGTGGCGGCGATGGGTGCGGTCCAGCGTCGGATGACGGCGTTGGTGGCGGTCCGACCCGGATGTCCATTGCGGGCGCCCAGGCTGGCATAAGCCCGGTCATCGCCCGCCGGGAACGCCGCGTCGGGTTGCCACCGGCCGTCCTTGTCCTTGTAGACGGCGAACGGGTGGAAGGTCGCAGTCCGCTGAAGGGCGGCGTCGAACTGGCCGTAGCCGTACGTCCAAGTCGCGGCGGGTCGGGGTTCGGGCTTCACCCCGGTTTGGGCGGCGATGAACCGGGTGGCGAGTTCGACTTCGGCGGGGTTGGGATCCCGTTGGAAGGCGAGTTCGTACAGGCGACGGACGCGGGCCTCCACCGACCCGGAGCCGGGGACGTCGTGGCGCCGAATCAGGTGACGGGCCTGGTCATTGACGAACGAATTGTTCATCAGGAACAGGGCTTGTTGGGGGACGGTCGTCTGGAATCGCAGGGACGAGGTGGTGTCCGGGCTGGCGAAATCAAAGGAGCGGAGGACGCCGGGAAGATTCTGCCGGTCGATATAGCCGTAGAGCGTGCGTCGGGGCGATTGGGTGGCCTCGAACATCTCGACCGGTTGTCCGCCGAAGGTCTGGTCGAGGTGGCCGCTGACGAAGAGCACGGAATCCCGGAGCGCCTCGAAGTCGAAGCGTTTCCGGTTCATGCGCCAGTATAAGGTGTTGCCCGGGTCGGTGGATTCATTGCGGGCGAAGACGGCGCGCGCGGCCGGGGCATCGCCGGGGTCCGAGGCCTGGCGATAGGTGGCGGAGAGGAGGAGTTCCCGGTGCAGGTGTTTCATCGACCAACCGTGGTCCATGAAGTTCACGGCCAGATGGTCGAGGAGGCCGGGATTGATCGGCGGTTCGGAACGCACCCCGAAATCGCTGGGGGTCTTCACCAGCGGCGTGCCGAAATGAAGGAGCCAGACCCGGTTCACGAACACGCGGGCGGTGAGCGGGTTGTCGCGGCCGACGATGGCGCGGGCGAGTTCCAGGCGTCCGCTGCCGGTCTGGAATGGCTTGCGGTCGGATCCGGACAACAGGCCGAGGAATTGGCGGGGAACGTTGGTGCCGTGACTGCCGGGATTGCCGCGCTTGAAGACGACGGGTTCGACCGGTTGGGGCTTGTCGAGCAGCGCCATGGCCCGGAGTGGGGCGCCCGGATGGGTGGCATCGAGTTCCTCCACTTTCCGCCGCAGGGCCCGGAGTTTTTGGGCAGTTGGCGTGTCAAAGAAACGGTCGATGTCCCGCATGGCCTCGCGCACGGGGGAGTCGTCGGAATATAAGATGCCGCGGAGGGATTCGAGGGGGGCATCGGGCAGGGCGGCGGGCTCGGGTTGGCCGGCGGTTTTGGCGGCGGCGAGGGCGTCCTGCCAGGCTTGGTCGGCGTGCCGGAGCGTCTCGCCATAACGGGTGGCCACCTCCGCAAAATTGTTGAGAGGATGGGCGGTCAGCGACTGCAGGATCAGCGGGTGGGGCGGATGGGCCGGGTCGGGGTGGGCGGCGAGGCTGTCGAGCCAGGCGCTGCTGCGGGCGGTGAAATCGTTGGTCCCGAGGGCGGCCAGGGCGAACCACGGGGCGAACACGGGGTTGGTGGAACCACGCCATTTTTCCAGGCGCGTTTTCCAAGCCCCCACCAATCCCGGGTCCAGGCTGCGGACCCGCGCCGTGCCTTCGAGGTTGGTCCAATCCAGTCCAAGGGAATCCTGGGCGCACAACAGATAATCCCCGACCCGTTGGCGCAGCAGTTTCACCATTTCGGCAGTGCGGGTGGTGCGGAAATCGGTCAGTTCCTGTTCGCGTTTGGCCTTTTCGACGGCGTATTCGGCGGCGCGACGCGGATCCGGGTTCGGCCCGAGCAAGGGTTTCTCACCCGGCTCGTGGCTGCTCGCAAACACACCATAGAGCGAATAATAGTCCGCCGTCGGGATCGGATCATATTTGTGGTCATGGCAACGGGCGCAGCCGACCGTGAGCGCCTGTGTGCCCCGGAACACCACGTCGAGCCGGTCATCGATGATGTCGGGCTCATGGTTGAGGAACCGCCGCCCGAGCGTCAGGAAACCCTGCGCCGCCATCGGCCACGGGTTGTCGGGCGTCGCCAGTTGGTCTCCGGCGATCTGCTCGGTGAGGAACCGGTCATAAGGGAGGTCGCGGTTGAGGGCGGCCACGACCCAGTCACGATAGGTATAGGCATAGGCGTAGCGGCGTTCCTCCTCGAAGACATAGCCCTTGCTGTCGGCATAACGGGCGACATCCAACCAGTGGCGTCCCCAACGTTCGCCATATCGCGGGGAATTCAGCAGGCGATCGACGGCCCGTTCGTAGGCGTCCGCCCCGGGATCGGAGAGGAATTCCTGAGCCTCCTCCGGCGTCGGGGGCAGGCCGGTCAGGTCATGGGTGATGCGTCGCAACAGGGTGCGCCGATCGGCTTCGGGCGCGGGTGTGAGGCCCTTGGATTCCAACTGGGCGAGGACGAACCAATCCAGTTCGCGCCGGGGCCAGGCGGCGTTGCGGACGGCGGGCAGGGCCGGGGCGACAGGTTTCTGGAAAGCCCAGTGGCGGGAGGAATCGCGGCTGCCCAAGGCAGGGCCATCGGTCCGGGGATCGGGCGCGCCGAGCCGGATCCATTCCTCCAAGGCGGCGATCTCGGCGGGAGTGAGGGGATCCTTGCCGGCCTTCTGCGAGGGCATGCGTTCGAGGTCATGGGCCTTGCCTTGGACGGCTTGGAACAGACGGCTTTCGGCGGGGTTTCCCGGGACGATCACCGGGCCGGAGACACCGCCTTTCTGCAGGCCGGCGTGCGTGTTGAGGCGGAGTTCGCCTTTGATCTTGTCGGGATCGCCGCCGTGACATTCGTAGCAATGATTGGCGAAGAGCGGGCGGATCCGTTTCTCGAAGAATTCAACCTGGGATGCATCGGGATCGGTGGCGCGTAGGACCCGCCCACCCAGGATGGCGAGGGAGAACGCCACGGCGAGCCGGAGTATCCGGGAGGAGTGAGGTGCGAAGAACATGCGATCAGGCGGCGTTGCAACATCCCCCAACGTGAGGACGTGGTCAAAAACGGACTTGGGCAATCAAGTATTCAAATGCGTCTCGGTGGCTGGCGCCGTTTCCAGGCGGCGATCTCCGGGACCAGGATGAGCGAGGCGGCCAGGATGAGCGTGGTGGCGATCCAACCCATCGTGGCGGGGGTGAAATGTTGGACGACCTGGAACGCGATCAACGGCGCGAGCACGCCACGCACGCCGGTGAACCCGGTGTGGACGGCCATATAATCGGCGATGCGCTCCGGCGGGGCGAACTTGGTCACCCACAGGCCCCACGCGACATCGCCCCCGGCATTGGAGACCCCATAGATGATGGCGCCGACGACCAGGCCCCACGTGCGGTCGCTGGTGAAAAACGCGGCGATGCCCAGGGCGAAGCCGACGTTGAGCGTCACGCGCAGCGCGAAAAAATTCATCCGGTCGAAGAGCCGGCCCCAGACCGGGCTGAGGACGAGCCGGGCCAGGTTGGGGATGACGAGGGTGAGCAGGGCGATCTCGGCCGCAGATTTTGAGAGCCCATAACGCGGATTTCCCAGGTATTCGACCCGCATCGGCAGCATCGCCAGGTTGGCAAACCCCATGAGCATCCAGGCGATGAGGGCCTGTCGGAAAAGTCGGTCTTCGCGCACATAACGGAGGCCGTGGAGCGGGTGGGATCCGGCGGCCGCGGGCAGGGGTTGGGAGGGGATGCGGCGGACGGCGAAGGCGGCAACGGCGAAGGCGGCGGCGAAAACGACGATGAGCCAACGGAAACGTCCGGGGATGTTCCCGATCAGGGTGTCGAGCCGGGCGACCCAGGGAAAGCCCGGTCCGACCAGGCGGCCGAGACCGGGTTCGAGCCAATGACCGGCGAGGAAGGCGAAACCGATGGCGGCGGCGATCCGCAGCATGAAGGTGCGGGAATAGAGTTTGCCGCGGCGTTGGGCCGGATAATTGTCATGGTACATCTGCGTCAGCAACGGGATCGCGGCCGAGCTGGTGGCCATCGCGAAGACACAGGCGACCGCATACATCCCGCCGGACTGAAGGGGCAACAGGGCCGCCACCAGGCACGCCACCGCACCGGCGGCGAGAAGCCGGGAGACGGCGGTGGTGGCGGGGATACGGAGGCGTTGGACGGCATTGACCGTCACCGGAGACAGCAAGAGCCCGACGGAACCGCCGGCGGCGACGCAGGCCTTGGCGATGGGGCCGGCGTGGAAATAGCGGGTGGCGATGAGCAGGAGGAAGGTGTTGCCGGCGGTCTCCAGGATGCCGGCACAGGCCGATCGCCACCGCTCCTGGCGGTAGGTGATCCCTTCGATCGGTAGCGGCGGCATGGCGGCCGGGAGGATGGGACCGCGGTGCCGTCGCGCCAGTCCCGTTTCACGCCGGGCTTCGAGGATGTGCGGCGGCGGTTCACGCAAAGGACGCAAAGCGCGCAAAGAGGAGGGGATCCGGCTGATTCAGTCTTTGCGTACTTGGCGATCTTGGCGTGAAAAAAGGCCGGCCGGATCTGCGGTGGCGGTTCACGCAAAGAACGCAGAGAACGCTAAGAGGAGGGTATCCGGCTGATCCAGTCATTGCGGACCTAGCGTGAAGGCACGAAGACGGGATTCGCAACCGTGTCCTATCCAGTCATTCATATTGGACTGATGAAAGTTCCTCACAGATCGTCTCCGTCCGACCGGGTGACAGCACTTGGGTGGGGAACCCAAACTCCAAGCACTGATACTTCCCGTCAGGGACAGCCAAAAGGAATGCGGATGAACGAAAATACCATTGCCAAAGAAGTCGTGGACGCCGCGATCAAAGTTCACCGGGCCCTCGGCTCAGGTTTGTTCGAATCAGTTTATGAAGTCGTCCTGGCTCACGAACTCACCCATAGGGGTTTGGGAGTCCAGCGACAACTCGCCATCCCCATCGTGTTCGAGGGACTCCAATTTGAGGAGGGATTTCGGGCCGATCTCGTGGTGGAGGGACGGGTAATCGTCGAGATAAAATCGATCGAGAACCTCAGTAATGCCCACCGGAAGCAGGTTCTAACCTATCTCAGCCTTGCCGATATGAGGTTGGGTCTGTTGCTGAACTTCGCCAATGTGCTGATGAAGGACGGCATTGAACGGATTGTGAACCAGTTGAGGGAACCGCCCTCGGAATGAAATCGGAACGTCGGGATCCACCGCGTTGTTCGCACAATCGCGCGAAGGACACCAAGCCTGCAAATGCGTGGGAAACCCGGCTGATCCAGTCTTTGCGTCCTTGGCGATCTTGGCGTGAAAACCGGCCGGTCGGATCTGCGGCGGAGGTTCATGGAAAGAACGCAAAGCGCTCAAAGTGGAGGAATCCGCCTGATCCACTTCTTACGGACATTGCGTGAGATTCTCACGCCATATCCACGCAGGGGTAATGTCACGCAAAGATCGCCAAGAATGAGGCAGAATTCCTAATCGATGGAGCGGATCACCACTCACTGGAGAGTGAGTGGTTTTTCGCCGTCAGACACCCCCTCATCCTGGCGTACTTTGCGTACTTTGCGTGAAATGCCCGGTTCTTCCTGAATCGTTACGACTCAGCGAATGGTCGGAGCTTGGCGGGCAGCCTCGACGTCGCGCGCGATCTGGTCGCGGAGGACTTCGACCGACGCGAATGTTTGTTCTGACCGGAGGCGACGGACGAATTCGACCTCCAACTCACACCCGTAGAGATCACCCGAATAATCGAGCACGTGGACTTCGATCCGGGGTTCGGACCCGGGTTGGGTGACGGTGGGCCTCGTCCCCAGGTTCAGGACGGCAACCCATTGCCGACCGTCGATCGTTGCCCGTGCCGCATACACACCGGTCGGTGGCAATTCCCGGCCGTCGGTGTCGAGGTTGGCGGTCGGGAAACCGAGCGTCCGCCCCAGATGATCGCCGTGGATGACCGTTCCGGCCGCGCTATAAGGACGCCCCAATAACCGGGTCACCTCGTCCCAGCGACCCTCCCGGAGAGCGGTGCGGACCCGGGTGCTGCTGACCGGCGCCCCCTCGGATTGGACGGGCGGGAGGGCGTTGACGGAGAAGCCCAACTCGGCTCCCAACGTGCGGAGCAAGGCCACGTCGCCACTGCGCAGGTGCCCGAAATGAAAGGCCTCACCCACCGTGATGCTTTGCAACCGTCCGAATCCGTCGGCGAGCGAACGGATGAAATCACTCCCCGTCACGCGGCTCAGGGCGGCGTCGAACGGCACCACCAGGATGGCGTCCGGCGCAAGGGTGGCGAGGGCCCGGATCCGTTGGGGGAGGGACTGCAGCAGGCGGGGCGCACGGTCGGGTCGGACAATGCGCAGCGGATGGGGGTCGAAGGTGACGACGACCGAGGTGGCGGCGAGTTGACGGGCGTCGGAGCGGGCCCGGCTGACGACCTGTTGGTGGCCGAGGTGGACGCCGTCGAACATGCCGAGCGCGAGGCACACACCGCCCGGCGGGCGGCCGAGCTCGGCGGGCTGCCGGAGGAGGCGAGGGTCCGGGCTCACTCGTAGCTCTTCAGTTTGAGAAACGGGATCACGTTGCGGGTGAGAGTCGCCGGGTCCCAGGTGATGACGGTCGCGAGGGGGTGGGCGTCGGCCACGTCGAATTTGCCGCTGGCGAGCCGGCGGAGCGCGGTGAGATGGGCGCCGCAGCCGAGTTTCTGCCCGAGTTCGTGCGCGACGGAGCGGACATAGGTCCCCTTGGTGCAGGCGAGCCGGAAGCGGGCGAGGGGTTCCTCATAGGAGGTGAACCGGAAATTATAGATATGGATGAAGCGCGGCTGGCGTTCGACCTCCAGTCCCTTGCGGGCCATCTTATAGAGGGGTACGCCGCGGATCTTGACCGCACTGACCATGGGCGGCATCTGGGATTGGTCCCCGAGGAACGGCGCGGTTTCCGCGTTCAGAAGATCGAGGGTGATCGGTGGCACCGGAAGCGAACCGGTGAGTTCACCATCCGCGTCATACGAATCGGTGGCCTCCCCAAGTTTCAGTTCGCCCTCATACACCTTGTCGGCGGCCATGAATTTGTCCGAGAGCCGGGTGGCTTGTCCGAGCAGCAGGATGAGCAGGCCCGTGGCGGCTGGGTCGAGGGTGCCGCAATGGCCGACTTTCTTGAGCTGAAAACACCGGCGGACGCGGTCGACGACGTCGTGCGAGGTGCAACCGGGGGGTTTGTCGATGAGGAGGGCGCCATCGAGGGCGGAGAACGGGAGCATGCTGGAAAAAGGTCAGCGGACGGAGGCGAGGGCTCGTTTGACGGCGGAGAGGACGCGGCGTTGGACGCCGAGGGGGCGGCCGGTGATCCGGGCGCCGGCAGCGGCCTTGTGGCCTCCGCCGCCGAATTGCTCGGCGAGGCCGGCGACATTGACGGCCCCGCTTTTGGACCGCCACGAGACCCGGGTCAATTCCTCACCCATTTCCTCAAAGACGATGGCGACGACGACCCCCTCGATGGAGCGGATATGGTCGATGAGTCCCTCGGCCTCGTCGGTGGCGGCGCCGGCGCGGGTGTAATCGCGTTGGCGGAGCCAGAAATAGGCGGTCTGTTCCCCGTGCGTGAGGCGGAACGTGTTATAGACGTGGCGCAGCAACTTGATGCGCGTGAGCGGATAGGACTGGTAGACCTCCTGGCAGATGTGGCCCAGGTCGGCCCCGCGATCCACCAGTTCCGCGGCGGTCTGGAGCGTGTCGGGCGTGGTGCTGGGGTATTGGAAACTCCCGGTGTCGGTGGACACCGCCGTGAACAGGCAGTTGGCGATCGGCTTGGTGATCTTCCAACCGGCCCAATGGCAGAGGTCGAAGATGAGTTCGCCGGTGCTCGGTTCGCGGGGTGAGACCCAGTTGAGATCGGCGTACTTGGTGTTGGAGGCGTGGTGATCGATGTTGATGAACACCCCGCGGTCGCCGATCTGGGCGCCGGCCCGTCCGAGTCGCTCGAACGCCGCACAATCGGTGGCGACCACGGCATCGAAGTGCTGTCCCGATGCCGGCTTGCGGAACCGGCGGTCGGGGTCCAGGAACCGGAGTTTCGGGGGGACGGAATCCTCGTTCCAGACGGTCACCTCATGGCCGGCATTTTCGAGGGCGAAGGCGAGGCCGAGCTGGCTGCCGATGCAATCCCCATCGGGCCGCACATGGCCGACGATGCAGACGGTGCGGGCGTCCCGGAGGGCCTGGAGGATTTGTTCGACGACCTTCGGACAGTCCTTCATGGGTCAGGCGGCGGGGGATCCGGAATCGGGTGACTGACCTTCCAGTTCCTTCAGGACGGAAAGGACGCGGTTGCCCCGTTCGATGGATTCGTCGAGGACAAAGGTGAGGACGGGGGTCCACTTGAGCCGGAGGGCGCCGCCGAGGAGGATCTGGATGTGGGGGGCGTGGCCGTGGAGCTTTTCGGGCACCGAACGTTTCTGGGCGGCGGTCCCGACAAATCCCATGAAGGCCGTGGCCGTACGGATGTCGGGGGCGACGCGGACCTCATTGACAGTCAGGAGTCCGACATCCCCGACATTGAATTCGCGGCGGATGATCTCGCTGAGTTCGCGGCGGATCTGTTCGGCGACGCGTTCGAGCCGTCGATTCGGGGAGGGTGGGGGCGGCGTGGACATGGGGTAAGGCGTTGGCCCGACCGGAGCCCTGGGGGTGTTCCGGCCGGGCGATGGGGACGATACGAAGCCTAGATGAGTTTCGCGGCAATCTTCTCGACCGTGTAACACTCGATGAGGTCGCCTTCCTGGAAGTCATCGAAACCCTCGAGGCGGATGCCGCACTCGAGTCCGACCCGGACCTCGTTGACCTCGTCCTGGAAGCGCTTGAGGGTCTGGGAGACGCCCTCATAGATGACATTGGTGCGGCGACGGACGCGCATTTTGCCGCGGACCAACCGGCCGACGGTGACGGAGCAGCCGGCGACCTTGCCGCCCTTGGAAAGTTCGAAGACTTTCCGGACTTCGGCGGAACCGACGATGATCTCCTTGAGGAGCGGGTCGAGGAGACCGGCCATGGCCTCCTTCACGTGGTCGATCAGCTCATAGATGATGGCATAGAGCTTGATCTGGACGCCCTCGTGCTTGGCGGTTTCGGCGGCGCTGGAATCGACGCGGGAATGGAAGCCGAGGATGACGGCGTTGGCCGACGAGGCGAGATAGACATCCGACTCCTTGATGGCCCCGACGGCGCTATGGATGATCTCGAGTTGGACCTGGGCGTTCTCGATCTTGCGCAGGGCCTCACAGATCGCCTCGACCGAGCCCTGGGTGTCGGCCTTGACGATGACCTTGAGGACCTTGGCGGACATCTCCTTGATGTTGCTGAAGATGTCCTCAAGCGTGGTGCGGCCTTTGCGGGGTCCGCCCAATTCGGTTTTCTTGCGGGCGAGGCTGCGGACGTCGGCCAGTTCGCGGGCCGCCTTTTCGTTGTCGACGGCACTGAATTCGGAGCCGGCTTCGGGGACGCCGTTGAGGCCGAGGACGCGGACGGCGTTGGACGGGCCGGCCTCTTTCTGGCGTTGCCCGTCCTCATTCATCATGGCGCGGACGCGGCCGTAGAATTCGCCGCAGAGGATGACATCGCCGACATGGAGCGTGCCTTTGCGGACGAGGACGGTGGCGACCGGTCCACCGGGTTCGACGCCGGACTCGATGACATTGCCCTTGGCGTTGCGTTTGGCGTTGGCCTTGAGCTCCATCAGCTCGGCTTGGAGGAGGATGCTCTCGATCAGTTTGTCGACGCCCTGTTTGGTGATGGCGGAGCACTCGACATAGAGCGTGTCACCGCCCCAGTCGTCGGGCACGAGGCCGCGATCCTGCAGCTGTTGTTTGACCCGCATCGGATTGGCGGCCGGGTGATCGCACTTGTTGACCGCGACAATGATCGGGACCCGGGCGGCCTTGGCATGGGCGAGCGCCTCGATGGTCTGGGGCATGACGCCGTCATTGGCGGCCACGACGAGGACGACGATGTCGGTGACATTGGCGCCGCGGGCCCGCATGGCGCTGAAGGCGGCATGGCCCGGAGTGTCGAGGAACGTGAGCTGCATCATCTCGTCCTTCCGCGCCGGATGCGGGTACGAGATGGTGTAGGCGCCGATGTGCTGGGTGATCCCGCCGGCCTCGCCGGAGACCACGTCGGACTTCCGGATGACATCGAGGAGCGAGGTCTTTCCGTGGTCGACGTGGCCCATGATGGTGACCACGGGAGGGCGGGGCTGCAGGTCGACGTCCTCGTCCTCCTGATCGAGTTGGACTTCCTGTTCCTGCGGGACGTTGATGCTGTGGGCGGCCTTGTCGCGCTTCTCGGTCTCGAACTTGAATCCGTTCTTGGCGCAAACCTTGACCGCGGCCTCGGGATCGATGGTCTGGGTGACCGTGGCGAAAACCCCCATCTGCATGAGGTCGGCGATGATTTGGAACGGCTTTCGTCCCATTTTCTCGGCGAGTTCCCGGACGATGATGGGCGGCCGGAGCTGGATGACCGGGGCGTCGACG
>JANYCC010000482.1 GCA_025360495.1 Verrucomicrobiota bacterium | reverse complement strand
AGCTCTCCACGCCCTGTTTCCAGAACGCAGTAGTCTTCGGTCACAGGCGGGCAAACCGACCGCCTGACGGGGACTTTCACCCCGCAGTGTCTGCGCCTTCACAGGCGCACGGGGGGCGGGTTTTCCTACCCGCCTTCCCACGATGCCCAGATGCGCCCCGATCTGATGCGGCGCCCATCCGCCATCGACTTCCCCCGACGGCTTGGCTTCGCTTCCCACCGTGCGCCGTCGCCTGCTCATCGTCCTCCTCCTGTCCCTCGCCGGTGCAGGATTGGGCGCCTTGGGGTGGCATGCCCGTCCCGCACCCTTCGTCCCCCAATTCATCCCCTTGGACGGCGGGGGCGAACTCACCCTTGTCTCCGTCCAAAGCCGCCGGGTCCCGGTCAACCCGTTCGAACCTGAATGGAAACAATGGATCGGCCGGTTGCCCTTCGGATGGGCCCGACGCCTTCATCTGCCCCTGCCCACCGTGCCGGACCCGGGGTTGGGTCGGACCAACACCTTCCTCACCTGCTGGCTCATCGTCCCCAACGCCGCCGCCGCCATGGGACCCGGCCCCCGACTCGCCATCTGGATGGAGGACGCAGCCGGCCGGATGACTTATATGGACCGTGCCGCCCCCGCCCTCAAGGGGATGCTGCCCGACGGTCGACGGTGGGAAATGCGCCGCTTTGATGTCGTCCCGAGGAGGAGCGAATGGCTGCGGATCGGGGTCGATGACGGACGGTATAATGATCCGAGGCGACTGGGTGAATTCCGCGTTCGCAACCCCCTCTTTGACCCGCTCACACCCCCGTTGAACCCCATTCCGCTGCCGCAAACGGTCCGGGAAGACGACCTTGCTTTCACGTTGGACCGTGCCGTCATCGAGACCCATGTGGGATCCACGCGCTTGGATTTCACCGTCCGCGAATCGGGTCGGCTTTCCGGAAACTGGGTGGGCCACCGCGTGACCCAGGCCTCGGACGCCACCGGCAATCTGTCCGAGGGTGAATACTGGGATTGGAATCCCGATGCGACCGCGGGCCGCAGCCACATCACCTCCGCACAGATCCCGCTGCCGGCCGGGGAACCGTGGCGGATGCAGGTGGAATTCCGTCAACGGGCCGGCTTCGCATCCGACGAAATCTGGAGACTCCACGGCGTCCCGGATTCGATTTCGACGGGCGGAGACCAGGCCCGTCAGACCCGACTCCACGGCGTCCGGGTGGGGGTGAAACAAGTGAGCCTCAACCGTCAACCGGAGGTGGGATCCGACCCGGGGAACCACGACCCGGTCCGCGGGGTCCTGAAGTTGGAGGCGGACCGGGCGCCCGACTCCAATCCGTGGCACCTGACGATCCTGCGCGCGGTCGATGACCGCGGGCACGAGGTGAAATTGCGGGACTGGGGGGAGAGTGGACTGGCCCGCGAGATCCTCTTTGAGTTGTCGCCCGGCGCGGAGTCGATGGACCTGGACATTGCCTTCGCCCCGGGCCGCCTGGTGTGGTTCACGGTGCTGGCAGTGACGAATGACGAATGACGAATGACCAAGGACGAATCACGTAACACGAATCACGTAACACGAATCACGAGCTCACAACTCGGTCGCCGCCACGCGACGCAGGCCGAGGCGCAGGGGCAGCCAACCGGCCAGGGCACTGGTCAGGACAAACACCACCCAACTGAACACACCCCGGCCCGGCTCGGATTCGTCCGCATGCCAGCCCCACGGTGACCCGAAGGCCAGCGTGACCACCGACACGAGGATATAAAGAAAGCTGATCACCAGGCAGAACGTCCCACCGAATCCGCTGACAATCTTGCTCGGATTGGTTTCCCGGAAATTGGGGTAGAGCGCGCCCAAACCGACCGCGATGGCATTGAGGGTGAAGGTCATCACCGTGATCGCAGCCGCGAAATTGAGCTGCCGCGGCCATTCCAATCCGAGGAGATGACCGGACAACAGCGTGAGGCCCAGGGTCAGGGACAGGGCCGACAGACTCGCGAGCCAGAACTTCACGATCACCACCCGGACCAACCCCAGCGGAGCCAGGCCCACCACCCACACCCGACGGCCTTCCAACGAGAATTGGGGAAAGACAAAACGCGTGGTGATGGTGGCGACATTGAGCGCGCAGGCACCGAGATTGAGATAGGAGACCACGCCGGTCCAGAAGGCCGAATCCAACTGCCGGGTGAAGTGGCGGAGATTGAGAATGTACACCGCCAACAGGCCGAACAGCAGCACCGTCTGCCCCCATTGGGTCGTGTCCCGCCAGAACACCCGCAGATCCTTGGCGATCAGGGCCCGGGTGTCGGACGCCAACCCGGTGAGTCGCAGCAGCGCGTCCACCCGGTCCGGCGGCGCGAAGTGACGTCCGACGGCCTCGGTGGTTCCGGCCGTGGCGAGCCAGTGACGTCGGATCTCGGTGGCCAGGGCTTCGCGTCGGGCCTCAATCCGCTGCCACCAATCCCAGCGGGCGAAGGCCGACGCCCGGCTTTGGACGGTGCTGGCCGCCTCATAAAAGGGGCGCCCGAGACCGGTCAACGCGATGCGTCCGAAGAACAGCACATGGCTGAGCAGGACCAGGGCATAAAAGCCGGCCGCCTTGAAGGCACCTTCGGCCCAACTCAACACCGAGTAACTCAACCAATAACTGGGCAACAACGGCGATTGCGCGAACCCCGTGTTCACCAACAACCGGTCGATCACCGCCTGCACCCGGGTTTCCAACACGTCGTCGGTCACCACCTCCGGGCGGAAGCGCCACGCCACCACGCCCACCGCCAGGACCAGGGCGGCCACCGCGGCGACTTGGAATCCCTTCCGGTCGAGATGCCGCGCGATACCGATCGCCAGGGCGGCACCGGCGAGACCGGGCAGCATGATGAACAGCAGGACCAACAGGAGCGTCGCCGGATAATAATGCCAGGCGACATGATTGAGCCGTCCATAGGCGGCGAGCAGGGGCGCGATCAGGAACAGGAACGCCCAGGAGGCCAGCACCGTGCTTTCAATCCATTTCCATTGGAACACCGTCCCCACCGGCAGCGGCGCGGTCAGCAGGAATTCCGTCTCCCGATTCCGGAACAGGTTGGTGTAACTGATGACCAGGTTCGACAGCAGCAACAGTCCGAAAAGGAACGCGAACAACAGGTACATCAGGCGTTCCTCCAGGAGCGATCCGAGTCCGGGAAAATGCCCGATGAACCCGAGCCCGGCCTGGAACAGGGTGAAGGCCAGCGTCAGGTATCCCACCAGGAAACCGCCGATGACGAGCACCAGGAGTTTCGATTGTTGCCGGAGCGACCGCAACCGGCGCCATGCGGAGAGGGCATTGACCCGGAGCAGCAACCGCAACGGCGCGTCCGGGGTGTTCATGCGACCGTTTCCGGGGTGCCATCCTCCTCGCCTTGGGTGATGGCCAGGAACGCCCGTTCCAAGGCGCCGTCCGTCCCGGCTTGGGCATGCAGGTCCGCCGCCGAACCCACCGCCACCAAACGGCCCCGATGGATGATCCCGATCCGGTCCGCCATTTCCTCCGCCACACTCGTCTGGTGCGTGCTGAGGAAGATCGTCATCCCCTGCCGCGACCGTTCGCGCAACGTGTCCTTCACCACCCGGGCATGGTGCGGATCCAATCCGACCATCGGCTCATCGATGACAAACACCTCGGGGTCATGGAGGAGGGCGCTGGCGATGGCGACCCGCTGCCGGGTTCCGTGGCTCAGGGACTCGATCGGCTTGTGCAACCACGGTTCCAGGTTGAATCGCGGCACCAAGTCCGCCGCCGAGGCCTCGATCCGCGCGTCCTCCATGTGGAATAATTGACCGGTGAAACGGAGGAATTCCCACGGGGTCAGCTTGTCATAGAGGAACGGGAAATCCGGCACATAGGCCAGACGGGACCGCGCCTCCAACGGTTGCGACTGCACGTCGAACCCCGCCACCCGCACCCGGCCCCGGTTCGGCTTGATGAGCCCGACGACCAGCTTGAGCGAGGTCGTCTTGCCGGCCGCGTTCGGGCCGAGGACACAGAAAAACTCCCCGCGCGGCACCGTGAGAGTGATGCCGTCGACGGCTTTGACGTCCCCAAAATGCTTCGCCACATCCACCAACTCGATCATGGACGGGTTCAGGGTGGGGCTGTCCCCAGCCCGGCGCCAGCCCGCGTTTGTCTTCGGTGTGGCGAGGTTCCACCCGAGCCGCCGCGATGGCCTCCTTGGGGCAGAGTCAAGGTGCACCCCGACGCCGTCCGACCGCCTCCTCCATCGCCGCCAATTCCCGACGGGCGACCTCCCGGGTGTCATACCTCGCCACGAACGCCCGTCCGCGCACGCCTTGTTCCCGGGCGGCGACGGGGTTGTCCAGCCATCCCAGCACCCGGGTGGCGAAACGGGCGGTGTCCCCGCGCGCAACGAGGTCCAATTGACCGGGAAACACCTGTTCGAACACCGGGAGATCCATGGCCACCACGGGCAGGCCGAACGCGAGGAATTCATGCACCGAAAGGCCCCAACCCTCCTCGCGGGAAAAGCTGAGTCCGACGCGGCACCGGCTGATCCACCGGGTTTTTTCCGCATCCGAAACAGCCCCGGTGAACATCACCCGGCCGGCCAGTCCGGCGGCGGCGAACCGACGTTCCAATTCACCGCGATGGGGTCCGTCGCCGATCACGAGCAACCGGGCATCGGGCCGTGCGGCGCACACTGATTTCCAGACCTCGGGTGCATCGAACACCCCCTTGTGTTCATGGATCCGTCCGAGCACGACGGCGTCGAACTCCTTGGGTGCGTCGGCGGAAAACGGGACTTCGGTGAGGTTGACCGCATAACCCGTGCAATGGACCGGACGGGGTGGCAATCCGATGGACGTCTCCAACCGGTTATAATCCGACGCCACCAGCGGCGTGCTTCCCAGTATCAGATCGGCCTCACGATGGAGCAACCGGACCGCCTGGCGCTCGGTCGATACGAACAGTTGGTCAAAGAGGCCGCGTCGTGCCGATTGGGCAAAGACCATATGATGCACCTTCACGACCAGAGCCGCCCTGTTTTTGCGGGCCAATCGGGCGGCGGGAAACACCTCGAACAGAAAGGGTGCACAGGCATAATACACATCATAACCGGCGGACTTCCGAGCGTAATGGAACGGCAACATCCGCCAGGCGTAGGCGGGGAAACACCAGAGATTGCCCAACTGGGTCTGCGGGGCCGGCACCCAATCGTCGCTGCTGATGAGTCGCGACCCCGGGAATTGTGATCGCCAGAGTGGCTGGGCCGCGCGCGCCACCACGAAGTCCACCTCATGTCCCGCGGCCTGCCACTGCGGCACGACACCCTCGAAGTAACGGAACACGCCGGAAATCGACCGCGGTTCCATGGCGGTATTGTAGACGATCAGGATCCGCATGCGAAGACAGGGAGCGTGGGGACGGCCGATCCCGGATTCAAGCGCGGCGGCGGTAGCCGACGAGGTACGAGGCGGACCCCGATCCCGTAGCCGACGAGGTACGAGGCGGAATCCCGCGGCGGCCAACGGAGGGATTGCCCACGAAACACACGAAACGCACGAAAAAGGAAAAGCCGGCCCCTCTTTGCCCAAGCCAGATCGGTCCGCCTCGTACCTCGTCGGCTACGGGGCACAACGTTGAGGCCAATCATCAATCTCCAGTCTCCAATCCAAAATCATCAATCTCCCCGCCCCGCCTCCCCTCACCTCGCCTGCCGGGTCCGCCTCGTACCTCGTCGGCTACGAAAGACTTTCGCACCGGGAAACTGACGGCTACCAGTGGGGCCGTGTCGTTCGTACCCAAACGAAACCTGCCGCGCCTGGACCGGCACCGTTACCAGGCCCACTCCGCCATCTTCTGGACCTTGACCTTGAAAAACCGTTCGCGGGGATGGTTGTCCACGGAATTTCATCACTCGTTCCGCGACCGGATGCTTCACGCGGCCGTCCGGTACGATGTCTGGTGCCCGATCTACTGCCTGATGCCGGATCATCTCCATTTGCTTTGGATGGGGATGCGACGCCGGAGCGATCAACTCAACGCCATGAAATTCCTACGCACGGAACTCGAGCCTCTTTTGGGCGGAGGCCGCGAATGGCAGCATCAGTCTTATGACCACGTTTTGAGGGACGAGGAACGCGAACGAGATGCCTTTGCCCAGACCTGTTTCTATATATTGGCAAATCCGGTCCGGGCGAAGTTGATCGATGAAAAGGAACGTTGGGCGTTTGGCGGTTGCGTCGTGCCCGGATATCCCCGCCTGGATCCGTGGGGAGCGGAATTCTGGCCCCTGTTTTGGAAACTGCACGTGATCCACCGCGAAGCCGAGCCTCGGCCATCTTTGATCGTCCCCCCGTAGCCGACGAGGTACGAGGCGGATCCAGCCAGGCCTTCCAAGACTCCGCCTCGTACCTCGGCGGCTACAACGCGCTAACGAAGATCCCGATTGACCGACCGTCGCACCAACGTAGGGTGCGAATCCGATCTGATCCCATGACAAACCCAGCATTCCATCGGTTGCGTTCTCGATCCCTGGCCATCCTCCTGATGCTGGCTTGGAACTGCGCCTCCCAGGCGGACGACTCCATTTCGGGTCCATTTGTTCCCGGCTCCGGTCACTGGAATCCAGTCAAAGACGGATCATTCGAGGTGCCGGCAGGTCCGCTGCCCGTGTACACCGGATATCCGGTTCCGGGAGTCTGGTACCTGTCACTTTCGCCCGGGGGCGGGAGCGGCACCGCCGACTACTCAGCGGACGCCGCTCTAGTGGGACAAGGCGGAGTCCGGGTCCAACCGACGACCTTCAACGCCCCGGGCATCGCGCTGACTTATGGCGCTGTGATCCCATTGACGCCCGGGAAAAAGTACGTGCTGAGCGGATTCATCAATTGGGTCTCGCCCGCCGGATCCGGTGCCAACACCTATTTCGATCTCTGGGGCGCGCCCGGCAACATCACACTCTATCCGCGTCGGGTCCCAGGTTGGCAGTTTGTCTATGGGACCTTCACGCCCACCGTCGCACCGGTTGGCATCCGAGCCGGAATCGGCAATATCGTCAGCACGAATGACGTGTTCTACATCGACGAAATGGCGATCACGCCCGCCGACCAGTTTGTGCCCCCGGTCCAGGC
>JANYCC010000478.1 GCA_025360495.1 Verrucomicrobiota bacterium | reverse complement strand
GAATTGCTGCTGCACGTCGGCTATCGCGATCGCTATTGCAAACTGCACGGCACCGCCAGCGCACCCCTGGTCGTGGAGGCCGAGTCCGCACACCGGGACCTCGATTCCACCAGTGCCAACGGGGTGCAATACGTCCGCGATCACCTTTGCTGGCCCGCCGCCGCCGGGAGCTTTGAAGACGGCATGGGGGCGTGAGCGTTCCGGCTCCATTCCGCCTCGGAATCCTCGGCTCCGGCAAGGGATCCAATTTCGTCGCCATCGCCGACGCCCTGGCCGCCGGTCAGATTCCGGCCGCAGTGGCGTTGGTGGTGAGTGATGTCCCGGATGCGGGCATTCTCGCCGCGGCCCAAGCCCGTGGGTTCCCGGCCCGGCATATCCCGCCGGGACGATTCCGCACCAAGCTCGACGAGGAGGCGGAGGCATCGTTCCTCGCCGCGCTGCAGGAAGCACAGGTGGATCTGGTCGTGCTGGCCGGCTTCATGCGCATTCTCAAGGGCGATTTCCTGCGGCATTTCGAGGGACGGGTCGTGAACATCCATCCGTCACTCCTCCCGTCGTTTCCCGGTCTGGCGGCTTGGAAACAGGCACTCGACTACGGCGTCAAGGTGACCGGTTGCACGGTGCATCTGGTGGACCAGGGTATCGACACCGGACCGATCCTGGCCCAACGCGCGGTGCCGGTGCGGGACGATGATACTCCCGCGACCCTGCATGAACGGATCCAGGTGGCCGAACGCGAACTTTACCCGGCGGTCATCGGGGCCCTGGCCCGGGGTGAACTCCGCGTCCGCGGCCGGGGTGCCGCGGGCTTCCAAGGTTGAGGTCGGGCGCTCGTGGACGGTCGGGCCGCAGTCGGCCCTCCCGCCGCGGCGCCGGTATCATTGACGGATTCTTGCGAACCGGACATTCGGGTCCGGCCGGTTCGGAGCCCCGCGGGAAACCAGCGGCGCGGATCGCTCGCACCAGGTGAAATAGAAATAGGTCGAGTCCGCCGCCAGATTGGTATAATCGTCGGCCATGAAGTGTTGGTAGCCGAACTCGGAGCGGGGGAAATAGCCGGGATCATCGGAGACAAATGGCACCGCCCGATCGGCGGTCAGGGCCACGTCCCCCTGGCAGAACACCCCGTCAAAGGCCGAAATGTTCTCGGGGTCCGACAACCCTGGGAAGACCGGCCGGAACCCGGGCGTTTTGACCGGGATCAGGTCAAAGGTGGCCCCGACCAACCCGGAGGCGATCGACGCCTTGGCGGCATAGGGCAGGATCAGGTCGTTGAAACCGGGCCGGCCCTGGCGGCTATAATATCCGACCATGATTTTCTGCCCGTCGGCGCTGATCGCGAGTGACGGGTTCCATTGGTCGGTGGGGGTCGCATCATTGTTGACCTGGATCTCGCCGCTCCAGCCTCCTTCCAGGGAACCGTCCGCGGCCGGCGTGCCCTCCTGGATATAAATGTCGCCCCGGTCCACCGACGGACCGGCGGTCGGCAGGTCCGTATAAACCACGTAGACCCGGCCGGTGACCGGATTGACGGCCACCCGCGGGAAAGCGTTGCTGACGAAATAATCGAACCGGTTCGTGCTTTGGTTGGAGCGCATGAGGTCGCCGCTTGCATCCGGTTGCTGGGACCGGAGGTCGGGGCTGTCTGCATGGGCCGGTATCGTGAACGGCCCGTTCCAAGCCGATTCCCCGGCCCGCAACCAGGCATAGCGGATGCGGTTCACATAGGGCCCGTGTCCCGTCGGCGTCGTTTCCTGCAGGTAGAACACATACACCGTCCCGTCGGGGGTCAGGGCGATGTCCGCCCCGGTTCCCGAGTCAACCCCCACCGGTTGGACCGTCCAGGAGATGCCGCCGTCGGCCGATTGCGCGACCATGAAACCCGAATCGGTTCTCCCCGCGAGGTACAGGTATCGGGAGTTGGGCAACCCCGGAAAATTATTGATCGCCAACGACGTCTTGTCGGCACCGGTCGCGCCGTTGCTGAGGAAGGTGTTGGTGTTGATGAGGGCGAAGGTCTGGCCCTGGTCCCGGGATTTCCAAAGTCGGAACCCCTTCCAACTCGCCATCTCCCGGGACGGATTCACCAATACATAGATCGAGCCATCGACGACATCCCGGACCATCGACGGATCGCCCGCGTCGCCCTGCCAGGTGGACACCGGGGATGCCGGCGGCAGGGGTTTGTGGGGGGTGAAGGTGACCCCGCCATCGGTGGACACCGCCCAACTCGTGGAACGGGGTGCGACGATGGCGGAGAAGGGGATCTGTCCCAGACCATAGCAGCTCCGATGGGTGTCGAAGAAGGCGGCCACGATCCGCGCGGGACCTGCCAGCACAAAGCTGCATTCCGTCTGGCTGTTCTTGTTGGGGTCCTCCCCGGCGACACAATCCAGGGCGGGTTGGTTGACCAGGGCCGTCGAGACCACGCCGCAATCCACCGTCAGGGTCCCGCTGGTCTGGCCGTTCCCGGCGATCACGGTGGCCAGCGAACATTGCTTGGAATTGGAGAAGGTGACCCGTCCCGGTGAACTGAGATTGTTCTGCAGGCCGATCTGGCTCTGCTCCAGGATGACGTTCTGGACCCGGTGCGTGGCGGCCACACCGGGATTGCCGTCATATTGCAGACAGGTGGCGGCCCAGCGGATCAGCGCATTCTTCACCGTGATCCCATTGGGCTCGTAATAGAACCAGAGCGGCCGGCCCCGGTGATCCGTCGGGTTGCCGTCGCTGTCCGGTTCGCCCGGGACCCCCGCGATGACATCGCCATACGCATTATCGTCGCGCGAGGTGAACACCGCACGGGGCAGGCTGGCGGGAAATGTCACCGGACCATACAACAGCATATAAGCCGCGTTCCTGTATTTCAGGACGCAGCCGGGATCGAACCGCACCGGGGCCCCGTTATAATAGTTGGACCGGATATAATACGTGGTTCCCGCCCGGAAATGGGTGATGGTGCCGGGCAGGGCCAGCGCGGACTCCACCACCAAACCGTCCGGCTCGTAGGGTGCCGACGCCGTCCGGATCGGAACCTGCGGAACCGGTCGGTTCTGAGCGCTCCGGACCGCCGGTGCCAACTGGCCCCGTTTGATTCGGGGCGGATTCACGGCACCCCCCCGGGCCGCACCTTTGAAGGCGGCGGTCACGGCGGGCCAATCCACCGATTCAATGAGCATCGAACGGGCGGACGGGTCCTGGATCCACTGCTTTCTCACCAGGGTCTCCGGCGTTCCCGGCGTTCCCGGCGTTCCCACGGAATCGCGGTCGGCGGTGGGGCCCTTGCCGGCGACCCATTGCGTGGACCGTCCGCCGATCAGGTCCATGGCCTCAAAGCGAACGACCCCGTGATCCTCGACGGTCGCCCCTTTTCCGTCCTTGAAGGAACGCCCCTGGACGGCGGGCCGGACCGAGGAATGGAACTCGGTCACGACCTCGAGTCGGACCAGCGCGGGGTTCCAGGTGGCGGGCAGGGCGGGCGCTTCCCGGAGGACCAAGGTCTGGCGGAAGGAGCCATGGGTATAGGCATAGACCAGATCGGCCCGGACACCGGTGAAAGCGTCCGGGAACACCATCCGGTTGGGCGGCAGGAATTCCGGTGTCACGCCGTCGCGGGGTTGACCCAAGAGCACGCTCTCCCCGGATTGGCTGTCGGTGGCGAGGATTTGCCGGACGATTCCGGAGAGTTTCGAACCGTTGGTGCCGGTCAGTTCAAACGTGGCATCCCCGATCAAGTCCGGACGCAGCAGGGCGCGAAGCGGACCGTGGGTGGCCCGGAGGCCGACGGGATCGGGTTCCAAAAGATCCTGGCTTTCCTTCCATTGGCCTTGGTCCCGATAATGAAGGCCGTTCTCCACGAGGGTGAACCGGTTGGTCGAGTAAATCCGGCTCCGACCGGGACCGCCATGGGAGAGGATGGTTTGATAGGTGACGTGATCCTGACCACGGTCCACGACGCGGGCAGGTGCCGCTTGGGGCATCGTGGGATTGCGCGTGTTCCCGGTGAGGACCGATGGAACCTGGACCGGGGCCTGGGCCAGACCGGCCAGGGCGCAGAGAGCCAGGGCCATCCAGCCGCAAAGTCGGGCTGCTTTAGGCATGCCCTTCGTGGACCAGAACTCCGGAGTCGAGTCAATCGCCGACTTGGCCGTACCCGACGAGGTACGAGGCGGATCTGCCCTTGGCCTGCCGGGTCCGCCTCGTACCTCCGCCTCGTACCTCGGCTACCCAGGGCCCGTGGCTGACGAAGCCAGGAGGCGGATTCGGCCGGGCGGATTCCACAAATTGGCAATCAACAATCTCCTATCGCCAATCATCAATTCCCCCCTCTGACGGGACCCGGGGAGATTGATGATTTTGGATTGGGGATTGGAGACTGATGATTGACCTGCCGGGGTCCGCCTCGTACCTCGGCGTACGCCGTTGAGTAAAAAATATCCGCGACCTTTTTCCGGTCCCCGGCGTAGAACCGGCAGAACGCGATGATCCTGACCTGAGATGACCTGGCCTTTCCAATTGAGCGATGAGCAGGCGATGTGGCGCCTGTGCCAGGAGGATGATCACGGGGCGTTCGCCCATCTCGTGGGGCGTTGGCAGACACCGGTCCGACGCCTCTGCGCCCGGATGACCGGTGACGTCCATCGGGCCGAGGATCTGGCGCAGGAGGCCTTTGTCCGCGTGTTTTCCCACCGCCACACCTTCCAGCCCGGCGGCCGCTTCTCAACCTGGCTCTGGCGGATCGCACTGAATCTCTGTCACGACGAACTGCGGCGCCGCAACCGGAGACCGGAATCCCCCTGGCCGACCGCCGACGGGGAGGACGGGTCCGGCGTCGGGGGTGCGGAACCGGCTTCCGACCAACCGAGCCCCATGGAGATGGCCGCTGATCTGGAGGAGGCCGAGGTGGTCCGGCGGGCGTTGGGACAATTGCCCGATCATTACCGGTCGGTGGTGCTCCTGCGACATTACGAAGGCCTTCGGTTCGCCGAGATCGCCGAAGTGCTGGGCATTCCCGAAGGCACCGTCAAATCCCGCATGGCCGAGGCGTTGGGCCGGTTGGCCGTTCTCCTGCGCCGGGCCGAGTCCGATCCCCTGAAGCTTTCCATAACCTGACATGAAACACCCGATTCCCGAGGAATGGATGTCGTACCTCTACGACGAATGTGGCGCGGCGGAAAAGCGGCAGTTGGACAGCCATCTGGCTGACTGCGCCGAATGCCGGTCGCAGGTGACGGTCTGGCGCGGGGCGCAGGACGCACTCGGGGCGGATCGCGCGTCGTTGGTGCGTCCCGGCCGACCGGTGGTCTGGCGTCCCATGGCCCTGCGGGCATTGGCCGCGGCGGCCGTGCTGGCCTTGGGGATCGGCTTGGGTCGGTTGGGCACGATGTCGCGGGCCGATCTCCGGAATGAAATGGCGGCGGTGCGCCAGCAATGGGAGGCGTCGTGGCGGCAACAACGGGCGGCCGAAGACCATGAACTCATGGTGGCGTTGCAGAAAGTGGCGGCGGACAATCAACGTTGGCTCGGCACGCTGCGACAGGAATGGGCGGTGGCACGCCGCGAGGACCAACGGGGTCTGCAGTTGGCCCTGCAACGATTGGAGGACCGGCATCAATCCGATCACATCGCGCTCCAGGCGGGGTTGCTGCAACTGGCCCGTGAAACCGGCAGCGGCTTTGAACAGACGCAGACCCACGTGAACCAGTTGGCCAGCTATCTTCCCGAAAACACGCCGCCTTGAATTGATCCCCGCCATGGATGATACGTTTCCTTCAATTTCCGACCTGTGACTCCTTGAGATGCATCCCATGAAACCGATCCGAATGTTCCCCGCACTAACCCTGGCTTTGGCCTTGGTCACCGCACTTCCGTCCGTGAAGGCGCGTCAAGCGGCCGCCCCCGAAGCACCTGCGCCCCCCGTGGCCGCGGAACTTCCCGTCGTCAAACCCGAACCGCCGGCTCCGGAGGATACGATCGCTTTTCCCGGATCGGAACGCGGCAATCGAAATCGGAACAAGCGGTCCCGGGATGCGGTTTTGGCGCAATCGGATGTGTACATCGAGAAACCAACCCGAGCCATCCAAGTCGAGGTCGAGAAGGCGGCCCGCGATGCCCGGGACGCCATGGGCAAGATGCACCAACAACTTTCCAAAATGCGTTTCGGAGTCGACGGGCCGGCTTCGATGCGTCTGTTCGTGCTCCCGTCGGACGACTCGACCAGTGAGGACGTCGGGCGGATCCGGGAGGAATTGGCCATCATGGACCGGATCCTGAGAAAGGCATGGGATGGGGATTCGGGTCGTCGGATGCATGGCGGACCCTTGCGATTGAGTTTCGGCAGCGTGCGGTTCGGATCCCGTTCTGATCTGGACGCGATGTACCTGGCCGGATCGGGTGCGGTGTTCCTGTTGGAAGTCGACTTTCCCCTGGCTGAAATCGCGACTCCGCCGACGGCAAAGGAGAAGGGCGTGAAGGGCGGGGATGACACCTGGGAAAAGACCCGGCGCGAACTCCATGGTGAAACCGAAATCGAATCCGAGGAGGACACCGAGGAGGTGACGCCTTATGACGCCGCCCGGGTGCAGAAGCTTCGCGAGGCGCTGGTCGGGGCGCTGAAGCAGGCGGGAAATCTCAAGTGCGTGAAAAGCGGTGAGACCGTGACCCTGGTGGTCACCGGTCGGGGCGCAAAAGGGTCGGTGACCGTGACGAAGCGGTCCGGGAATTACGCCTTGGACGCCCAGAGTGCAGGCAACGATGTGCAGGTGTTGACGTTCGACGGGGAGCCCAAACAGAACTCCACGGTCATGACGATCCGGGCGAAGAAATCCGACCTGGACGCGGTGACTGCGGGGCAGTTGAGCGTCGAGGATTTCGGTCATCGGGTGACGGTGGTGACGCGTCGGGAAACCGGCGCGGTGAAGCCGTGACCGGGGGCCGGTTGAAGCACAGACGGGGCTGCGGGCGGAGGCCTGCAGCCCTTTTCATGGGATCATCCGGAGGGGTTCCTCAGGAGGCGACGGGTTGGGATTGGCCAGGCGTCGAGAGCCGTGGCCGATAAAGCAGATCGACGACATTCCGAACATATTGTTCGTCGGTCATCCCATCGACCAGTTCGGCGGGGAAGTCGACCTGTTCCCGGAAGTGGTCGGCGAGTTCCCGGAAGAGGGTGACGCGGGGTCCGGCCTCGATTTCTTCGCGTCGGACGAGCGCCTGGAGGGCGAGGGCGGCCTCGGGGGCGGGGATGCGCTGACGGAGGCGGGCGGCGAGGTGGGGCAGGGTCCGCAGAGAATTGAAACGCGTTCCGATCATCAGATCCAAGTCGGGCTTGCCCGGCCTCGGCAGTCGGACCACCACGGTTCCGGCGGCGAGGTCACCGAGGCGTTGGGCACGGCGGCTGGCCAGCGTGGCGACACCGCCGAGCAGATAGAAAGCCGGGAGAAAATCGACGGCCCGGAGCAGGTTGCGGAGGATGACCTGGGTGGGGCGGAGCTTGAGCCCGGAGGCATCCACCACCTGGAGTCGGAAGAGCTTTTTGCCAACCGTCTGCCCTTTCAAGACGCCTTCCAAGACCATCCCATAGGCGAGCGGTAGAACGAAAAGGCTGAGGACGATCGCGGTGTTCGCGAGATCGGGCGAGATCACGCTGATCAGGGCCAAACCCGACGACAGCATCGAGGCGACGGCCCAGATGATGGCGACGTCCACCATGTAGGCGAGGGCGCGGGCCA
>JANYCC010000395.1 GCA_025360495.1 Verrucomicrobiota bacterium | reverse complement strand
AAATTGGTAGGGCGAGGTTCCACCCGAGCCGCCCCGGTGGGATCCATAAGGGACGTGTCAGGATGCGCCCAGTTCATGTCCGGACGGAAGCGGTTTTGGTGATGACGGGAGAATCCCAGAACGGGCAGCGCACGCGACGTCGACTCTGGACGGAGGTCAGTTCGGGAGCCTGGCTGGAGCAACCCGGCTGTGCCTTCGGACACCGTGGATGAAAACGGCACCCACTTGGGAAATCGCCCGGCAACGGCACAGTTCCCGGGATCGCGGTCAGACGGTCGACTTCAGCCTCCAGGACGGGCACCGACTGGATCAGCGCCTGCGTGTACGGATGCAACGGGCGCTGGAGCACTTCGCGCACCGGCCCGTGCTCGACGATCTGCCCCGCATACATCACCGCCACGTCATCCGCCAGGTCGCCCACGATGCCAAGGTTGTGGGTGATGAGCAATACAGCCATGCCCAACTGTTTCCGCAGGTCACCGAGCAATTCGATGATCTGTGCCTGAATGGTCACATCGAGCGCCGTGGTCGGCTCGTCGGCCACAAGCAGCTTCGGTTGCGACGCGAGGGCCATCGCGATCATCACGCGTTGCTGCATGCCGCCGGACATCTCGTGCGGATAGTTTCTCAGCCGCGATTCCGGCGCCGGAATGCCGACGAGCTTCAGCAACCGGATGACCTCGGCATCGTTGGCTGCAGCGGGCCGATGGTAGGTGAGGGATTCCTTGATCTGTGCCCCGATGCGGAACACCGGGTTCAATGACGCGCCCGGTTCCTGGAAGACGTAGCTCACCAGCCCTCCCCGGATGTCACGCAACTCACGGGCAGACATCTTCAGCACGTCGCGGCCTTCGAGCAGGATCTCGCCGCCGACGTAGCGCGCGGGCGGAGAGGGCACCAGCTTGGCAATGGAAAGCGCGGTGACGCTCTTGCCGGAGCCGCTCTCGCCGACGAGGCACAGCGTCTTGCCGGCCTCCAGCGAAAGGGAGACGCCATCCACCGCGCGGGCGGCGCGGGTGCGGGAGCCGAATTCGATCTGGAGGTTTTTGATTTCGAGGAGGGGCATGGGCTGAAATCTTAATGACGAATGTCGAATGACGAATGTCGAACCCGATGCGTCTTGGACGCCAATACCCCGGCATTTCGAACTCAAACATCCATTGGTCATTGGTCATTGGTCATTGGTCATTTCAATGCGCCGCTTTGATGCGCGGGTCGATCCACCGATAGAGCACGTCCACCACCAGGTTGGCGGCCACGACGATCACGGCACTGAACATCACCGTGCCCATGATGACCGGCACGTCGAGGTTGAACACGCTTTGCACTGCCAGCGTGCCGATGCCGGGCAGCGCGAAGACGTTTTCCACGAACATCACCCCGCCTAGCAACCCGGCCACATCCATGCCGAGAATCGTGACGACCGGGATCATCGCATTGCGCAGGCCGTGACGGAACAGCACCACGGTTTCGGGGGCGCCCTTGGCCCGGGCGGCGCGGATGTAGGGGCTGTTGAGCACCTCTGTCACGTTGCTATGAATCAGCCGGGCGTAATAGCCCACGAACAGGAGTGCCAGCGTCCCGGCAGGCAGCAGCAGATGGCTGAACCCCCGAAAACCCGCCACGGGAAACCAACCCAGCCTGTAGGAAAGGCAATACTGAAACATGCGCGCGAGCCAGAAGGCCGGCAGCGAGAGGGAAAGCGTGGCCAGGACCAGCACGAGGCGGTCGAACCACGACCCGCTGTACTTGGCGGTCAGCACGCCCAGCGGCACCGCCAGGAGCATCCACAGGATGATGGCGAGGGCGGACAAGGCGGCGGTTGCCGGCAACCGGGTCAGGATGGCCTCGGCCACCGGTTGTTCCGTGACGTAAGACTGCCCGAGATCCCCGTGGGCCAGGTTGTTCAGATGATAGCCGAGGCGTTTCCAAATCGGTTCATCGAGATGGAATTTCGTGTGGATCGCCTTGATCACCTCGGCCGAAGCCTTCGGGCCGGCGATGACGCGTGCCACATCTCCGGGCACGGCGTTGACGAGGAAAAACGTGAGCACGGCCGTGCCCAGCAGCGTCACGACGGACCAGAACAACCGGTTGCCAAGGCGTAGGAGCATGTCGTTCGTTTAAGTTCGTGGAACGGTGCTCATCCCTTCCGCTTCGGATCGAGCACCTCCTGCAAGCCCTGCCCGAGGAGATTGAATGCGAGCACCGTCAGCACGATGGCGGCGCCGGGCACGATGACGAGATGCGGCGCGGTGATGAAGTAAGGCTGCCCGTCGGTGATCATCGAACCCCAGGTCGGCGCGGGCGCCGGCACGCCGATGCCCAGATAGCCCAGACCGGCCTCGAGCATGATGGTGCTCGCCGTCAGCATGACCGCCATCACGATGATGGTCGGAAGAATGTTGGGCAGGATGTGACCGAAGATCAGCCGCGCATCTGAGGCGCCCAGCGCCCGCGAGGCCATGATGAACTCCCGTTCCTTGACGCTCAGCACCTGGGCCCGGATCACCCGCACCATGCCCGGCCAGCAGACCAGGCCGATGATGAGAAACAGGCTGATCATCCCGCGCTTCAATTCCACATCGAGCCAGTGCCACGGCAGGGCGCTGGGATGCAGATGCAGGACGCGATTGTCCATCACCCCGGCGAACGCCACCGCCAGCAGGATGGCCGGGAGCGTCATGTTCATCTCCGTGTAGCGCATCAACAGCAGGTCCAGCTTGCCCCCACGGAATCCCGCCACGATCCCGATGACCACGCCGATGAGCGTCGCAATCAGCATCGCCGAAACACCGACGGTCAGCGACACCCGGGAGCCGAAGACCACACGGCTGAAAACGTCGCGTCCGAGGTTGTCGGTGCCGGCCAGGAAATCCCCGCCCGCCCGGAGTGGCATGCCATCCTCGTCCAGGCCGGCGGGGAATTGTTGGAGGGGATCACGCAACAGGCCGGCCCGGACCCATAGCGGCGCCGTCACGGCCGCCAAGACCAGCAGGAGCAGTATGAAGCCGCCGGCCTGCACCAGTCGGTTCCGCAGGATTCCCCCAAACCAACCTGGAGATTCACACCGGGAGGTTGAACGGCTTGGATCGGACATGCGAATGCGCGCCCAAGGTGCCCGAAGGGGCGGGGCTTGGCGACCGCCAAATCGAAAGTGCCAGTTCGAAAGTGCGGTCCCCAGGCGACCCCACACACTTGAAGGTCGGGGCCGAATGTAAGGGTGGGACATCTGGACTGCGTGCAAACCGTGTTGTCCGTCAAGCGCCCTTCCCTTGCCTTGACGATGCCGAAATCCATCACCCTGGTCACTCCCGCGGCCGCGCCACCGTCGTGCCACGTCACGAGGATATTCGAAGGCCTGATGTGCTCCGGTTACAGAACATTTCATCCAATCCCTCGCCACTCCTCGCGGTCAGGGATCTGCTTGACAAAGCGGGTCCAGTAGTGCATATACACATACTAATGGCAAAAGAACTGGATATGTCGGCAGGGGAAAACTGTGTGTGCTTCAACTTGCGTTGGGTGACGCGGGCGGTGACGCAGTTTTATGACGCGGAAATGCGCCGGCACGGAATTCGTCCCACCCAGGGTTCAATCCTGGCGTCATTGAATTCCAAGGACAGTTGGAGCATGGCGCAGCTGAGCGATTGGCTGGGCATGGAGCGCACGACGCTGGTGAGGAATCTCCGACCCTTGCAACGGGACGGTTTCGTCAAGGCCGTCGGCGGCGGACGCGGCAATCGGGTGGAACTCACGATCACAGCCAAAGGCCAAAACCAAGTTGAGAAGCTGACGCCGGCCTGGAAGTCCGCTCAAAGTGCCGTGGTCAAGACTCTTGGTGAAAAACGCTGGTCTGCCATCCTGGGTGATCTTGAAACGGCAGCGTTGGCTCTGAGCAAGTAACAATACCCCTGAATGCCCTCGAAGGCGATAAGCTGACACACCGTACTGTGCAGATGCATATGTCATTGAAGAACAAAGTCACCCTGGTCACCGGGGTCTCTTCCGGCCTCGGTCGGGAAATCGCACAACTATTTGCCGAGCGGGGTGCTCGCGTCTTCGGCACGGCACGCAATGCGAAGTCGGCCAACCCGATCCCCGGCGCGGAAATGATCGGCATGGATGTCACCGACGATGACAGCGTGGCCGGGGCGGTCCAGAGCATCGTCCAGAAAGCCGGCCCCATCCATTTCGTGGTCAACAATGCCGGATACGGCCTTACCGGAGCGGTGGAAGAGACAAGCCTCACGGAAGCCCGGCAGCAGTTTGAGACCAATTTCTTTGGCATCCTGCGGGTGACGAGTGCCGTGCTGCCGGGGATGCGGTTGGCTGGTTTCGGCCGTTTCGCCAATATCAGTTCCGTGGTGGGCCTTTTCCCGTCGCCCTTCATGGCCCTGTATGCTGCGAGCAAACATGCGGTGGAAGGCTACACCGAGTCGCTGGACCACGAGGTGCGGAGCTTTGGAGTCCGCGCGTTGCTCATCGAGCCTTCGTTCACGAAAAGCAACATCAGCCACAGCGGGAAAGACGCTGAGATCCGGCTCAATGAGTATGCCACTCAACGCGAATTCAGTTCGCAGAGTGTCAGGAATGGAATCGAGAACGGAGACGACCCCCGCCTGGTGGCAGAAGCCGTTTTCACAGCTCTGACTGCCAGGTCACCCCGGCTTCGCTACCCGGTTGGCAAAGGTGTCATGTTGAGCCGACTCCGCCGCTTTCTTCCCGCGAGCCTGTTTGACCGCGCCATCCGCAAGGAATTCCAACTGAAATAGCCCAACCTGAATCAAGAATGCATTTGACAAAGACGAACCCACAGGCACAGCCGCCAGATTATTTTCTCCACTGGTGTTGCCCAACGGAACGGTGATCCCGAATCCCATCGCCAAAGCAGCGATGGCCGAGAGTCTTGCCGGGCCGGGACGGTTGCCGGATGGCCGATCGGCACGCTTGGATGGGAGTTTTGCCGGAGGTGGAGTCGGACTCATCATCACGGGCAATGTCATGATCGGCCCGCTCGCTCTGGGAGGAGCGGGAGACGTGGCTTTGCAAAAAGGCACGGACCTCACGCCTTTCAAAATATGATATGAAAGCACTCATCTTCACCCGTTACGCCAAGTCGAACAACATCGCGTTTACCGACCTGCCTCGCCCTGAACTCAAGCCGGATGAAATTCTCGTTCAGGTTCACGCCGCCGGGTTGAATCCGATTGATACCATGATTCCAAAAGGAACGTTTAAGGCCATCCTCCGGTTTCAGTTGCCAGCCACGATGGGCAGCGATTTGGCGGGGGTCGTGGTGGAGGTGGGGAATCGCGTGACGCGCTTCAAGCCGGGCGATGCCGTCTTCGCCACCATCTTTGATCTCGGCACAGGCGCGCTCGCCGAGTTTGCGGTCGTGCCCGAGAACGCCGCCGCGCTCAAACCGACCAACCTGGACTTCGTGCAAGCGGCCTCGATCCCGATGGTCGGACTCACATCGTGGCAAGCGTTGAAGGAGCGCGCAAAACTCAAGCCCGGCCAAAAAGTGTTCATTCCCGCAGGCTCGGGGGGCATTGGCACGTTCGCGATCCAACTTGCGAAACATCTCGGAGCAAAGGTTGGGACGACCACGAGCACGGGCAACGTGGAATTGGTGCAGAGTCTCGGAGCAGATGAGGTGGTTGATTACAAGCAGCAGGAATTTGAAGAGGTGCTGCGGGACTACGATGCCGTGCTGGGCACTGTTAGGGATGATGCGCTCGAGAAATCACTTCGGATTCTGAAGTCCGGGAGCACTGTCGTCTCGCTCATCGGACCACTAGACGCCGCGTTCGCTCGCGCGCGAGGCATGAACTTTTTCATGGTGTTCGTGATCGGGTTGCTGAGCCGTAAGATAATTCACCACGCCCGGAAACGCGACATCGAGTATTCATTCCTGTTCGTGCATCCAGACGGTCGGCAACTTGCGGAGATTGGCGAACTCCTCAAGGCAGGGCGCATCCGCCCGGTGATTGATAAGGTGTTTTCGTTCGATCAGGCAAAGGAGGCGCTGGCATATCTCGAAAAGGGCCGGGCGAAAGGGAAGGTTGTTGTGCAGATGAAGTGAATCGGTGCGCGGCGCGGATGCTAAAACGCATGTAAAGCAGCGTTGTCCTCACAAGACAGCGCGACATGCACTCGGTTCAGAAGACAATTTGCGATGCTCCACAAAAGGCGAGGCTATTCACGATCTCAGGGAAAAGGTCAATGTCTCGGGATTAACAAGCCCAGCCGGTCAGTTTATGCAGTTTTTGGAGCCAGTAATCCGAGCATGTTCAAAGATTTATTACGCGGGTTTTTGATGACGAATCGCTTGCACTTCACTTGCACTTCTTTGCAAGTCATTGACTGTCAATGGAGCGGGTGAGGGGAATCGATCCCTCGTTCGGGTCGGGTCCGCGGGCCGGACGTTCATCCCCAAAACGGATTCAACACGGTGTGCCGGCCGATCAGTCGGCTCTGCGCGATCGCCTGGGTTACATGTCCTTTCGCAAGTTGGACGGCCAACGCCAACCGGCAACCCAGTGCCAGATAGCCGGTGATGGCCGCGGCATAGGTGCAGCCCGTGCCATGCGTCCGGAGTCCCCTGACGAACGGTGCCGACAACAACAACTCCTCCCCACCGTCCCAGAAGACATCGACCGCCTCGCGGGCGCCCGGCAAATGGCCGCCTTTGACGAGGACGGCGGTGCCAAACACGGTGTGCAGATCCCGGGCCGCCCCGCGCAACCCGTCGACCGACCGCACCGGGCGCCCGAGCAACGCGGCGGCCTCATCCAGGTTGGGGGTGATGAGTCGGGCCAGGGGCAGGAGTTCGTCGCGAAGGGCACGCCGGGCCGCAGGCTGGAGCAGCGTCGCCCCGCTGGAGGCGATCATGACCGGGTCCACCACGAGCGGGGGCCGGCCCGACTCGCCCCAAGCCTTGGCGACGGTGCGGATGATGGAGGCATTGAAAAGCATTCCCGTCTTGGCCGCGCGGGGTGGCAGTTCGGCCCACACCGTGTCGAGTTGCGCCCGCACAAAGGTCGCCGGCGCCGCGTGCACTGCCGTCACTGCCACCGGGTTTTGCGCGGTCAGGCAGGTCACCACGCAGCATCCGTGGACCCCGAGCGCGGCGAATGTTTTCAGATCGGCTTGGAGACCCGCCCCGCCGCCGGAATCGGAACCGGCAAAAGTCAGGGCAATTGGCAGACGGGCGCGACGACTCATCCCAGTCAGCGTGGCCGGACGAGGCGGCGTCGGCAATCCGGGCATTTCCCGCCTCGCCATCCCGGACCGGTGATGGATTACTTCCCGGACACCGTTTTCCTTCCATGCGTCTGCTTACCTGCTTTCTCGGCCCGGCCCTTTTCCTTGCGGCCGGTGTGGTCCTCGCCCAGGCCCCAACAACCCCCACCCCCACCAACGCCCCGCCCCGACGCACCGGACCCCCACCGGTCCGTTCCCCGGAGATCGCGCTGGATGGCCGGGTCACCTTCCGGATTCGCGCACCCAAGGCCGGTGACGTCGCCGTCGCCGGACAATGGCCGGACGGCAGGACCAACCTGGTCCGCGACACCAATGGCGTCTGGAGCGCCACCGTCGGCCCCATCCCGCCGGGCGTTTGGGAATACGGATTCCAAGTCGATGGCGTCGGGTCGATCGATCCGGGCAATCCCGCGATCAAACCCATGCGGGAACCGCGCACCAGCATCCTGCATATCCCGGGTCAACCGCCGCTGATCCATGATTTCCAGGATGTCCCCCATGGCACCGTCCATCAGCACACCTATAAGTCGGCCGCCCTCGGACGATTGCGTGAGCTGGTTGTTTATACCCCGCCCGGATATGATTCCCGGTCCCGGACAAAGTATCCGGTCCTCTTTTTGCAACACGGTTCGGGCGACAACCAGGCCACCTGGGTTGCGCATGGCAAGGCCCACTGGATCATCGACAACCTGATCGCCGCGCATCACGCCAAGCCGATGGTCGTGGTGATGATGGACGGGCATGCGGTCGTTCCGGGCGAACCCGGCGCGCCCAATGCCAACACCGTCCAGTTTGAACGTGACCTGTTCACCGACGTGATGCCGTTCGTGGATGCCCATTACCGGGTCCGCACGGATGCCAAGGGGCGCGGGATCGTCGGGCTCAGCATGGGCGGCGGACAATCCCTTACGATCGGGCTCAACCATCCGGATCGGTTCGCCTGGGTGGGCGGGTTCAGTTCAGCGGTCCCGGCGCGGGAGGCGGTCGCGGGCGCACTCGACCATCCGGACCTGACGAATGCCCGGCTGAAGTTGCTGTGGATCGGATGCGGGCAGAAGGATTTCCTGCTCCAGCGCAACCAGGACTTCATCGCGCAATTGAAACAGTCCGGCGTGAAGCATGACTGGCAACTGACCGAGGGCGACCACAGTTGGCCGGTCTGGCGGCGTTACCTGGCCGATTTCGTGCCGCGACTGTTTCAGGACGGGAAATGAGGCGGTCAAATGCCCCATTCTGAAACAGTCGCCCTGAAACATTGCTGACCCCGCTTCGGGAGTATGCCAACGTCCCCGGGTCGGCAAAGTGGCGGAATCCGGCGATCTCGAAAGATTCCGATCGAACCAAAGCGATGGCGGACTGTTCCACCAAATCCAGATGAAACTGCGTAAGATATCGCTGAAGAACTGGAGAAACTTCCGGTCCTTGGATGACACCTCGTTTTCCGATTCTGTATTCATTATCGGGGCCAACGCTTCCGGCAAATCCAATCTGTTGGATGCTCTGCGATTCCTCCGCGACGTGGCTCTCCCGGCCGCTCCCAAACCGGGAGCCGGTGGGCTGCAAGAGGCGGTTCGATCGCGGGGGGGGTTGTCGAGACTACGTTGCCTTCACGCCCAGAAGGACACTGAGGTGCGCCTCCAAGTCGTGGCAGGGGATGATTCCCCCGGCTCACCCGTGTGGTCATATACCTTGGGATTCAAGGGTGAAGGCAGCGGGAACAATCGGATTGTGATCAGTGAGGAATCCATCCTTCGGGACGGGAAAGAGGTCCGTTCACCCCGGCCGGATCGTGACGATCTGAAGGATCGCGATCTCCTGACCACCACCGATCTTGAGACCCCACGCCGCAACCACGAATTCCGTGACCTCGCGCATTTCTTCGGGTCGATCACCTATCTGCATCTCGTGCCGCAGTTGCTGAGGCTCTCTGAAGAAATCGGAAGCCGAACGGTCCTTCTCGACGCATTTGGGAGGGATTTCCTACAGCGGATTGCCGAAACCAACGAGCGTACCCGCGATGCCCGCCTTCGCAGGATCAATCATGCCTTGGCGAAAGTGGTGCCACTCTTCGAAAAGCTGGAATTCGAACGCGACAAGACCACCGGAGCGCCGCATCTGAAGGCAAATTTCGTCCACTGGCGGGATCGCGGTGCGTGGCAGCGAGAAGACCAGTTCTCCGATGGCACCTTTCGCCTGATCGGCTTGTTGTGGTCACTTTTGGAGGGTGATTCTTTGCTGCTATTGGAAGAGCCGGAGCTGTCCTTGAACGAGGAGGTCGTCCGCAAACTTCCGTCCCTCATCCGTACGGTGATGAGCTCGGGCAAGGGTCCCCCTCGGCAAGTCGTCCTCACCACCCACAGCGAAGCACTTCTTTCGGACCCTTCCATCGGGGCGGAATCGGTGGTCCGCCTCCAGCCGACATTGAGTGGCACCGTCCAACTACCACCCACCGAAATGGAAATGGTGATGCTGAAATCGGGGTTCCCCGTGGGAGCCGCGTTACTGCCAGCCGTCCGGCCGGAGCACGCTGAAGAAATGCTCTTCGAATTTGCCAAAGCCAGGTGATGCGTGACCAAGTCTACCTCGCGGCCGAAGACGCGCTGGGCCTGGCTTTCGGCCGGCGACTGCTCCGAGAGTGGCCGGTTTTGCATGTCTGCCGTGAAAAGGATGGGCAAGGTTTCGGAAATCTGCGTCGCGATGCATCCAAGTACTGCCGGATGGCTCAAAACGGGGTCCCCGTCCTGTTGATCACTGATCTCGATCTTTTCGCCTGCCCACGAGCCATGGTCGAAGCTTGGCTGGGTCCCGGGTGGTGCCCGATCCCGGGATTCATGCTTCGGATCTGCGTGCGCGAGGTGGAGGCTTGGCTCCTCGCAGATCCCGGCCCACTCGCTCGATTGTTCGGACTGGGACACGATCAATTCCCAACCCGACCTGAACTCTTGCCTGACCCAAAAGCCGTCCTATTGCGACTCGCAGGACGTGCCCCAGCCGGAGCCCGACGGCGCCAACAGCTGCTTCCAGCCCGGGGTTCGAAGTCTCCAATTGGAATTGGGTGCAATCCAGTCTTGGTTCGGGTGGTGGACCAGGAATTGAATCTCGACGTGGCCGCATCTGCTGCCCCCTCGCTGGGACGGGCCCGGCACCGATTAGGCGAATTGGCCCGAGCAGTTTCGCCTCACCGGACTTGATCTTTCTCACCGACGATCTTTTGTGATTTTTGGTGCCAGCCCCGGTCCAATCCCGGCATGAGAATCGGAATCCACGACCGGCGATCCCCAGGGGTGACCCTCATCGAATTGATGTGCACCATCGCCATCATCGCGATTCTCGCAGGGATGCTGCTGGGACCGGCGGGACGAGCCCTCAGCAAGATGCGCGCGGCTGATTGGGCCGAAAAAGCCAACGTCCGGATGAACGATATCCGCGATCGGCTCCGGAAAAAATACCAGGGGCAGTCGGATTTCCCGACCGTCACGCTGGGACAATTGGAGGCGGACGGCGTCCTGTTGACTTCGGAGATGATTTTCCTGCACGACAAGCGGGTGGTGTTCACGCCGTTTGGCGGGGCTGATTCCCCGAAACTGGTCGTCGTGTCGGTGCGCATCGCCCCGGGCTTCTTCACCGATGCCGGCACCTTGGAACTCACCCAAGGGGAGATCGTCGAACCCGCCAAATGAAGGCGCCGCTCACCCCCGCCACAGCACCAATCCGCCGCCCGCCGCCATGACCATGCAGGCGAACAGGCGTCGGGCGAATGCCGGTTCGCCAAAGCACACGCGGCCCACGATGACTTGCAGGACCATGCCGAGTTGGAAATAGACGAAGGAATAGGCCAGGAGGGTGCGCTGGAAGATGTCCACGGTGATCCAGACCATCGCGAGGAACAACGCCACGTGCAGGGCCACCCAACCCGCCGCGACGCGGGACGATGGCCCATGGGAAGGCGCGGCGCTCAACACCCCGGCGACGCTTTCGGAAAAGGAACCGCGGATGCCACGAATGACACGGTGATATAATGGCAGTCGTTCGAACTGATCCGCGTCATTCGTGTCTTTCGTGGTTTCCATCCCCCGATCCGGCGGCTTTCCCGGGGCTTGGCGCCGGATCCACGCAATCACCCCCACGACCGCCCCGCCCGCCGCCACCCAGACCGCCACCGTCCAACCGACCGACCCGGTCACGGCGGCGCGTTTCAGCAAGGCCGCCCCCAACGTCGAGAACGACAGACCCGCGACCCGCAGCAGGACGACCTTTGCCGTCCGCCCGGGGTTGGACGAACGGGACCCGGGACGATTTTCCCCCAGCAACACCGCGGCGCCGGCGACCGTCAGCACCACCCCGGCGGCCCCGATCGGCGTCGGTGTTTCACCCAGGAACAGCCAACCGAAACCCAGCGCCAGGATGGGGCGCAGGGCATTGAGGGGGCCGAAGATGGAAAGGTCCGTGGAACGGAGCGCGGCGACCATCGCGAGGTTGCCCAGGACATCGAGTCCGCCGGCACATGCGGCATCGCGCCAGAACGGGGCTGGAAGATCCGATGCGCCCAACCCGGCCAGCAACACGGCCGGCACCAGCATCCAGGCGTGGGTGAGAAGCCAGAGGCGCACGACGGAAAAGCCATCGCGCACGAGTCGCTTTTGCACGGCGTTGGCGGACACGGCGAGCCCGACCCGGACGAGGATCTGGAGCACGGGCACGATCATGATCCGGCCTATAGATTGAACATTTTGCCCACGCGTTCCTTCACCGCCGGATCCATCCGGATCAATGGCGGCCAGGGACGGCGGAACCCCTCGCCCGGCAGCTTGCGAGTCGCATCCATCCCGAGCTTCGACCCGATGGCCACCTCACTGGTTGCGTGGTCCAGCACATCCGCTGGGCCCCGCGAAAAGAGGCTGTCCCGCTGGGGATCGGTGTTCGCGCACAACCGGAACAGCACTTCGCTGGTGTTGTGCACATCGGTGTCGTCATCCACCACAATGATGTACTTGGTGAACATCATCTGCCCCATGCCCCAGAGCCCGTGCATGATCTTATAAGCCTGCATCGGGTAAGTCTTGCGGATGCTGACGATGACCAGGTTGTGGAACACGCCCTCGGCCGGCAGCGCAATGTCGGCGATCTCCGGGAAGTTCATGCGAAACACCGGCAGGAAGAGCTTCACCGAAGCGCTGCCGATATAGAAATCCTCCATGGGCGGCACCCCCACGATCGTCGCCGGATACACGGCATCGCGCCGGTGCGTGAGTGCGGTCAGGTGCATCACCGGGTAGGGTTCCGGCAGCGTATAATAACCGGTGTGATCCCCGAACGGCCCCTCCTGCCGGAGCGGTTCCTGCGGGTCCACATAACCCTCCAACACAAAATCCGCATCCGCCGGGACCTCAAGGTCCACCGTCAGGCACTTCACGAGTTCCACCGATTTGCGCCGCAGATAACCCGCCAGCAGGAATTCATCCATCCCGTCGGGAAGCGGAGCCGTCGCGGCGAACGGGAACATCGGGTCGCCCCCGAGGAAGATGGCCACCGGCATGCGGCGCCCGGTCTCATAATAACGGCGGCCATGGCGTGCGGCGACCTTCTGCAACTGCCAGTGAACCCCGACCGTCTGGCCGTCGTAAACCTGGATCCGGTACATGCCCACGTTGCGCTCCCCGGTGTCGGGATCCTGGGTGACGACGCAAGGCAGGGTGAGAAAACGTCCGCCGTCCGAGGGCCAGCATTTCAGGATCGGCAGGTCCCGCAACGTGGGCGGGAATTCCGGGGTGCGTTCACCCCGGAGGATGTCCGGCGCGGCGGGCCACGGTTCACTGCGGGACGGCGCGGGGTCGAACCGGTGGACGACCTCCTGGCACGGAGCTTCGCGCACGGACTTGGGCCGGGCATGTCGCAATTCGATGGCCTGTCCCAGAAGCCGGACCGCCTCCCGGAAACCGGTGGGGGGTTTGGCCTGCAAAAGGGCGCCCAACTCGGCGGCGGCGGCCTCGACCGATTCCGCGCCGAGCGACAGGGCCATGCGTTTCCAAGATCCGAGGGTGTTGATGGCGACCGGAAACGGGCTGGGTCGACCTTGAACCGTGGGGTTCTCGATCAGCAGGGCGCGGCCGCCGCCCGGAGACTTCATCTCGCGGTCTGCCCACTCGGTGATCTCCAACTCGGTCGCAAGGGGTTGCTGGATGCGCTTCAGCTCGCCGGCTTGGTCGAGGTGCCGCACCCAATCGCGGAAAGAGGCGAACGCCATGGCGCCACCCTACCACCCGGGTCGCAAAGTGCCAGCGGCGGGCCGTTTGGAAACAGATTGCCGGCCGTTCTGAGTCACCTGATGTGCATCGGGTTGGGGTTGCCCGGCCCCGCGGGAGGTTTGACACCCGGGCCACACTTTGCGATACGTCGGCCGCTCGCCGAAGCCCGGCCACCTCCATCGGCCGGGCATGGGGGAACCAAAATCCCGGTTCATCGCGTGATGAAACGGGACGGGGCGTACGATCACGGGTGACCGTGATGGGGGGTACCTTTCAACCCGAGCCCGTCAGCTAACCTCGTAGGCGGTGGAAGGGGCATGTCGGCGGATCCGCCCAGGCGCGGTCCGGCCCTGCCCTTCAGGTCAAGGCGGAGTCGGTCCATGTCGACATGAACATAGCAGCATCCTCGAATCCGGGTCGCTTGCGTCTCGCCGGCCTGACGCTCACCGCGTTGGGCGTGGTCTATGGCGACATCGGCACCAGCCCGCTCTAGGCCCTGCGGGAGTGTTTCTATGGACCCCACGCGCTCGATGTGACGCCGGAGAACATCCTGGGCGTCCTTTCCCTGATCATCTGGTCGCTCATCCTGATCGTGTCGGTGAAGTACATCTCGTTTGTGATGCGCGCCAACAACAAGGGGGAGGGTGGCATCCTCGCGCTCCTTTCGCTGGCGTTCCCGGAAAAACGGGAACCGGGCAACCAGACCCGACTCCCGCGCGTCATGATCGCCCTCGGCCTGTTCGGCGCCGCCCTGCTTTATGGCGACGGCATGATCACCCCCGCCGTCTCCGTGCTCGGCGCGGTCGAGGGCCTCAATGTCGTCACCCCGAAGCTCCAGGCCTACGTCGTGCCGATCACGGTCGGTGTCCTGGCCGGGCTGTTCCTGGCGCAACGGGCGGGCACGGGCGCGGTGGGGCGCATCTTCGGCCCGGTGATGATCGTGTGGTTCGCTGAAATCTCGGTGCTGGGCGTGCGCGGGATCGTCCTCGAACCCGCCGTCCTCCACTCCATCAACCCCTGGCACGGGATCCATTTCCTGGTCACCCGCCATTGGGAGGGATTCAAGATCTTGGGCGCGGTGTTCCTGGTCGTGACGGGTGGCGAGGCGTTGTATGCGGACATGGGGCATTTCGGGTGGCGTCCGATCCGGATGGCCTGGTTCTCATTGGTGCTGCCGGCCCTGATGCTGAATTACCTCGGGCAGGGCGCGCTGCTGATCGACAGCCCCCACCTGAATGAAAACCCGTTTTATAACCTGGCACCGAAATGGGCGTTGGTGCCGCTGGTCGTCCTCGCCACCGCCGCCGCGATCATCGCCTCGCAGGCCCTCATCAGCGGCGCGTTCTCGCTCACCATGCAGGGCATCCAACTGGGTTATATCCCGCGGATCGCCATCGAGCACACCAGCGAGAGTGAACGCGGCCAGATCTATATGCCGCATGTCAATTATGCGCTCATGGTCGCCTGTCTGGGACTGGTGATCGGCTTCGGCACCTCCTCCAATCTCGCCGCCGCGTACGGGATCGCCGTCACGCTCACCATGAGCGTCACCACCCTGCTCTTCTTCTTCGCCGCCCGACGCCTTTGGAATTGGAAAGCCTGGCAGGCCGCCCTGGTCTGCGTCCCGGCCCTCGCCATCGAACTCTCCTTCTTCGGTGCCAACGCCCTCAAGATCGCCCATGGCGGCTGGTTCCCATTGGTCATCGGCCTCGCCCTCTTCACCCTCATGGTCACTTGGAAGCGCGGCCGCCATCTCCTCTGGCAAAAGGTCCGCGACGCCTCCATCCCCGCCGACAAATTCATCGAGAGCATCGAACGCCGCCAACCTTCCCGCGTCGATGGCACCGCCGTCTATATGGCCGGTTCCTCCGACGGCACCCCGCTGGCCCTGCTCCACAATCTCAAACACAACAAGGTCCTCCACAAACGCATCGTCTTCCTCACCATCCAGGTGGCCGAGGATCCCCGCGTCCCGGCCGAGGAACGCGTCGAGGTGGAACGTCTCCCCCACGGCTTCTGGCGGGTCCGCGCACGGTTCGGTTTCTTCGAGGAACCCAATGTGCCCGTCGTCCTCGAACTCGCGCGCGCCCACGGTCTGGAATTCAAGGAGACCGAGACCACGTTCTTCCTCAGTCGCGAGACCATCATCGCGTCCCGCAACCCCGGCATGGCCCTGTGGCGCGAACGTCTCTTCGCCGTCATGGCCCGCAACGCCCAGAGCGCCACCGCCTTCTTCCACCTCCCCGCCAACCGCGTCGTCGAACTCGGCATGCAGGTCGAGATCTGAGACACTCCCCCTTATGTCCCTCCCGCGATCCCTGGCCTCCCTGATCGTCGCCGGCTCCATCGCCGTCCTCCAGGCGTTCGCCAAGGAGCCTGCCACCCACCCCTCCCCGATCCTCCCCGGGGCCCGTCCCGACGGCTCCATCCTCCTCCCCAACCAATGGTCGCTCCGACCCGCCGGACGCCAGTTCGTCGTCGGGGATTTCCCGGTGCATGCGGTCATTCATCCGTCCGGAAAATACACCGCCCTCCTGCACTCCGGCTTCGGACAGCATGAGGTGATTGTCCTCAGCCTCCCCGACGGACGCCAGGTCAGCCGCACCGCCTTGGGTGAAACCTTCTACGGGATCACCTTCAATGCCGACGGCTCCCAATTGTTCGTCTCGGGCGCCGGTGACGAGGTGGTCCATCGTTTTTCGTTCCGTGCCGGATTGCTCACCGACCCCGCTGAGATCCGCATCCGGCCCGTCAAGGAACGCGGGGTCGTGTCCGGCCTCGCCGTCAGCCCGTCCGGCGATCGCCTCTTCGTCACCGAGCTTTATGGCGGCCGTGTCCTGGCCCTCGATCCGGCCGACGGGCGGATCCTCTGGACCACCGCTGTGGGAACGCTGGGGACGGCGAATCTCGCGCAAACGCAGGTTTCGGCGGACTTCGACATCGCGGCCGCCGAAAAACGGGCCGTCGCACAGAACGACCCGCAATCGCCCGATGCCCCGTTCCCTTATGCCTGCACGCTGGATGCCCGGCGCAACCGGCTTTATGTCTCGCTCTGGGCGCGCGCCCAAGTCGTCGCCCTGGATGCCGTCACCGGGGCGGAGGCCGCGCGCTGGGACACCGAGGAGCACCCGAATGAGCTGCTGTTGAACAAAGCCGGGACCGTCCTTTATGTCGCCAATGCCAACCGCAACACGGTCTCGGTCCTGGACACCGGCACCGGCCGCCCCGTGGAGACATTGTCCGCGGCCATGAACCCGGACGATCCCCCCGGATCCACTCCCAATTCCCTGGCGTTGTCACCCGCCGAAGACCTGCTTTTTGTCGCCAATGCCGGCGTCAACTCGGTCGCAGTGTTTGAATTGGAGAAACCCGGCCGCAGCCGTTCGCTCGGTTTCATACCCGTCGGTTGGTACCCGACCTCGGTGCGGGTGACGCCGGACGGACATCACCTGCTGGTCACCAATGGCAAGGGGGTGACCTCCAAGGCCAACCGGCACGGCCCGCAACCCGGCCGCGAACTTCCCGTCAACCTGCGCGAATACATCGGCGGCCTTTTCCAGGGAACGCTCGGGATCATCACCCTGCCCGCGGCGGACGAACTCCCCGAGTTTCTCGCCGAACAGACGGCCAAGGCCCGCCAATGCACGCCTGCACCCGCGCGCCCCGAGGTCTCCCAGAAACGGTCCCGCGACAATCCCATCCCGTCGCGCGTCGGCGGTTCCACCCCGTTGCGGCATATTATTTATATCGTGAAGGAGAACCGCACCTATGACCAGGTCCTGGGTGATGTCGCCACCGGCAACGGGGACCCGGGGCTCTGTCTGTTTGGAGAGGACATAACCCCCAACCACCACGCCCTCGCCCGCGACTTCGTCCTGCTCGACAATTTCTATGTCGACAGCGAGGTCAGCGCCGACGGCCATGAATGGAGCATGGGGGCCTATGCGACGGATTTCGTGGAGAAGAACTGGCCCCTGAGCTATGGCCACAATCAGAAGGGCAAGTACCCCTACCCGGCCGAGGGCAACATGCCGGTGGGTCGCCCCGCCAACGGTTACCTGTGGGATCGGGCCCGCGAGGCCGGCGTCACCTATCGCAGTTACGGCGAGTGGATCGCCTCCGCCTCCACCAACCAACCCGTCCACGCCCGCGTCCCCGCCCTGATGGGACACTTCGATCCCGATTTCCACCCTTATGATCTCGGCTATCCGGATGTGAAAAGGGCCGACCGGTTCATCGACGAACTGCACCGCTTCGAGCGCGAGGGCGAGATGCCGCGACTCCAGATCGTCCGTCTGCCCAATGACCACACCTTCGGGACCACCGTCGGGAAGCCCACGCCCCGCGCCATGCTGGCCGACAACGATCTTGCCTTGGGCCGCGTGATCGAGGCCGTCACCCGCTCCCGGTTCTGGGCCGACACCGCCGTCTTCATCCTCGAGGACGACGCCCAGAACGGCCCCGACCATGTCGATGCCCACCGCAGCATCGCTTTTGTGGTGAGCCCCTATGTGAAGCGCGGGTTCCGTGATTCCACGATGTATTCCACCTGCAGCATGCTCCACACGATGGAACTGGTCCTGGGGTTGAAGCCGCTCTCCCAATTTGATGCCGCGGCGGTCCCGATGTATCACACCTTCCAAGCCCGGGCCGACCGTTCGCCCTACCGTTGCCGTCCGGTCACGACGGACCGTGAGGAGAAGAACCTGGCGAGCGCATGGGGTGCCGGGAAATCGGCCGCGATGGATTTTTCGAAGGAGGATGCGGCGGACGACCTGGAACTGAACGACGTGATCTGGCATTCGGTGAAGGGACCGGAAAGCGTGATGCCCGCGCCCCGCCGCGCCGCCTTCGTGGTGGTCGGTGACGATGACTGATCCCAACTGCGACTTCCGGGATTCTGCGGCTCTGACGTTCCGCCGTTCTGAGGCTCCGAGGTTCTGAAGTTCTGAAGTTCTGAAATACTGAGCCCCGCCCCTTCAGCGGCCGGCCTCAGAAAGCAATCCCGCCAGATCCAGGTGCCGGGTGTACATCGCCAACTGGCCATCGGCGTTGCGCGGCCATTTTTCCGGCGACCGATCCCAATAAAGTTCCACGCCGTTGTCGTCCGGGTCCCGCAGGTATAGCGCCTCGCTGACACCATGGTCGGAGGCACCTTCCAACTCGATGTCCGCCGCCACCACCCGGCGCAAGGCATCCGCCAAGGCGGGGCGCGTCGGATAGCGGATCGCGTGGTGGAACAGACCGGTGGTGCCCGGTGCCGGTGGCGACCCGCCCAGGCTCTCCCAAGTGTTCAATCCGATATGATGATGGTAGCCCCCGGCCGAGAGAAATGCGGCACTGTCGCCGATAAGTTGGGTCACTTGGAATCCCAGCACATCCCGGTAGAATCCCAATGCCCGCTCCAAGTTGGCGACCTTCAGGTGCACATGCCCCATGGTCACCCCGGAGTCGATGAGTCGGCTAGGCATGAGACCTTCGGCACGACTCTTATTATTGGCATGCTGCATCGTCGGAAACTCGGGATACCAAGCTTGGGAAATCCTATGGGACCCGCCCGGCCTGGTCGATGGCAAAGGGTCGGTCGCTGGCTCAGGCCTGCCGGCTGTCCTGCACGATCTTGCTGTGGACTTCGCGGGTCAGTGCCTCGATACGCTCACTGAGCTTCTGGGTGACGGCTGTCAATTCCGTGTTCTGTTGCACCAACAACAAAAGCTGCGAGGTCTGCCGGGCCGCGAGTTCCTGTCGCTGTTCGCTGGCGGCGGCCAACGCCTCCCGGTGCAGGGCATCCGCATCGGCGTGCGCCTTGTCCCGGTCCGCCTGCCGCGTCTGCGCCAGCAGGATGAGCGGCGCGGCGTAAGCCGCCTGCAGGCTGAACGCCAGGTTCAGAAGAATGAACGGGTAGATGTCGAAATGGGTGACCCCGAAGACATTCAAGCCGATCCAGATGGTGACGGCGACGGTCTGGCCCACCAGAAACAACGGGGTCCCGAAAAAGCGGGCGAAGGCCTCGGCTTTCAATGCGAACCAATCATCACCAAAAACCGGCGCCAGATGGACATGCGGAAGATGAAAGCGCTGGTGGTTCCGGGAGGCGGCCGATGAAGGCGTCGGCGCCGGGTTCAAAGGCTGGGGCTTCATGGGGTCACACCGTCAGGGTTCCGGAATGCGGGGAGAGGCCTTGGACGAGCGACTGTCGCACGGCCGCCAGGTTGATCGGCTTGGAGACATAGTCATCCATTCCGGCGAGCAGACACAGATCGCGGTCGTGCTGCATGGCATTCGCGGTCATGGCGACGATCCAGATGTGCCCGCCCCCGGCTTCCCGCGCACGGATCCGACGGGTCGCCTCATAGCCGTCCATCTCCGGCATCTGGCAATCCATCAGGACGAGATCATAAGAGGACCGCTCCAAGGCTTCCAACACCTCCACGCCGGTCGCCACGAGGTCGGGCTGGTAACCGAGCTTCTGGAGGATTTTCAGGGCCAGCTTCTGGTTGATGACATTGTCCTCGGCCAGAAGGATGCGTCCGGGATAGCGCTCGCCCAAGAGGGGGCCGGGGGATTCGGAAACCGGTGATTCGGTCACCGGGGTCACCGGGAGGCTGGACGTGACGTGACGGGGAAAGGCGACCTTGGCCGACAGCCCGGCCAGGGTGTCCAGGAGCCGGGACGGCTTGACGGGTTTCACCAACCACGCGGCAACCCCCGCGGCCTCCATCTCCTCCGGCCTGAGCCGCTGGCACATGGAGGTGAGGATGACGATCCGGGTGGGGGCGAGCCGCGGATTCCCCTTGATGTAACGGGCCAGGGTCAGCCCGTCCATCAGGGGCATCTGATAATCCAGCAACGCGATCTCGACCGGCTTGCCGGCGTCCGCCGCGCTTTCCATGGCGGCCAACGCCGCGGTGCCATTGTCGACGTTCGCCACGACCTGCATCTGCCAGCCCACGGCCTGATATTCCAAGATCCGCTGATTGGTGGCATTGTCATCGACGATGATCACCCGGGTGCCTGCAAATTCCGCCCGGTCCCCGGCGACCCATTCCGTGGTGGGCACATCGGAATGCGGAAGACCAAACCGGGCCGTGAACCAGAACTGGGAACCCCGGCCCGGCTCGCTGGTCAGCCCGATCTCCCCGTCCATCATCCCGACCAGCCGCCGGCTGATGGCCAACCCGAGGCCGGTGCCCCCGAAGCGGCGCGTGGTGGAAGCTTCTGCCTGGACGAACGGTTCGAACAAACGTTCCACCGTTTCCGCGGCGAGCCCGATCCCGGTGTCGCGCACGGAAAAGTGCAGCCCATAATCGGTCGCGGTCTGTTCCCTCAGGGTGACTTCCACGAAGACCTCCCCTTTCTCGGTGAACTTGATGCCGTTGGTGATCAGATTGATGAGGACCTGTCGCAACCGCCCGGGATCACCCCGGACCATCCTGGGCAATTCCCTTTGGACGAGATAGGCGAGTTCGATGCCCTTGGATTCCGCCCGTTCGGCCAGGAGATCGATGGTGCTTTCCACGCACTGACGCAGGTCAAAATCCACCTTCTCGAAGTTCAGCTTTCCGGCTTCGATCTTGGAAATGTCGAGGATGTCATTGAGGACATTCAACAGGGCCTCGGCACTGCTGCCCGCCATGGTGGCGAAGTCGCGCTGTTCGGCCGAGAGGCCGGTGTCGAGCAGGAGGTTGGTCATCCCGATGATCCCGTTCATCGGGGTGCGGATCTCGTGGCTCATGTTCGCCAGGAACTCGCTCTTTGCGATGGTGGCCGCTTCCGCCGCCTCCTTCGCCGCCTGAAGCTCGCGCTCGGCGCGCCTGCGGGCGATGAACTGTCCGATCTG
>JANYCC010000351.1 GCA_025360495.1 Verrucomicrobiota bacterium | reverse complement strand
CGGCCGCGACAGCTCCGGGGGGGGCGGGTTTTCTTACCCGCCTTCCCACGATGCCCAGAGGCGCCCGCGCGATCGGGTCGGCCCGATCCGTCCTTCCCGGCAGGGATCGATGTGCAATATGACACGCCCCAGTTTGCACTTTGCACGGGGGCGGGGTCTGGGGACGGGGTCCCCGCACACGAAAGACCGCGCCGGCGTTGATGCGAGGCCGGTCCACCCCGGTGGCACGCCGCCCGCTGGGTCCAGCCGTCAGAACCAACCCACCGAATCCACGCAACTCCTCCGATTGGGAACCAAACATGAAGACCGCGGTATTCTTCGAGCGCGACGGGGTCCTGAATCTGTGCCCCACCCACAACGGAATCCAGGCGGTCCCATTCCGCTTCGAGGATTTCCTCATCAACCCCGTCGCGCCGCCCCTTCTGGCAGAACTCCGGGCCTCGGGCTTCATCCTCATCGTCACCACCAATCAACCGGGAATCACCAGCGGCCTCCTCAGCCGCAACGAACTCGACCTGATGCACGCCTTCCTCCGGCGCAAGGTCCCGCTCGATGACGTGTTCCTATGCCCTTACGACGACGAGAGCCATCCGAGTCACAAACCCCGGCCCGGCATGCTGCTCGAAGCCGCGTTCAAATGGCGTCTGGATCTCGATCAGTCCTTTGTCATCTCGGACAAATGGGCCGACGCCAAGGCCGCCCAGGTTGCCGGATGCACCAGCGTCATGATCGATTCCCCCTGGATCGGGGATGACCACCACGATTTCGTGGTACCCAACCTGACGGCCGCCATCGCCAAAATCGGGCGCCTCCAGGAAAGCCGCATGCCCGCCGGCCGCGCCCGGGCCTGGCAATGAAACCCGTCTGGAAAGGGGCGATCAGCCTCGGCTTGGTCTCCATCCCGATCATCCTCTACCCGGCCATCCGCCGGGAGGAACTCCGGTTCCGACTGCTGCGCGCCTCCGACCTGAGCCCGGTGAACTACAAGCGGGTCGCCGAAGCCGATGGGAAGGAGGTCCCCTGGTCCGAGATCGTGAAGGGCTATGAGTACGAAAAGGGCCGGTTCGTCGTGCTCAAGGAGGAGGATTTCAAGCGGGTCGACGTGGAGGCCACCGAGACGGTGGACATTCTGAACTTCGTGGAATTGGCCGGGGTCGATCCCCTGCTTTTCTATAAACCCTATTTCATGGAAGTGGGCAAGGGCGGGGACAAGGCTTATGCACTGCTACGGGAAGCCCTCGCCAAGTCCGGCAAGATCGGGATCGCCAAGGTGGTCATCAAGGTCCGCCAACACCTCGCCGCCATCAAGGCCCAGCAGAACGGCCTGATGTTGGAACTGATGCATTTCCCCGACGAGATCCTCAAGCTGTCCGAGTTCAAGATCCCCGTCGTCCGGAATGTCAGCAAGGCGGAGTTGGGGATGGCCGGGCAACTCATCGAGGGCATGTCCTGCGCTTGGAAGCCCGAGCTCTATCGGGACAATCATGAGGAGGCCCTGCACAAGCTGGTCGAGAAAAAGATGGCCGGCGGTGGCCGTCTTCCCCACGCACCGAAGCGGAGTCGGCCCCCCTCCAAGGTCATCGATCTGGTCGCGGTCCTTCAGGAGAGCCTGAAACAGAGCAAGGCCGGCGCGGCCCGCGGTCGGAAACCCGGACCCAAACACCGGGCCCAGGCGGCCTGACCGGTCGGGGGAGGCCCTTATGTCCCTGCAAGCTTATGCCAGGAAACGGGACTTCGGGCACACCCCGGAACCAAAGCCCAGCCGTGCCCGGCCACCCAAAGTCGGTCGGTTCGTGGTCCAGAAGCATGCCGCCTCCCGACTGCATTATGATTTCCGTCTCGAGATGGATGGCACTCTGAAATCCTGGGCCGTCCCCAAGGGCATCCCCACCGTCCAGGGAGAAAAACGATTGGCGGTCCGGGTGGAGGATCATCCGGTTTCTTATTTTTCGTTCGAGGGAACCATTCCCAAGGGCGAGTACGGGGGTGGCACCGTCATGGTCTGGGACCAGGGAACCTACGAAACCCTGGGCCCGAATCCCACGCAAGGCCTCCGTACGGGCAAGCTTCACCTCCGGTTGCAGGGCCACAAACTCAAAGGGGATTGGCATCTGGTCCGACTCCGCGACGCCGACCATTGGCTCCTGATCCGCGCGTCCCCCGAGCCTCCCCATCTTCCCGCCTCCGCCCAAGACGCGTCCGTCCTCACGGGTCGGTCCATGGCGGCGATCACCGACGGAAAGCCGGTCCGATCGCGCCCGCCGAAATCCGCGCGCACCCCCCGGCGGGCGTCGCCCAAGAATGCCGTCCACCGCAGCAAGGCGTCGCCGCGCAACGATTTCATCGCCCCCATGCTCGCCCTGGGTGCCACGAAGGCGCGTCCCGGGGAATGGATGCACGAGATCAAATTCGATGGCTACCGCGCCCTGGCCTATAAGGACGGCGACCAGATTCACCTCCGTTCGCGCAACCAGAACGATTTCGCCGGACTGTTTCCGGAAGTGGCCGAAGCCGTCGCCCAATTGCCGCCCGATGAGGTCGTCGTCGACGGGGAAATCGTCGCCTTGGACCCGCACGGGCAGAGTTCCTTCCAGCTCTTGCAACGGGTGCAGAGCGGCGGACCCCGGCCCCCGATCTATTATTATGTCTTCGATCTCCTCCGGCTCGAGGGTGAGGACCTCCGGGCCCGGCCCTTGCACGAGCGGAAGGCGCGGCTCGAGACCCTGCTCCGCAAGCCGCCCGGCCTCATCCGCCACGCCGCGTCCCTGGGCGGGGATTTCGATCGGGTGCTCGCGCAAGTGCGAAAACACGGCCTGGAAGGGGTCATCGCCAAGCGCCGCGACTCCCCTTATGAAAGCGGTCGTCGGAGCGGCGCCTGGTTGAAGTTCAAACTCCATCGGGAACAGGAATTCGTCATCGGGGGCCTTACGGATCCGACCGGTCGGCGCTCCCGATTCGGCGCCCTCCTGGTGGGGTATCATGAGGGGAGACAGTTACGCTTCGCCGGCAAGGTGGGCACCGGCTTCGATGAATCCACCCTGGAACATCTCCACTCCCTGTTCGTCCCTTTGCTACAGGACGGGCCCCCGTTCACTGACGACCCCGGAAAGGCGGGTGGCGGGATCGCACCGTTCCTGAAATCACCCGAAATGCGCCACTGTCATTGGCTCCAACCCCGGTTGGTCTGCCAGGTCCGGTTCACCGGGTGGACCCAGGATGGTCGACTCCGACATCCGGTCTTCCTGGGGTTGCGCGAGGACAAGCATCCGGCCGAAGTGGTGCGCGAACCGGTCGTGGCGCCATGAAGACCGTTGCCGAATTGGATGTCGGGGGGATCCGGGTGCCCGTCAGCAACCTGCCCAAAGTTCTTTATCCGGAGGCCGGATTCACCAAGGGGGATGTCATCAACTATTATATCCGGATCGCCCCGTTCCTGCTGCCACACCTGAAGGGCCGCCCGGTGACCATGAAACGCTATCCCGACGGGGTGAAGGGATTCTTCTTCTACGAAAGGAACTGTCCTTCGCACCGCCCCCGATGGATGGACACCGCCAAGGTCGGTCGGTCGGACGGGGGTCAGACGGAGTACTGCGTGATCAACACCCTGCCGGCGTTGGTCTGGGCGGCGAACCTCGCGGATTTGGAACTCCACACCTTCCTGCACCGGGCCGCCGCCGTCCACCGCCCGACCGCCATCGTTTTCGACCTGGATCCCGGTCCCCCCGCGGACCTCCTGTCCTGCTGCGCCGTCGCCCTCCGCCTCAAAGCGGCCTTGGATGCCCTCGGATTGGAGTGCTTCCCCAAGACTTCCGGTTCCAAGGGCCTGCAGGTCTATGTCCCACTGAACGTCCCGGTGACTTATGACCTCACCAAGGCATTCGCCCACCAGATGGCGGATGGCTTGCAACGTCGCACCCCGGGGCTCGTGGTTTCACGGATGGAGAAGAACCTCCGGTCGGGCAAAGTCCTGGTGGATTGGAGCCAGAACGACGGCCACAAGACCACTGTGAACGTCTATTCCCTGCGGGCGACCGAAAATCCCACGGTCTCCACCCCGGTGACTTGGGGGGAGATTGCGAAGGCCCATCGCCTGAAGCGATCCGATTCGCTGGTATTCGGACCGGAAAGCTTGTTGAAGCGGGTGGATAAGATCGGTGACCTGTTTGCCCCGGTTCTAAAACTGAGACAGAAGCTTCCGTCCCTCGACGGCTTCAGCCCCCCCGCATAATCAGAGGCTGCGGCCGGCTATAATTTCGCGCACCTCAGCAGTTTGCCCTTGCCATAAATGGGGTCACACCCCAAAAGGGGAGTGCTTTCAAAGTTCTGGTCCGGAAAGTTACCTCTTTTTCTTTCCGGATCCGTCCAGGCAGAAGGCAAGACGCAGACCCCCAGCGTATGAAAACCCCTGTGATACGGGCGTCCCTGCCCGTGGCGTGCCTTGAAGGCCGTTTCCACCCCCTCCTCAGCCTTATACTAAGCCTGGCGCTCACCCTGTTCGCTGCTTTGACAGCGTCTCCAGTCGAGGCCCAGGTGGCCGGGCCCATCGTGGTCTATCCCACCACCTCGTCGCTCGAGATAGGTTCCTCCCAACAATTCACCGCGTACGTCCCCATCTCACCCAACACGGTCGTCTGGACGGTGAATGATCTTCCCGGTGGCAGCGCCGCACTGGGAACCATCACCGCCGGCGGATTCTATCAGGCACCCGCGGTCGCCCCCGTGGCCAATGTGGTCATCGTCAAGGCCCGGAACACCGCCTACCCGACCTCGGTTGGCAGCGCGACGCTGACCATCACCCGCAAATATCCCTGGCTCTGGAGTGCCTCCCCCGCGTCCGTGCCGACCGGCAATTATCGCCTCAGTTTCAATGGCGCCAACTTCGCCCCGGATTCCCAGGCGCTGGCCAATGGCGTCGCGGTGACCACCACTTATACCTCGTCCACCCAACTGATCGTCACCGGTGTCGCCGCCCAACCCGGGACCCTTCAGTTCGCAGTACGACAACCGGGGCCGGGGGCCGTGACGGGCAACTGGGTCGCTGTCACCGTGACCGCCGCACCGGTGACGGTCACCGTGTCACCCACCTCCGCCACCGTGCAGTTGGGAGCGGGCCGGGTCTTCACCGCCACGGTCGGGGGCACGGCCAACACCGCGGTCAACTGGTCGGTCAATGGCGTCGCCGGCGGATCCGCGACGGTCGGGACCATCACCCCCGTCGGATTCTATACGGCACCGGCGGTTCTGCCCTCCCCGGCCACGGTGACGCTCCGCGCCACTTCGGTCGCGAACACCTCGGTGTCTGCGCAGGCCATCGTGACCCTGATCCCGGTCCCTCCCCCGGTGATCGTGACCGTCTCACCCACGACCGCGACCGTCCCCTTGGGCACGACCCAGACCTTCACGGCGACGGCCACGGGGGCGCCGAACACCTCACTCACCTGGTCCGTCAACGGGATCTCCGGCGGATCGGCCAGCGTCGGGACCATCACCGCGTCGGGCCTCTATACGGCACCGGCAGCAATGCCGAACCCGTCCACAGTCAATGTGACGGCGACATCGGTGGCGAATCCGTCCGCCTTCGCGCAGGCGGCCGTCACGCTGGCCAAAGTCCCCCCGCCTCCCGCGGTCTGGTTGACCGGTGCGCGTTTCCTCGAGCAATCCTCCTTCGGCCCCTCCCCCACCACTCTGGCCCGGGTGCAGCTGCTCGGGATTTCAGCCTACCTGGACGAACAGTTCGCCCTTCCGGAAACGGCCATCCCGGTCCCCGTGGACAACTCCATGGGCACGCTCCGCAATTGGACCTTATATCATTATACCTCCGCCCCCGACCAATTGCGCCAGCGCGTCGCCTATGCCCTGGGCCAGATCATTGTCACCTCGGACACCAAGCTCGTTTATGCCAATGAAATCATCCCGTGGATGGGCCTGCTGAGCCACCACGCGTTTGGCAACTACCGCAATCTGCTGCGGGACATCAGCACCAGCCCCTCCATGGGCAAATATTTGGACCTCGCCAACTCGATGAAGCCGGGACCGACCGGTGGGGCCAATGAGAACTATGCACGGGAATTGATGCAGCTTTTCACCATCGGCCTGTGGGAGTTGAACCAGGACGGCTCGCAGAAACTGGATGTCGGTGGCTTCCCCATCCCCACCTATGACCAGTCCACCGTCGGACAGGTGGCGCGCACCCTGACCGGATGGACTTATGCCACGGCCCCGGGCGCCACGCCCCAGGCGAATAATTGGGAATACTTCGGCGCCCCGATGGAGACCCGGCCCGCCAATCACGACACGACGACCAAGACTTTCTATGGCCGCACCCTGCCCGCCGGACAGAGCGTCGACCAGGATCTCGACAGCCTCATCGACACGCTGATGACCCACCCGAACATGGCACCGTTCATCTGCACCCGGCTGATCCGCAGCCTGGTGACGAGCAACCCGAGCCCGGGTTATATCCAGCGGGTCGCGGATGTCTTTGTGGACAATGGCTCCGGGGTCCGCGGCGATCTGCACGCCGTCATCCGCACGATCCTGACCGACCCGGAGGCGCGCCAGGACACCGCGACGATCAACCAAGGCCGGTTGAAGGAACCGATCCTCCAGATCTCGGGCCTGCTTCGCGCCCTGAACGGCGGCTTCACCCCCGGCCAGCAGGTGACCTATGAATTCGATTACATGGCACAGTCCATCTTGGGTCCGCCCTCGGTCTTCAGTTGGTTCTCACCGCTCTATCACGTGCCGAAAAGCCCGTTGTTCGGCCCCGAATTCCAAATCTATTCCCCCACCGAGGCGGCCCTGCGCGGCAACTTCTTCTTCTCGGCCCTGAATTATCCCGCCACGGACATGTCCCTCGACCTGTCCCCCTACCAGCAATATGGGAATGACATGCCGAACCTGGTGGAGGCCGCCAACCAGGCACTTCTCTATGGCCGCATGCCCGCCGCCATGAAACAGGCCCTCATCACCGCCGCCACGCCCGGTTATGACGCCAAGACCCGCATCGAGACCGTCCTCTACCTCACGTCCCTGAGCGGCCAATATGCCGTCCAATACTAGCCCCGGCGCGATCCCCATCGATCCCCATCCTTATCCCCATCTTCCTCTTCATCTTCATCCCCACTCCTCATGATCCAACCTCGGATTAACCGCCGTCAATGGCTTGGCACCCTCGGTGGCACGGCGCTGGTCGCGCGCCTGGGCCGCATGAACGCCCTCGCGCAGTCCAGCCCCCCCGATTACAAAGCCCTCGTCTGCATCTTCCTTTCCGGTGGCAGCGACGGTCATAACACGGTCGTCCCCCTCACCCAATCCGAATTCAATGCCTATAAGGCGGCCCGCGGATCCCTGGCCCTCCCCGATAACAACGGCGCGCTGTTGCCGATCGTGACCCCGAACGGCACCCCTTACGGCCTGAACCCCGGGTTGGCCGCCATCCATCCGCTCTGGGCCCAGGGCAAACTCGCGGTCCTCGCCAACACCGGCATGCTCGTGCAGCCGGTCACGCGCGCGGAATTCCTCGCCAAAGCTGTCCAGTTGCCGACCAACCTCTTCTCGCATTCCGACCAGATCCAGCAGATGCAAAGCGGCATCCCCTCGACCTCCGGCGGCACCGGTTGGGGCGCCCGGGCGGCCGACGTGATGCAACCCTCCAACGGGGCCTCGACCTTTCCGGCCGCCGTCTCCATCGCCGGACCCGCACTCTTCTGCACCGGCAAGGTCATCCAGTCCGCCAGCCTGTTGCCCGGCTTCAATCTCGATCCCAGCGGGATGAACCTCTGGCCCCAGGCCGCCGCCGACGCGCGCAAGGTCGGACTCCAACAAATCCTCCAGCTCGACAGCGGTCTCGCCCTCGTGCAGGCCGCCAACAAGGTGCGCAAGGATGCCTTGGATCTCAACGCCCTGCTCACGGGGGGATCGGCCCAGCTCGCGACGCAGTTTCCCGGCACGACGCTGGGCAACCAACTGCAACAGGTTGCCCAGATCATCAAGCTCCGCGGGACCGTGGGGATGAGCCGCCAGGTTTTCTTCTGTTCCCTCGGTGGTTTTGACACCCACGGATCACAAAGCTGGCAGCAGTGGGATCTGTTGCGCCAGGTGTCGGAGGCTCTGGCCGCGTTCCAACTGGCGACCGCGGAAATGGCCATCCCCGATCAGGTCACGAGTTTCACCCTTTCGGATTTTGGACGGACCTTGCAACCCAGTGGGACCGGCAGCGACCACGGTTGGGGCAGCCACCATCTTATATTGGGCGGTGCGGTGCTGGGCGGACAGATGTATGGGACTTTCCCCTCCATGGCGCTGGGCGGTCCGGATGATTCCGGTTCCCGCGGCGCGCTCGTCCCGAGCACGTCGATCGACCAATATGGTGCGACCCTGGCGGCGTGGTTCGGAGTGCCGGCGAACCAATTGGCCTCGGTGTTCCCGAACCTCGCCAATTTCGGGACCTCCACGCTCGGCTTCCTGGGGTGAGGGTGGCCAACAAAGGGCGCGAAGGACCCGGGAAGATCGAACAACAAAGGGTGCCAAGGGTGCCAGGTCCACGAAGCCCGTGAACCATCGGAGGCGTGGAAAGGCACCTTTCTTCCGGGAATGAACCCTTTCCCCCTCCCGCGTTACCAACGGGCAAGGACCTGACGAAACTTTCCACCGGAACCTGCCCCATGAAACGATTGATCCCACTTCTCCTCGCGCCCCTCGGGCTGCTCCTGCTCGCCCTCGCCCTGGCCAGCCCCGGACGCGCCGCCATCCTCCAACGCACCGACATCAACCCGGCCCTCACCTATTATCAGGCCCTCGCCGTGTTGCCGGACCTGTCCGAATCCGATCACCGTCACCTCGCCGCCCCCGACGAGTGGCAGGGTCGCGCCCTCGATTCGAAGTTCGAAGAACTGATCGGCCGATACGACAATACCTTCCGGTTGCTCCGCCAGGCCACCCGCGCCCAGGTGCCGTGCGATTGGGGCCTGGACGTGTCCGCCGGACCGGAACTGCTGCTTCCTTCCCTGGCCAAAACCAAGGGCGTGGCGCAAGCCGCCCGACTGCGGGTGATGTGGCACCTGCGACACGGCCGGCCGGCCGAAGCCCGGGACGATTTCCTCGCGGCATTCGTGCTGGGCCGCAATGTGTCCAAGGACGGACTGGTGATCTCTGCGCTCGTCCAATTTGCCATCGACGGCATCCTGGCCAACACCGTCGCGGAGAACATTTTCGAATTCACCCCGGAAACGCTCGACCAGATCCAGGCCGGGATCGATGCCGGCCCCACCCGTGGGACCATCCGTGACTGCATGAAGATCGAGCGGGCGACGTCGGGGGATTGGTTTATCGCGAAGATCAAGGGCTTTCAGGCGGAGACCCCGGGCGATGAAGCGGCCGTGATGATCAAGGTCCGCGAGCTTTTCGGCCGGACCCTGTACGGCGGGGATCAACCGGATCCGGGTCTTCCCGAACGGCTCATCACCAGCACCGGCGGCACCAGCGCCGGCTTGGTGGCCGGACTCCAGGAACTGCACCCCTTATACGATGAAATGACCGCGTTGCTCGGCCTGCCTTATGAGCAGTTCGCGCCGGCGGCCAAGGCGTTCGAAGCCCGGCTCGCACAGAATTCCAATCCCCTCGCGGGCCCGGCCACGTCCAAGGCCCCATCCGGCGTCCTGGAGACACGCCTTCCCCTCGCGAGCACCTTCATCCCGGCCATGTCCAAGGCCCGGGCCAAGGAGTTCATGAACCAGGTGAAAATGGCCCAACTCCGGGCCGGAATCGAGTATCGCTGCCATCGCGATGACCGCTTTCGCAACGTGCCGGATCCCTGCGGCTCCGGTCCATTCACCGTGGAACGCCTCGTGATCGGCAATTCGGACCGGGGCTTTCTCCTCAAGTCCAAGTTGAATTCCCGCGGTTTCAACGAGGTGCTGGTCTTCGCCGACAAGAACGGCACCCCCGTGTTCATCGACGGACCCCGCGCCGGTCAGCCGATCGTCAAGGAACCGGCGACGAAATAAGGGCCCTGTTCCATGTTCAGCCTGACCCCAGACACGGTCGACACGGACCTGCCCACGGCGCCGGATCCCTTGGTGTGTGCTCAGCAGGGCGACACCGAGGCCTTCTGCGAACTATGCCGGATCCATGGCGACCGTCTGGTGCGTCAGGCGACCCTTCTCTGCGGGGATCCGACCCTCGCCGAAGACCTCGCCCAAGACACGTTTGTGGCGGCGTGGAAAAGCCTCCATCGCTATCATGGCCGCTGCCAGTTTTTCACCTGGCTCTGTGCCATCCTGCTCAACATCCATCGGAACGTCCGCCGCAAGAAACGCCCCCTGATCCTCTCGAGCCTCGGTTGGGACGAGCAGACCGGGGTCACCCAGCAACTAGAGAATGCGGCCGACGACGCGTTCCCGCCCGACCAGGCGACCATCCTCACCGAACGCGCGGTTTTTCTCCGGGAATGTCTCCAACGACTTTCGCCCAAACATCGCGAAGTGATCCATCTCCGGTTCTATGTGGACCATTCGTTGGAGGGCATCGCGGCGGCCCTTGATTGTTCGGTGGGCACGGTCAAGTCGCGTCTGTTCCATGCCGTGGAACAGCTCCGCAAAATGAACGGCATGGACGCCGACCGCATCCACATCCCGAATCCCTGACCGAATGCCTATGAAACCCTGCGCTCATCATCAAAAGCCCCTGGCCTGGCTGGCGCTCGATGTCCTGGATGCCGACAGCGCCGCGAAATTGCGCGTTCATCTCGGGGTCTGTGCCGGTTGCCGCCAGTATTGGGACGAGGTGTCCAAGCTGTGCCGGGAGCAAGCCGAGGCCTCCGAAGCTTTCCCACGCATTCCGGCGGATGAATCGTTCCATCGCCGCCTGAAACAACGGATCGTCTCCAACCCTCCCCGCGCATCCTGGTGGCGCGCGATGGACGGGTTCGTCCATGGGATCGTCCTCCAAACCAGGCAACCCCTGACCCTCGCCGCCGTGCTCACCGTTGCCCTGGCCGCTGCCCTGCTGAGATGGGACCGTCCCCATCAACCGCCGACACCCAGCCCGGTCACCGGGTCCGCCCCCATGCGGGATCACCAGACTTTCGACGCTCCTCCGACCCTTGCCGTCTACCGGACGACAGCCAATGACTCGATGGAAGCCCTGGATGACCTTTTGTCCCGACAGGCCGCGCACGGAGGAGTCGGGGATGACCCGCGGCCTCTCCATAGGGCGGGACGTCTGGATTGGGAGAACTGATCCGCGTCTAGTTGGGTCGGACCGGACCCCGTTTGGCGTTCTCCATGATCCAAGAAGCGAGTTCGCTGACGATCCCCGGTGCGCCTCCCGATCCCGTCGGACCGGGCTCCGTCCATTTCACACTCTGACCGTCGATGACCAGTTCATAGCTTTGAAGATCGGCGGGAATCTCGGCGGGATTTGGCTTTCCCGCTGACGGGCCACGACTGGACGGCGCGGTATAATCCCGGCCCAAAGCCCCTTTGGCGCGAACCAAGGAGATCAACCGCTCGAATTCTTTGATGTCGGGTCCGGCCGGCTCCGGAGTCGATCCGTGGGAAGTGCCATCGAACTCCCATTTTGCAGCCACGCCGGCGAATCCTCCGGTGCGGATCAGGGTTGCCTTCATTGGATGGATAATGGGCGCAACGAACCCCGAAGGGAACACCCGATAAAATCGCAGCGCGTAGCCGCCCGAGGTACGAGGCGGAACCAACAGGCCAGACCCCAGCCTGACCGGAATCCGCCTCCTTACGTCATCGGCTACGGGTAGCTTCCGAGATACGAGGCGGACCCAACAGGCCAGACCCCAGCCTCACCGGGATCCGCCTCCTTACGTCATCGGCTACGGCCTCCTCACGTCGGCGGCCACGGTCAGATCGTGATCCCCACGTGCTTCCAAGCGTCGACGACCGCCTTGACCTCGACACTTCCCGCACCGTAGAGCGTGCCCGCTGTCTGGGCGGTGATCTCCGCGGCGCCTTGGAAATCCGTCGTCGGTTGGAATCTTAACAAGGACTGGTACCAGATCTTGCCGGCCCGGTCCCATGCGTTGCCACCCAGCGCCATCGCCACCAGGTAGAAGGCATGATTGGGGATCCCCGAATTGACATGGACCCCGCCGTTGTCCGAAGGCGACGGGTCATAATCCTTCATATGGGCCGGTTGGGGATCCTTGCCCAGGATCGGGTCATCATACGCCGTCCCGGGGGCCTTCATCGAACGGAGTGCGACCCCCTTGACACCCTTGGCCAACAACCCTTCCCCGATCAGCCAGTCGGCCTTCTTCGCCGTCGTCTTCTTCCCATTCTTGCCGGCATATTGTTTCACGAGGCACCCGAAGACATCCGACATCGATTCATTGAGGGCGCCGGGTTGGTCCTGGTAGACCAATCCCGCCGAGTATTGCGTGACGCCGTGGGTCAGCTCGTGCCCGATCACGTCGATCGCGATGGTGAACCGGTTGAAAAGCTGGCCATCCCCGTCCCCATAGACCATCTGGCGGCCATTCCAGAATGCGTTGTCGTATTTGCGCCCATGATGGACCGTGGAATCCAACCTCATCCCCTTGCCATCGATTGAATTCCGCCCGTACACATTCTTATATAGGTCATAGGTCGCCCCGGCCCCGTCATAGGCCTCGTTGACCGCCGGGTCGGACGATGCCGGATCCCCTTCCCCGCGGACGCGGGCGCCGGGCAGACCCTGTTTTCCCTTGGCGTCATAGACGGTGCGACGTTTCTGGTCCCCGCCCGACTGGAGGAGACCCATCAGTTCACCCATCACCTCCCGGTTGCCGCGGAACTTGCCCGAACTGGACAGGTTTTCGAGGGCCAGTTGCCGCAGTTCACCCCCGGCATTCTGCGCGATCTTTTCGAGCAGATGAGGGGGCAGCAGGCAGTGCAATGGATTGTGGTGCGGGGCGTGGGCACAGGTACACATGTCAATTCCTGACGCAGGGATTTCGGTGATTCAAATGGGGTTCGCGGGAAGGCTATATAATCCATTCCATAATCCGCAAGGCTAAACCATGCTCCGGAGACGCCCCGTTGAAGCCTGCGAAAACGGGCTGGGAAACCCGCCACAATCCCGAATCCCGTCCGGATCGACCAGGGGCTGGAGGGATTGGATTCCCGAATCCCGGATGACTTTCCGCACCACGTCACTCCACGGCTCCTGTTTCAGCCGCGCCAGGTCCGCGCTGCTGAACACGACGACCTTGGCCGCGATGGTCTCGCCGGCGACGGAGCAGGACCACACGCCGGCTTCCGGTCCAAATTCATTGATGACCTGCCGGCACGCGCCGCACGGGGAGGCCGGGGACGGGCCATCGGTGATCACCAGGATCGCCCGGATCTTCCGATGCCCGTGGCTCACCGCCTGGAAGATGGCGTTGCGCTCGGCGCAGATCGTCAGGCCCAACGACGCATTCTCCACGTTGCAACCCGTGAAGATCTCCCCGGTGTCGGTCAGGACCGCGGCTCCCACCGGAAACTTGCTATAAGGACAATAGGCATTCCGGCGGGTTGCCGTGGAAGGATGGGGTCATGTTTGAAGGACCCATCCGGTACACCCGACCCGCCGTCCAAGGCAATCGCAAACATCTCCGGTGGACTCGTCAGGGCGCCTCTGGGCATCGTGGGAAGCCGGGCCATGGGAGAAGCGGGGCGGGTAGGAAAA